>JAZRCR010000030.1:0-19534 GCA_045659805.1 Acetatifactor sp.
TACGTAATCAACACCTGTAAAAGGATGTCTGTTCTCACCGAACAGCTGACGGTATTTTTCCAGAGTCAGGATATCAGAGTAAGGGTTGACACCTGCCTCGTCCAGCTTGTCCAGGCTGACCAGCTCATTACCCACTTCGTCACTGGGATAGGAGAGCATCAGCACGATCTTCTTTGCACCCTTGGCAATACCTCTCAGGCAGATGGCAAAGCGGTTGCGGGACAGGATCGGGAAGATCACGCCTATGGTCTCGCCGCCAAGTTTATTTTTCACATCTTCGGCAATGGCATCCACGCTGGCATAGTTGCCCTGAGCACGCGCTACGATGGATTCCGTACAGGCTACAACGTCTCTGTCGCGGAGGGAAAATCCTTCGCTTTCAGCGGCTTCCAGAACACTGGTTACTACGATATCAGCAAGATTGTCACCTTCACGGATGATCGGGCAGCGGATTCCTCGGGATACAGTTCCTACTTTTCTTTCCATATATATCTATTCCTTTCTGTTGTGGAATGATGAGTTTGTGTCTTCTGCACGAAGACCTGCCTTACTATTATAATACAAAATCAAAAGAAATGGTAGTATTTTATGAAGAACTTTTGCATGTTTTTTCATCCATTTTTGTACAAAACATACAGCGCAGGATGATCATGGAAATTAAAGAGATCACTGACCAGGACAGATACATGGGAGAATACCCGAAGTGTTTGATCACAATCCCGAAAACCATAGAGCCGATCCCGGCACCCAGATAGGTGGCAAAATCCATGATGCCGCTGACAGAAGCCACATTTCCCGTGGATGCAAAGCGGATGGGAAGAATCGATAAAAACGAAGTGTTAGCAACGGAAACTGCTGTATAGATCAGGCTCAGGCATAGCGCGGCCACTATCGGAGAGGAGATGTTAAAACCGATCGGCATGGCGGCAACAGCACAGACAAAGAATGCGTAAAAGGACACACGGTGTTCTTTGCCTCCGCAAAGCTTGTAGCATAAAGGATAGACCATTCTGCCGATGAATCCCATAATGGGGATAAATAAGACAAAATAGGCTGATTCATTCAGGTCCACAAGGAATCTGTCCACAAAATACACGGTCATCCAAAGACTGATATTGTCCTTCATGACACCGTGCAGTACGGCAGGCACAAGGGAGAGCCTGATTTCTTTGTTTGAAAGAAGTCGGAGCATGGGAAGATGCTCTTTGGAGGCAGTTTCCCGTGCAATCTCTTTTGTGGAGAACAGTACAAAAGTTGCCAAAAGGATTGTGAGTGCTCCGGGGATCAGAAAAGCAAAGGAAAGTCCAAATCCGGTGATGATATAAGTGTTTAACAGGATGCCGGCAATATTGCCTACTGCCACGGAGGTTACCATGTAGGAGGTTTTCTGACGGGCAGTTTCCTCATCGTAGAGACTTGCAATGATTCGCAGGATAGAACTCCACAGCATGGATTGCGCAAAGGCATTGCAGCCCCACAGGAAAAGGATCCCTTCAAAGGGCGGGAAGAAGCTGATAGCAATATTGCTGATACCGGCAAGGACCAGACCGATACATATCATGCGGCAGGGCGGTTGTGAGTCGCTGATCCTGCCGTTAAGAAGTCTGCCTACAGAGTAGATGATGGAAAAAGCACTTCCCATCAAACCGATCTGTACGGTGTCAAGGATCCGGGCATCCACCAGTCCCGGGGAGGCGGTGGTAAGATTCAGTCGTGCGATATATATGGCAGTATAAGCTATGTAACAGATGAAAAAAATAACGGTAGTCTTTTTGTTTTTCATATTTCCTCTTTTCAATATCTGATGCTGTTGATCAGTTGGTGTGCGGTTTGTGAGCGCTTCAGCGTAGAGTCGTAATGTCTTGCGGACAGGGAAGTGGTGATGGCATCGATCACGCTGATATGTGCGATCCTTGCAGAGATGGCTTCCATGGGATACTGAATTTCGTCACAGAAGATCTCGATATTATGGTCACAGACCTGAGTGATCCTGCTTCCCGGATAACTTGTGATACACACTGTCCCGGCACCTTTTTCCTTGGCTAACTGCAGCGCTTCAATGGTAGCAATGGTTCTTCCGCTGTGAGAGATGCCGATGGCAACGTCACCTTTTCTGATATTCATGGTGGATATTTTCATGGATGGCACGTCTGAATAGCAGAAAGCAGTATATCCCAGCTGCATAATCCGATATTGAAAATCGCTGACAATAGCTGCGGAGGTACCTATGCCGTAAATGTAAATGGCGTGGGCATGATCCATCAGATTGACCACATTCTGCAAAGTTGCCCGGTCGAGTTTTTCGGCTGTGTCATGCAGTGTCTTTACGTTGGCTGAAAAAATCTTATCCAGGATCGTGCCTGCATCGTCGGTGGGATAGATATAAGGTGTGTAATTCAGCTGCCTGTTTTTGGACAGCTCTACCGCAAGGGCCATCTTCAGGTCGGCATAGCCCTGAAAGCCCAGAGATTGACAGCACCTGACAACGGAGGCTTTGGTTACTCCTGCGTCTTCCGAGAATTCTGCCACTGACATTGACGGAACTTTGTCGTAATTTTTCAGAATATAATCCGCCACCTTTTTTTCGGCACCCGTCAGGGATTGGTAACGGTTTTTGATGGCATTCAGACAAGATTGTGAATCCATAGTATGTACACCTTTCTGCACTTGATAAAACTTTGTTTCGTAATCAAGATTGAAAATGAAACATAATTACAGTATCACCGGCAAAAAGGTTTGTCAAGGGTCATTGACATTTTTTTGATTCTGCGGTAGCATTAGTGATGTTATGGTTTTGATGAAATAATGGAAGGAATGAAGCAGATGGAGCAGTTGCCATCTCTGACCGGCCTGTAATTGAGAAAATCGTAGTGGTTGACGGGAAAGAAGGATAAGGATGAAGATAAGCGCACCGTGTATCCGCTGCCTGGTTGAGAGGCAGGAGGAACGGATACGGCATTTTGAGGATATACAAAAGAAAGCAGAATATTTAAAAGAAGTGCTCAGAGTCATCGGTGGAAGTGGCGGGGATGCATCCGCGCCGGAATTGGTAGCTGATATCCAGAAAGTATACGAGACTTATTTTGGCAAGACGGATGACTATGCGCAGATCAAACATAGTTTCAATCAACGGATGCTGAGTATGGAAACCGGTATTGATGAGAGAATCCGACAGAGCAAAGAACCGCTCCGGACGGCACTGACCTATGCCAGAGTGGGCAATTATATTGATTTCGGCGCCATGAAGGAAGTCGATACAAAGTTGCTTGAGGAAATGATTTACGGGGCAGAGGCGTGTCTTGTGGATGAAAAAGTCTATGCACAGTTTGAACAGGAACTTGCAGGAGCAGAACGCCTTGTTTATCTGGTGGACAATTGCGGTGAGGCAGTGCTTGATAAGTTGGCCATTCGGTGTATACGTGAGTGTTATCCTGATTTACATGTGACAGTGATCGTGAGAGGCATGGAAGTGTTGAACGACGTCACCATGGAAGATGCGATAGAGACAGGACTAAATCTTGTATCAGATGTGATCGGCAACGGAACGGATATCGCAGGTACTGTAATATCCCGCGTCAGCGAGGAGGCCAGACAGGCACTGCATGCAGCTGATGTGATCGTCTCCAAGGGACAGGGGAATTTTGAAACGTTACATGGCTGCGGCTTGAACATCTATTACCTCTTCCTCTGCAAATGCGACTTTTTTGTGAATCGATTCGGCCTTACCAGAAACGCCGGTGTCTTTTTACGGGAAGGGGAATTGAAAATATGATCATGGGAGTCGCGCAAGTAAGGCGGTTTCCGGTGTCAGATACCCCGACCTTTTTCAGGTTTCAAAAGCATAAGAAACACTAAGAACTTTTTAATGAAGCAAAAAACAACACCTCAATCATCACCAACTCGCAGCAGATGCTGCGCAGACATGTGATGCTTGAGGTGTCAATACTTCATTGAAAAGTTCTAATTGTTGCTAACGCTTTTTCAAAATGAAAAAGGTCGGGGTATCTGACACCGGAAATTGCCCTTACTTGCCGCCTCCGTTTATCGGGATTGTTATTCCTCTAATCTGCGTAAAAGAGGATGCCGAGGGTGCCGGGACCGCAGTGACTGGAGATTACACCGCCGGCTCTGTTAACATAAATGTTATCAAAATGATGTAAGCTCTCCAGGTAGCTGCGAAGCTCTTCAAGGAGTGTATCATCACAGCCGGAATGGGTAATAAATACATGTTGTGGATCGGCATGAAGCAGTGCTTCCTCCAGATCCTTGGCATATTTCATAATAACGGAGGACTGTTTGCCCCGGTATTTTCGGGATACGCCCATGGAACCTCGCTCTACAACAATCTGAGGCTTGAGCTTCAGGGTGTTGCCGAGAAGAGCAGTGACAGGCTTGCATCGGCCGCCTCTGGCAAGGTAGGTTAATGTCTCGACCACAAAGCTGGCACGAACCTTGCTGCGTCGGTTTTCCACGCGCTCCACGATCTCTTCGGCAGAGAAGCCTTCCCTGATCAGTTGGGCTGCATATAATATCTGAAGAGCAATTCCGGAGGACAGGTTCATGGAGTCGATTACAAACAGTCTGTCGTAATCATGATCACTTGCCAGTAAACGCACAATATTGCAGGTGGTGCTCATCTGTTCCGAGATTCCGAAAAACAGAATGTCATCCCCGTTCTTCATAAACGGTTCCAAAGTGCTGAGCGCTTTGTCATAAGGTAATGCAGCTGTCTTGGGAGTGACTTTATTGGCGTCGCACCACTGATAGATCTGGTCCGGCGTAATATCCTCGCCATCGTAGTAAGTCTGTTCTTCCATTACAATACACAGAGGAACGGTGATGATATTGTATGCTTCTTTCAACTCTGCGGGCAGATCACAGGTGGAATCTGCTACGATTTGAATATTTTTCATTTAGATTCTCCTTATCGTGGGAAGATAATAAGGCCAAACCTTCTCTGGAGCCTTTCTATAAATTATACCTCGGAAACCGGTAAAAAGCAACTGCTTTAAATGGTATTAGATTTATTTAAGACTTAGTTTATAAGTGGTTTATCATTTTGTCAGATTATTTCCGCTGAAGTCGCGACACAGAGAAAGAAAGTAAGAAAGCAGGGGGAGTGAATCAATGCCGGTCAGGGAAGGGTCCAGGCGTTCCGGGTGCCACTGCAGGCCGATGATGGGAAGGGTTTCGTGAACAATGGCTTCCACGCACTGATCTTCAGGACACCACTGGATAGCACACAGGTGATCCCCCAATATGCCGACCCCCTGATGGTGCGCACTGTTGACGGTCATGCTTTCTCCGTAGAGTTTCCATAGAAAAGTGCCGGGAGATATGCGTGAGGAATGGTGCTGATCTTTTCCGGTGTATTTATGAAGATGTGCGGTTGGAAGATCCTGAATGACGGTTCCCCCCAATGCTACGTTGATCACCTGCATCCCTTTGCAGATGCCAAGCAGAGGGATGCCGCGACAGATACAATATCGGACCGCTTGAAGCTGTATGATGTCCAGTTCAGTATCTATGTTGCGGGAGCCTTTGTTGTGTTCTCCGAAGAAAGCAGGGGTGATATCGCCGCCTCCGGGAAGGAGAACACCGCTGCAGTCAGGCAGACGGCAAACGGATAAAGTGGTAAAGGCCTGTACGGCCTGGGTGCCGAGATATGATTCATAACGCAATGTGTCCCGGGGACGTCCGACGATGGCTATTTTCATATTGGAAGTCTCTCTGATAAGGCAGATGTTAAAGTTAATATATTCGGGAATTGATATTTTGTGCGGAATGTATTAAAATATTGACTGTTGGAGGAAAGATTAATATGAAATTCATAATAAATATATTTAATAAACTGAAGGAGAAGAGAGCAGCAGTGATCGCCTGGATCATTTTTTTTATTTGTCCGGCGGTTACATATTACCTGTTTGAGTTTTATATACACAATCCCTTTGAGACAACCAGGAGGCCGGTTCAGGGGCTGAATATTGTGTTTTTTGAGATCCTGGCGCTTTTGTTTGTAGGGATCTTCGGGCGGATCAGAACGGCTCTCATGGTGCACAGCGGTATTTTTATGGTCTTTGGACTTGCCAATTATTATGTCCTTACATTCCGGGGGACTCCCATTATGCCGTGGGATATTTATTCCCTGTCCACTGCCGCAAGCGTGGCGGACAATTTTGATTATTCTCTGCAAAAAGATACGATTCTTGTTATCGCAGGCTTCCTGGTCCTTTTGGCGGTGGAGAGCCGGATCAAGTATCGGGGCAGCAGGCATTTGTGCAAGCGGGTGATTCTGACAGTGATACCTTTTTTGATGCTGTTTGGTTTTACAAAGATGGTGCAGAACGATAGCTTTGTGGTAAATTTCGGGCTCTATGACAAGCTGTTTACCCCTACCTACATGCACAAACGTGACGGCAATATGGTTGCTTTTTTGATGGAGATGGAATATTTGCAGGTGGACAAGCCCGACGGATATTCTGCCGAAAAGGCAGAGCAGTTGTTGGCGCAGTACGGCAGTGAGCAGCTGGAGGAAGCGGTCGCTCATCCGGAAAGTGTCAGCAGGCCCAATATCATTGTGATCATGAACGAAGCATTTTCAGATCTTTCCGTGTTGGGTGAGTTTGAGACCAATGAAGATTACATGCCCTTTATACGCAGCCTGCAGCAGGATGAGGATGTGATCTCGGGTTATCTGAATGTGTCTGTGATCGGAGGCAATACTGCCACCACGGAGTTTGAATTCCTGACCGGACACAGTATGGCATTTCTGCCTCAGGGCAGTGTGGCTTACCAGCAGTATCTGAAGTCAGAAGGGGCAAGTCTGCCTTCTTATCTGAAGTCTCTCGGATACTCCACCGTTGCGATCCATCCTTATCACGCATCCGGATGGGAGCGGGACAGAGTTTATCCGCTGCTTGGATTTGATGAATTTATCGATCTGAAAAAGATCAGCACTTTCAAGAAAGTCCGGAATTATGTTTCCGATGAGGCGTGCTATGATAAGATCAGATCACTGAATGAGACAAAAGAAGATGGAACGCCGCTTTTTGTATTTAATGTGACAATGCAGAATCACAGCGGTTATACGGAGGAATTTTCCAATTTTACCCCGGATGTCAAGATCGACGGGATAGAATCCGGACAGCTTGAGCAGTATCTGTCTCTGCTCAAAAAATCGGATGAGGCCTTCAGAGAACTGGTGGAATATTTCAGTGAGCAGGAAGAAGATACACTGATCCTATTTTTCGGGGATCATCAGCCCACTACTTATTTGACCAATCCCATTGTCAAAAACAGTGGCAGGGATCCCTACGCTTTAACACAGGAAGAAAATTTGTTAAGATATAAGGTGCCCTATTTGATCTGGAGCAATTTTGATCTGAAAGGCCAGTCGGTGTCGGGCGAGACCAGTGTCAATTATCTTGCCATTGATGTGCTGGAAAGCTGCGGTCTGCCCCTGCCGGAGTACCAGAGCCTGTTAAAAGAGGTCCGGGAGGAGTATCCTATTGTCACGGGACTTCAGATACGGGATAAGGACGGGGAACTTTGCATAGACGGTGAGAAATCACAGAAGGAACAGGAGCAGGATGAGGCGGCGTTGTTGCCTTATCAGACACTGCAGTATTATCTGTTATTTGACCGGTCATAAGGTTTTGGAGGAAAAAGCATGGGTTTTACAGGAATTGAGAGTAAAAAGGCAAAAGGTCTGACACCGCAGTGGGGCAGATGGATCCTGATTATGGCTTTTGGGATTCCGTTTTTTATCATGCTTGCCTTATTTGTGATAAACGAGATATATCCCTTCGGAGACAGAAGTTTTCTCTTTTCGGATATGTATCATCAGTATATGCCTTTTTTCAGTGAATTCATGAGGATGGTCAAAGATGGAGAAGGATTGGCCTATTCCTACAATGTGGGTATCGGCTCTAATTTCCTTGCACTTTACGGATATTATCTTGCCAGCCCGCTGCACTGGCTGGCATTTCTGGTTCCGCAGGCGCACCTGATGGAATTTATGAGCTATCTGGTGATCGTGAAGATTGGTCTTTGCGGTCTTACTTCCTGCATTTATCTGCGCAGGCACTTTCGGACGGGAAATGATGTGGGAGTTCTGTTGTTTTCCTGCTTTTATGCCTTGTCCGGGTATATGGCCGCCTACAACTGGAATATTATGTGGCTGGATTGTGTGATTCTGTTGCCGCTGATCCTGTTGGGGCTTGAGCGGCTGGTAAAAGAAGGAAAGTGTACCTTGTACTGTGTTACCCTGGCACTTTCCATCCTGACCAATTTCTATATTTCCATTATGATCTGTATTTTCCTTGTGCTGTATTTTGTGGCACTTTCCCTGATGGAGAAGTGTTCGCTTCGCAGTGTCAGGAATTTTGCGGTTTATTCGCTGCTGGCGGGAGGCATGGCAGGCATTCTTCTGGTCCCGGAGGTCTGTGCGATCCTGGAGACCGATTTTGGTGACATGAATTTCCCGGATACATTGAAATCATATTTTTCTGTGCTGGACATGCTGGCGAGACACTGTATGTGTATCACAACGGAGAGAGGACTGAACCATTGGCCCAACATCTACAGCGGTGTGGCCACTTTTCTGCTTGTTCCCATGTTTGCCCTGAACCGGGGGATACCGGCCTGCAGAAGATTTGGATATCTGGCGCTGACCGGCGTGATGCTGGTGAGCTTTTCCACCAATATGCTGGATTTCGTCTGGCACGGTATGAACTATCCCGATTCCCTGCCGGCAAGACAGTCCTTTATCTACATTTTCCTGATATTGGTGATGGGCTATGACGCTTATCGCAATCTGATGAAGGAGGACGGGAAGCGGATCATCAGCTGCTATCTTGGTGCGCTGCTCTTTTTGCTCTTTGTGGAAAAATTTGTGGACACCGAGCATTTTGGGACCTGGGTGGAATTTCTGAACATCGGCTTTGTCACAGCTTATGCGATTCTTCTTTATCTGTACAGGACCAGAACGGACCGGGTGGTACGGACAGTGATTGCCGCGGCAGCAATAGTTCTGGTGATCGCGGAAAGCAGCATCAATACGTATGATACCAGTGTGGGAACGGTAAGCCGCTCCCAGTATCTGAATGAGCTGAAGGATTACCGTGCTCTGTATGAGACGGCGAAAGAAGACGCGCTTTCCTATGTGCAAGGGGATGAAGAGGCTGAAACAGATACAGCTGTGCCGTTTTTTCGCATAGAAAAGTTTTCGAGAAAGACTAAAAATGATGCCACTTTGGCGGGATACCCTTCCGCATCCGTATTTTCCTCCACTATGAATTCCTATGTGATGGATCTGTACAAACGGCTGGGAATGCGGCACAGCAAGGTGTATTACGGATATGACGGTGCAACCTTGTTTACTTCCGCGCTCCTGAATGTGGATTACATGTACGGGGAAAATGCCCGGGATGAAGGTCCTTTGTACGAGCACCTCGGAGACAGCGGAAAGATCAGTCTGTACAGGGCGGAGAAAACCCTTCCTTTTGGCTATGTGGCACCTTACGGATACGATATTCCCAGCGGATATGATGACAACGGGTTCAGACTGCAGAATGCCATGATCAAAAAATTGGGAGCAGAAGGCGTTTTGTTCCAGTCGGTGAAGTCGGAACAGTCCGGGAACAATGTGAGATTTACAGCAAAAGAAGAGGGCTACTACTATGGCCTTGTGACAGCTTCCGGCACGAAGAAGATCAATATGACCGCAGGGGAAGAGACACGCAAGTTCTCGGATCTGAAGAAAGCGGCCATCCTGCATCTCGGTTATCTGGAGGCAGGTGAGGCGATCCTTCTGGAAAATGGGGACGACAGTGACGAGAGTCCGAAGATATCTGTGACTGTTTATAAGATGGACGAGCAGGTACTCTCGGAGGCGCTGACGATGCTGTCTGAGAACAGCCTGACCAATGTGACTTATGACAGTACCCATATAAGCGGTGAGATCGATCTTGAAAAAGAGGGCAGAGTGGTTCTGTCCGTACCCTACGAAAAGGGCTGGGCCGTAACAGTGGACGGACAAGAGGCAGAACCCGCGCTGTTTGGAGGAACCTTCATGGCCTTTGACCTCTCAGAAGGACATCACACGATTTCAATGCACTATGTGCCTTACGGAAGAACTGCCGGTATCCTCTTGAGTATAGTCAGCATCGGTGCTTTTGGGGTTATCACGGTTCTGGTCCGCAGGAGAAGAAAAAAGAGGGTCAGCTGACCGTCAGATTGGCATACTTCTTGGGGGACACGCCTACGGCTTTTGTGAAGGCCTTGAAGAAGTTGCTGTAATCGGAGAAGCCGCTTCGCTCGTAAGCTTCGGATACATTGACACCCTCGTTCAGCAGCGATTTGGCAATGCTGATGCGTCTGGCAGTGATGTACTTGTTAATCGTTGTGCTGGTTGCGGCCTTGAAGATCCTGCAGATGTAGGATTCGCTGAGATAAAAGTGCTCAGCCAGCTGCTCAATGGTGATGGGTTGGGAAATATTCTGGTTGATATAGGCCAGAATATCATCCACCTGGTGATTATATTTATAGGCAGTTGCGGTATTTTCTTCCACATTGGCGTTGGAGAGTGTGTTGATCAGGACCATCAGTTCCGTAAACGCGCACTTTTCCACGATGTCATGGGCGAAACCGGTGGCGGAAGTGATCTTGTCTATATAATAAAGAAAACGCTGCTGCTGTTCTTTGTTCAGGGAAATCTTGTGCTGGAAGCGAGAGGGGCGGTTGACAAAGCATGCGTTTAAGTCCGTATCCGCAGAGGATAAGGACTTTACATAATCGGGGTAGATGTCCACAACGATTCTTTCATGGACTCCGGTATCGATTTGGGTCAGCTTGTGACTCTCATATTGGTTAATGATGAACAGGTCGCCGGGGGCGATTGTGTAGAAGCGGTTGTCGATCAGAAACTGTCTTCCCCCGGAAATGGAATAATACAGTTCATAACAGTCATGGATATGCATATCCATGGCTTTTTCTTCTTTGTACAGATGGGCGATAGAAAAAGTGTGAGTGAGCAGACAGTTTTCAATGGCCTGCTGGCAGGAGGTTAATTCTTCCATGGGTTCTCCTTTCGTGTCTGACAAAATCTTGGATCATCATGAGTGATTATACCTTACTTGTTCAAAATTTGCAAGATTTATACTCATATTTGAAAAGACATGGCGATTATTTTACGGTATAATGAAGACAAAATAATAGATTTCTATTGGAATCGCTTAGGACTCTGTGTTATAATAAAAGTGATTTCATGTGAAAATAATCCGCAATGAGCATTGCAGAAAGAGAGGTATGACATGGAACTGAGAACAGCAGTATCCCCAAGAGATGTGAAGCACTATACCACTGACCGTCTGAGAGAAGAGTTTCTGATCCAGGATCTTTTTGTGCCCGGACAGATCAAGCTGGTATACAGCCACATTGACAGGATTATCACCGGTGCCGCTGTGCCGGTAGAGCCCATTGCACTTACTGCAGGAGATGAGCTGAGAGCGCAGTACTTCTGCCAGAGAAGAGAGCTGGGAGTGATCAATATCGGCGGAGCGGGAACCGTCACCGTTGACGGCCGCGTATACAAAGTGGGCTTCAAGGAGGCTATGTACATAGGTATGGGCTCCAAAGACATTGTTTTTGCAAGCGATGACGCAGCGGCTCCTGCCAAGTTTTATCTGAATTCGGCACCTGCCCACAGGACTTGCCCCACCGTTCTGATCAAGCCGGAAGGCACTCCGGAGGAAGGGGTTGTGATCGTAAAGGACGAGAATAAAGTGGAGTTGGGATCTTTGGAGGATGCCAACCACAGAGTGATCTGCAAATATATTCTTCCCGGCCAGGTGGAGAGTTGTCAGCTTGAGATGGGTATGACCAAGCTTGCACCCGGCAGCGTGTGGAATACCATGCCCTGTCACACTCACGACAGACGTATGGAGGTTTATCTTTATTTTGAAATGCCCGAGGATGCATTTGTCATGCATTACATGGGAGAACCTGACGAGACCCGTCACATTGTGATGAGGAACGAAGAGGCGGTGATCTCACCCAGCTGGTCCATTCACTCCGGATGCGGTTCCAGAGCTTATACCTTTATCTGGGGTATGGTAGGAGAGAATCAGGACTTTGACGATATGGACGGCGTTTCCAATAAGGATCTGAAATAACACAGTTAAATGGGCTGCGTCAACAGGGCAGTCATACACCAATATAAAAAGGAGAGATATTATGTCACAGTTTACAAATTTTTCATTAGAAGGAAAAGTTGCACTGGTTACCGGTGCATCCTACGGTATCGGTTTTGCAATTGCTGCAGCTTATGCTGAGGCAGGCGCCACCATCTGCTTTAACGACATCAAGCAGGAGCTGGTAGATAAGGGAATGGAAGCTTATGCGGAGCGCGGTATCAAGGCTCACGGCTATGTGTGCGATGTAACCGATGAGGCTGCAGTGAACAATATGGTAGCCCAGATCGAGAAGGAAGTGGGAACCATCGATATCCTTGTAAACAACGCAGGTATCATCAAACGTATCCCCATGCATGAGATGAGCGCAGATCAGTTCAGACAGGTAATCGATGTGGATCTGAACGCACCTTTCATCGTATCCAAGGCGGTAATCCCCGCTATGATCGAGAAGGGTCACGGCAAGATCATCAACATCTGTTCCATGATGTCTGAGCTGGGACGTGAGACAGTATCTGCTTATGCAGCTGCAAAGGGCGGCCTTAAGATGCTGACCAGAAACATCTGCTCCGAGTACGGCCAGTACAACATTCAGTGTAACGGCCTTGGACCCGGTTATATCGAGACTCCTCAGACCGCTCCTCTGCGTGAGATCCAGGCTGACGGCAGCAGACATCCTTTCGATCAGTTTATCTGCGCCAAGACTCCCGCCAACAGATGGCTGAAGGCAGAAGAACTGACCGGTCCCGCTGTATTCCTTGCATCTGAAGCTTCCAATGCAGTGAACGGACATATTCTGTATGTAGACGGCGGTATCCTTGCTTACATCGGCAAACAGCCCTCTTAAGATTTGAAAGAAGATCATGAAACTTTGCTCTGCCCGGTGAGGGCAGGGCAGAAAACGGACAAAATATGATATGGAGGTATTTTTAAATGAAGATCGCGTTAATCAATGAAAATAGCCAGGCTGCTAAAAATGAAATGATCTGTACCACCCTGAAAAAGGTAGTTGAGCCCATGGGACACGAAGTATTCAACTACGGTATGTGCGGAGCTGAGGATCCCAATTCCATCACCTATGTTCAGATCGGTATCCTGACAGCAGTTCTGATCAACTCAGGAGCAGTTGACTATGTTATCACCGGTTGCGGTACCGGCGAAGGTGCTATGCTGGCATGCAACTCTTTCCCCAAGGTACTGTGCGGACATATCGAATCTCCCCTGGATGCATATCTGTTCTCTCAGGTAAATGACGGTAACTGTGTATCTCTTCCCTATGCTGAGAACTTCGGTTGGGGCGGCGAGCTGAATCTGCAGTATACCTTTGAGAAGCTGTTCTGCGCGCCCGGCGGCGGCGGATATCCCCCTGAGAGAGTAATCCCCGAGCAGCGAAACAAGAAGATCCTGGATCAGGTGAAAGAGGTAACCCATACCGATATCATCACCATCCTGAAAAACGTTGACCGTGAGTTGGTTAAGGGTGCTCTGTCGGGTGAGAAGTTTAAAGAGTATTTCTTTGACAATTGCAAGTGCGACAAAATTGCAGAGTGCGTAAAGGAGATTCTGGCATAATGGCAATGCTTACATTAAAACTGACAGACATTAACGGTAAGGTCCTGTATGAGGACAGTGCCGAGGATATGGCAAGTCTGGTGATCAGAAGAGAATATGAGGACGGAGACAGTATTATTCTGGAAACTTCTGAGCAGAATATCCATGTATGGTTCCAGCCAGACGATGTGATCGGTGAATCTTTGGTATATCTGACCGGAAATGTAAAGTATGTGATCCCGCCAAGGAACAATAAGAGAAATATGTCCCCCAGATCATTTAAGGGAGATATACACTATCTGTATGCGAGAACCGCTATGAAAGAAGAAGTGGTTCAGTACCGCAATCAGGCTAAGAATAAGTGTGATCGGCATGAGAGTGAGAATATGTATCCCCATGCCACAGCAAATGTGGAGACCCGAGGTGCAGCAGTATTCTTTGCATGCAATGCCATTGACGGTGTGTGTGAGAACCGTTCCCACGGTGCATGGCCTTATCAGTCGTGGGGTATCAATCAGCAGGATGATGCGGAGATTACCGTTGATTTCGGCCGCCTGATCGAAGCAGATAAGGTGGTAATGTTTACAAGGGCCGACTTCCCTCACGACAACTGGTGGACGCAGGTAACCCTTACCTTTTCCGACGGTTCCAGCTTGAAATGGGATCTTGAAAAGAGCAGATTTGCACACACCCTTACTTTTGAAAAGAAGCAGATCACCTGGATCCGTATGAGCAATATGATCAAGGCAGACGATCCTTCTCCATTCCCTGCGCTTACGCAGCTGGAAGTGTACGGAACCGTTGTGATGCAGTAACAGTTGACAGGAGGACAAACAGAAATGAACGCAGTTCTTGAGAAACTCAGTAAGATCGGTATTGTGCCGGTTGTTAAAATTGACAGAGCAGAGGATGCGATTCCCCTTGCAAAGGCTTTGTGTGCCGGCGGCCTTCCCTGTGCAGAAGTAACCTTCCGTACAAGTGCAGCAGCAGCTGCTATCAAGGCAATGACGGACAATTTCCCCGAAATGTGTGTGGGAGCAGGTACCGTACTTAATGCGGCACAGGTTGACGCTGCAGTGGCAGCAGGTGCTCAGTTTATTGTCAGCCCCGGATTGAACCCTAAGACTGTTCAGTATTGCCAGGAGAATGATATCCCTATCACTCCCGGTACCTCGAGCCCCAGTGACATCGAGCAGGCTATTGAGCTTGGCCTGGATGTGGTTAAGTTTTTCCCGGCAGAGCAGTCCGGCGGACTTGCTAAGATCAAGGCAATGGCAGCTCCCTATGTAAACATGAAATTTATGCCTACCGGCGGTATTACCGCTAAGAATCTGACCACTTATCTTGATTTTAACAAGATCATCGCCTGCGGCGGTTCCTGGATGGTTCCCGGAGACCTGATCAATGCAGGAGAGTGGGATAAGATCGAGCAGCTCACCAGAGAAGCAGTACAGACCATGCTGGGCTTTGAACTTGCCCATGTAGGTGTCAATGCGGAAAATGAAGAGGATGCTTTGAAGGCGGCCAGGAGATTTGCATTCCTGTTCGGTATGCCCGCTAAGGTCGGAGCAAGCTCCATCTTTGCAGGAACAGCTCTGGAAGTGATGAAGACACCTTATCTTGGTAAGAACGGTCACATTGCCATCAGAACCAACTATATCGAGAGAGCGATCAATTATATGGAGAACGTCTTGGGCGTGGAATTCAATCAGGAATCTGCCAAGAGAGATGACAAGGGTGTTCTGAAAGCAATCTATCTGAAAGAAGAGATCGGCGGATTTGCTGTTCATCTTGTACAGAAGTAACAGGGATAAATTTTAGGTGTCAGGGACACTCCTGGCAGGAAAGGAAAAACAATGGCAAAAGTAATTACTATGGGTGAGATCATGCTCAGACTCTCTACCCCTAATTTTGAAAAGTTTATTCAGGCTGACGAGTTTGACGTATGCTACGGCGGCGGTGAGGCCAATGTAGCAGTGTCTCTGGCTAACTACGGTCATGATGCGGAATTTGTAACTGCAGTTCCCAACAATGAGATCGGTGAGTGTGCAGTGGCAGCCCTGAGAAAGTACAATGTAGGAACCAGGCATATTGCAAAGTGCGGCGAGAGACTGGGAATCTATTTCCTGGAGTCCGGCTCCGCTATGAGACCCTCCAAGGTTGTATATGACAGAGCTCATTCTTCCATCTCTACCGCTACCGAAGCAGATTTTGACTTTGATGCTATCTTTGCAGGAGCAGACTGGTTCCACTTTACCGGTATCACTCCCGCTGTATCCGACGCAGCTGCTGAGCTTACCGAGAAGGCACTGATCGCAGCTAAGAAGCACGGCGTAAAAGTGTCTGTCGACCTGAACTTCCGTAAGAAACTGTGGTCTTCTGAGAAGGCACAGAGAGTTATGACCAACCTGATGAAGTATGTTGACGTATGTATCGGTAATGAGGAAGATGCCGAGCTTGTTCTGGGCTTCAAGCCCGGTGAGACTGACGTTACCAGCGGTGAACTGGAACTTGCAGGTTATAAGTCTATCTTCGAGCAAATGGTTGAGAAGTTCAATTTCGAATACTGTGTATCTTCTCTGCGCGTGAGCCGTTCCGCATCCGACAACGGCTGGTCCGCATGTATCTACTCCAGAGATACCAAGGAGTTCTATCACTCCAAGGAATACCGCATCCATCCAATCGTTGACCGTGTAGGCGGCGGAGATTCCTTCGCAGCAGGCGTGATCTGCGGTATGCTGGACGGCAAGGACTTCAAGGCAGCGCTGGAATACGGTGTGGCTGCTTCCGCACTGAAGCACACGATCCCCGGCGACTTTAACCTGGTATCCAGAAAAGAAGTTGAGACACTGGCAGGCGGAGACGCTTCCGGACGTGTTCAGAGATAGAAGACGCTTCCGGACTGTCTGTATATTTTGCTCTTCTAAAGTGCAAGAAACACTAAGAATGTTCCAATAAAGTAAAATACAACGTCTCATTCATCACCAACTCGCAGCTGAAGCTGCTCAAACATGTGATGAATGAGGCGTTAAAACTTTATTGAATCATTCCAAGTGTTCCTAACACTTTTTCAGAACGACAAAATATACGGATAGTCCGGAATCGTTCTATTGGTTCTCATGAAGCCGTCAAGCAGACTGTCAGCAGGCAATTCCGTGGCGGGGCAATCAGACTTTTTGCGTTTTCAAAAGAGTAAGAAGTACTAGGTACACTCTGACGAAGTGCTTCTAACTCTTTCTCAATATGCCAAAAAGCTGATTGCCACGCCATGGAATTGCCTGCTGACAGTTTACAAGATAGCCTCGTGAGGATTGCAAATGGGGCGGATCAGCTTAATAATTTTTTGTGGTAGTAGATATACGGCAGGATGACGAAAAGAAGTGCTGCCAGCTAGGATATGGGTTCTGCGACGAAGAGAGCGTTGCTTCCCATCCACAGGATGACTGCTTTTGCCATCACAATGCGGCAGACACATTCGGCGATACCTGAGATCATAGACCAGACGGAAATTCCAAGTGCTTGCAGGGCGTTACGGAAAACATGGATCAGGTACAGGATCACCAGACATACGGTTATGATGATGAGATAGCGGACAGCGATCTCAAGTGCCTGAGGTCCCCCCTCCTCGGAAACGTCGAGAAAGAGCTGCAGCAGCGGACGTCTGATGAGCAGTGTGACAGTCATGACGGCAAGGGCCATTACAGACATAATTAACACTGCAGTTCTTACGCCATTTTTCACTCTGTCATAAAGACATGCGCCGTAATTTTGAGCAAAAAACGTGGAGCAGGCAAGACCGATAGAAATGGAGCTGCTTTCCAGGAGGCCGTAAACCTTATTGGTAGCGGTATAGCCTGCGATGAAGATGCTGCCCTGTTCGTTGACGGCAGATTGAAGGATGATACCTCCCAGCGCGATGACAATATACTCCAGAGCCAGGGGCATGCCGAATACCAGAAGAGATTTGATCAGCTTTCTGTCAGGCTTCCACATACTGCGCTCAAGTCTTACATACTCAATCTTGCGGATATTTAGCAGGCAATAGAGAAAGGCGACAAGCTGCGATATAACGGAAGCGATAGCAGCCCCCGCGATCCCCCAATGTAAAAGGAATACGAAAAGAGCATCCAGACCGATATTTAAGAAGCCTGCGATCACCATTGCCCAGAGCGGTGTTTTGCCGTCACCGAAAGCGCGCAGTATAGAAGCAGCCATATTGTATGCGGTGACAACCAGAGTGCCACCGATCATTATCATAAGATATAAGGCCGCGCTGTCAATGATATCCGCCGGGGTACGTAAGAGGAAAAGAAGCGGTTTGGCGGCGAGTAAGCCGGCAACAGTCAGTGTCGTGCCGATGACGGAGCACAGAAGAGTTGACATTGCGATGGATTTATTTAAATCGTCATAATTCTTCTCACCAAAATAACGGGATACAAAAGTGGAGAATCCTTGGGCAAGTCCGGATACTGTCCATAGAATGAGCCAATAACACCAGTCTGTTGCGCCTACGGCGGCCAATGCTTTAACCCCAACGCCTCTTCCTACAATGGCGGCATCGGTTATCATGTATAGCTGCTGACCGATATTGGTTAAGATCAGCGGAAGGGCAAAGGTCAGGATATGTCTTGTGGGACTGCCTGTTGTCATATCGATTGTTCTGCTCATTTTTATCCCTCAGGTAAATTGATATTTTCAATTATATTACACTATGGTTTCTCTGCAAGTCAAGTTGAATAGTCTTCCTTCTATAATATTACAAACAGTATTTATGCACAATACACATTTTTCTTGCGCACGTTTTGAAAATTTGATATAATATGAATAAAGTTGACTGAAAAATGAAGTTTAAATCTGCTTAAGTGTGGTTATAATAAAAAGTAAGAATTGGAGAGGAGGAATGGCGTGTTCAAAGCAGGTGAAACGGTAGTATGCGGAAGTAAAGGTGTATGTCGGGTGGAAAAGGTGGCAACCCTGGATATTTCCGGTGTGGAGAAAGAGAGAGAATATTATATTCTGAAACCTTTATATATGATGGCGAGCACCGTGTATGTGCCCGTTGATACCGCGCAGAGTTCTCTGCGCAGGATTCTGACGGCAGATGAGGCGCATCAGCTGATCGGCAGGATGCCGGAGATACCGCTGATCGCCATTTCCAATGAAAAGCTTCTGGAACAGGAATACAAGAATTGTCTGAAGACAAATCAGTGTGAGGAATGGGTAAAGGTTATAAAGACGGTCCGGGAGAGAAAACAGAAACGCCAGGAAGTTGGCCGCAAAGTGACAGCAATTGATGCCAAATACCTTAAAATTGCACAGGATTACCTGTTTGGAGAATTGGCGGCAGCCCTTGCAATGCCCAAAGAGTCTGTAGAAGAGTATATTGCCAACCGTCTTGATGTTGATATCTGTGTGTAACAGAATATTTGACACTGAGCTGATATTGAGAATGAAAAAGAATTTCGCATTACGAAATTCTTTTTCATTTTTATCTTCCCCAGTAAGAGGTAATGTGGTATAATGTTCGCAAAGGGCAGAGTCAAACACATAAGAAAGCAGATGCCGAGCTTGCTCGTGCAGATTCTTTCTTATGTGCTTGACGAGCGAAGCGAGCGAGGAACGCAAAGCGTTTCGAGCCTCTGCCCGGAAGAAGGGCACGAAGCGAGCGAGGAACGCGATAGCGTCTGAGCCTCTGCCCAATCAATTGGTGTTTTGTACAAATAGGGGTATTTTGTATGAAGGGAAAAATAAAGTTTAAAGGACGAATAAGAACATATCTGCAGTTTTGTATT
>JAZRCR010000031.1:0-7993 GCA_045659805.1 Acetatifactor sp.
TTTCTGTTCAAGGATTTCATCCAGCAGTTTACGATGGCCCATATGTAAACCGTCAAATTTGCCGATGGTCACTGCTGTCTCTTTCTCCAGATAAAATTCCGTTGTGTCGGATATAATGATCATGTTTTCTCCTTACTGTTCTTTCAAAAACATTTTCACCGGCTTGTACATATGCCTCTGGTCGTCATAGGCATAGATTCCGTAAAAGCCTCCGTTTTCCCTATACACTCTTACCCAGGCTCCCGCTGGGTATTTTCTTTTTTCTACCGTACAGGAAGGATAAAAAGCATTTCCGTTGTCAAGAAGCTTTCCGTATTCCTCTGTCACGCAAAGAGAGGGATACCCGGCAAAACAGGTCTCTACACTGCGGACACACTCCTCCAGTCTTCCACTGTCCTTCCGTTCCTGAAGTTCGGAAAGAGTATGCGCTTCTTCCAGTACAAATTCTCCCACCCTTGTGCGCTTTAAAGATTCCATGGCTGCGCCGCAGCCAAGCTTTGCACCGATATCATCGCAAAGAGTCCGTATATAGGTTCCTTTGGAACATGCCACACGCATAGTGACTCTTGGGAGCTCCATATTAAGGATTTCTATCTCTGAAATGTGTACGGGCCTTGCCTTGCGCTCCACTTCCTTACCGGCTCTTGCCAATTCATACAATTTCTTACCGTCTACTTTGAGCGCCGAGTACATGGGCGGCACCTGGAAATATTCTCCCTGAAAGCTTAAGATTGCTTCCCGCACCTGTTCTCCTGTGCAGTCCACTTCCCTTTGCCGAAGGATCTGACCTGTCATATCCTGAGTGTCCGTAGCCACTCCCAGAAGCATAACAGCTATATACTCCTTATCCCGGTCAGCCAGCATATCACAGAGCTTCGTGCCATTTCCAAGGCACACAGGCAGTACGCCCGTAGCTTCCGGATCCAAGGTACCCGTGTGACCGATCTTCTTCTGACCGCAGATTCCCCGCAGCTTTGCCACCACATCGTGTGAAGTGAAACCGGCCTCTTTGTATACATTGATGATTCCGTTTATCATTCTGCAGACTCCTTTAACTGTCTGTCTATATGCAGTGACAACTGATTCACACAGTCATGGAAGCTTCCTTTCATGCTGCAGCCTGCTGCCCGCATATGTCCGCCACCGCCAAACTGCGCGGCGATCTTCGACACATCCACCTTTTCATCGGACCGCATACTGACCTTGTATTCCAGCTTTCCCGTCTCATACATAAAGACGGCGCAACTTACACCTTTGATATTGCGCAATTGATTGACAATACCGTCCAGATCGGAGT
This sequence comes from Acetatifactor sp., assembly GCA_045659805.1. GTDB lineage: Bacteria > Bacillota > Clostridia > Lachnospirales > Lachnospiraceae > Acetatifactor. The sequence continues at coordinate 1,298 of JAZRCR010000031.1, forward strand.
TCTCTGCCCCGTAAAACTCCATCATCGTGCGGGTCACACAGCTGACGATACATCTCCCATCCAGGAAACGCATGCTCTCGATCAGGGCTCTTCCCATAATCTGAGTCTGCTTATAGGTTTTCTGGTAAAAAGTCTCCTGTATCAGCTTGGGAAAATCAAATCCGTAAGAGATCAGATGCGCTGCTTTTTCCATGGTTGCCGGCGTGGTATTGGAATACTGAAACACTCCCGTATCGTGAATCATGCCGACATATATGGTTTTGGCAAGTTCAGCATCCAACCTGTCTTTCTCTATCAGGTCATAGATCAGCTCACTTGCAGAGCCCACCTGCGGCCGGATATAGTTGATGTCAGCACAGCCCGGATTACTGATATGATGATCGATATTGACGGTCTTTGCAGCACTCAGAAAATACTTCTGACTGTCGCCGAGGCGATCCTGCCCGCAATCCAGACAGAAAAACACATCAAACACCGTACACTCGGTACACATGCTGTCAATCTCGTCATATCCCCTGATCTCACTGAAGATATCCGCAGGCTTTTCCAAAAATACCTTTATGTACTTATCCGGCATACTGTTCTTCAGGTATTGATATAGTGCCAGACAAGATCCTACGCAATCGCCGTCAGGCCGGACATGGCCGCCGATCCCGATGGTGTTCGCATTTTTGCACTCCTCAAGAAGATTCATGTGCCCTCCTTCCCCGGATCACAAAATCCGGAATAATTTCAGATACCGGGGCGGGAAACCCGCTCCGGTATAATTGTACTGCTATTCCTCCTGCAGGTCATCCTCCTGCAGACTTTCCTCCTGTGAGGCCCGGGAAGAAGCCATCACTTCGTCAATCTTTCTGGACATATTCACTCCATACTCTATGGACTGGTCCATAACAAACGTAATATTAGGTGTGTTGCGAAGGTTAATGGTCCTGGCAAGCCGTGAACGGATAAAGCCTTCCGCACTCTTCAGGCCCTGAAGCGTGGCCTCTTTGGCCTCCTCACCGCCAAGCACACTGATCCATGCCTTGCAGCTTTTCAGATCAGGTGCCACTTCCACTGCCACTACACTGGTGAACGGGCTGATCCTGGGGTCTTTGATCTCCCCGCGGATCACCTCTGCCAGCACCTTCTGCACTTCCCCGTTGATACGGGTATTTTTGACACTGTTCTTCCTCATATTTCTCCTTATTTATATCCTCTGCGGAAGCATCACCGGATTAGCGGGGCACTTCCACCATGATATAAGCCTCTACGATATCAAACTCCTGCATCTGATCGAATCCGTCAAATACAAGACCGCATTCAAATCCGGATCTTACTTCCTTTACATCGTCCTTGAAACGCTTTAAGGATGCCAGGCTACCTTCATAGATCTGCTTGCCCTCGCGGCTGATACGAACCTTGCAGCCTCTCTGGAAGGTACCGTCCAGTACATAAGAACCGGCAATGTTACCGATGGCGGAAGCCTTAAAGATCTGGCGCACCTCTGCGTGTCCGATCACCTTCTCCTCAAAGACAGGATCCAGCATACCCTTCATGGCAGCTTCAATATCCTCAATTGCCTGATAGATGACACTGTACAGACGGATATCCACGCCTTCGCGCTCCGCTGTGGTCTTGGCAGTCACGTCAGGACGCACGTTGAAACCGATAATGATAGCGCTGGATGCCATAGCAAGCATAACATCTGATTCGTTGACTGCGCCTACGCCGCCATGGATACATTTTACAACCACTTCATCGTTGGAAAGCTTAAGCAAGGACTGCTTTACAGCTTCCACGCTACCCTGAACATCTGCTTTGACGATCAGGTTCAGTTCCTTCAGATTGCCTTCCTGAATCTGGGAGAACAGATCATCCAGAGACATTCTGGACTTGGTCTCCTCCAACATTTTTTCCTTATTCTGAGCCAAATATGTCTCAGCATAAGATTTTGCGGTCTTATCACTGTCGTGAGACAGGATAACCTCACCTGCACTGGGAACATCGGAAAGACCTAAAATCTCCACAGGTGTGGAAGGACCGGCCTCCTTGACTCTTCTTCCCTTGTCGTCCACCATGGCGCGCACTTTACCGTAGCTGGAACCGGCAGACACAAAATCGCCCACCTTCAGGGTTCCCTTCTGGATCAGAACAGTAGCCACAGGACCTCTTCCCTTGTCAAGCTGCGCCTCGATCACGAGACCTCTTGCTTTTCTCTTGGGATTTGCCTTCAGTTCCATAATATCTGCTGTCAGCAGGATCATTTCCAGAAGCTGTTCGATACCTTCTCCTGACTTAGCAGAAACAGGTGCAAATACGGTACTTCCGCCCCAGTCTTCGCTCACCAGCTCATACTCGGTCAGTTCCTGTTTCACGCGTTCCACATTGGCGGCAGGCTTATCAATCTTGTTGACAGCCACGATGATTTCAACACCGGCTGCCTTGGCATGATTGATTGCTTCTACCGTCTGGGGCATTACGCCGTCATCGGCAGCAACCACCAGGATAGCAATATCCGTGGCATTGGCACCACGCATACGCATAGCCGTAAATGCCTCGTGTCCGGGGGTATCCAGGAAAGTAATCTTGCGGTCTCCCACACTTACAGTATAGGCACCGATATGCTGAGTAATACCGCCGGCTTCCTTGACCGTCACATTGGTCTTACGGATTGCATCCAGAAGGGAAGTCTTACCGTGGTCAACATGACCCATAACGCAGACTACGGGAGGTCTTTCTACCAGATTCTCTTCGGACTCCTCGTCCTCCTTCAGAAGCTCCTCGATCACGTCAACCTTTTCTTCCTTCTCGCAGAGGATCTCATATTCCATTGCTATGTTCTCTGCATCTTCAAAGGAAATCTCCTGGTTAACGGTCACGATCTTACCCTGCATAAACAGCTTTTTAATGATAACGGCAGGCTGCATTTTCATCTTGTCAGCCAGATCCTTGATTGTGATCATCTCGGGAAGTGTGATCACCTTGATCACTTCTTCCACCACTTCTTCTTTCTTCTTCTCAGGTTTGATAAAGCGGCCGGGCTTGTTCTTCTGTGCCTGCTCTTCCTCTTCGTACATCAGATCCTTGCGGTTGCGCTTATCCTTTTCCTGGCTGAAGCGTCTCTTTTCTTCCTCACGCTTCTTCTCTATATCCTTTGCCGGAGCTTCCGCAGCAAATCCTTTGGCTGAGGGCTTATCGCGGAATCTATCCTGCGCCCCTCCATTTGCTCTGCCACTCTGACGGTCACCTCCAAAACCGCGGCCGCCGCCCTGGCCAGCACCGCCGCCACGGCGATCACCCTGGCCGCCTTCGAAACCTTGTCTTGCAGGTCTTGAAGTGCCGTCCTGTCTATCCTGTCTGTTGAAAGAAGGTTTACCATATCCTGCTCCTCCTCTGCCCGATCCGTCAAAACGTCCCTGACCTTTATTTTCGGAAAATTTATTTTCGGAAAATTTATTTTCCTGGGAACGTCCTTCCTGAGGTCTTCCATCCTGAACACGTCCTTCACGGTAACGGTTCTCGCCTGCCCCCTGGTATCTTCCACTCTGGCCGCGCTCACCATTCTGGGTTCTGTTCTGATTATATCCACCCTGACCGCGATTCTCCCTGTTTCTGTTATCAACAGGTCTGGTATCTCTTCTGCTCTCCTCAGTCTTCACTTCAGTGACAGGTGCTTCCGCTCTCTTTATTTCAGCCTGCTGAATGACAGGAGCTGCCGGTTTCTGCACAGTCTCAGCCTGCACGTTGACTATTTCCCGTTTCTCCATCTCTGCCGGCTTCACTGCTTGCGGGCGTTCCTTAGGCTGCTGGGATCTGTTAGGTACCATCTGCACACTGGGAGTAGGGGAAGGCGGTGTCAAAGGCTTGATCGGACGAACCGGAGCCTGCGGTGCATTTCCTCTGTTATTCTGACCGGGACGACTTCCCTGTGTCTGCCTGTTCGCCTGAGAGCCGTATCCGCCCTGCTGATTATAATTGCCGGAACCCGTATAACCACCCTGCGTACTGTAATTACCCTGTCCGCCCTGACGTCCTCCCTGCTGGGGTCTCTGTCCCGGGATCTTGGAGTTCTGGGGGTTACTTACAAAAATAATCTTCTTTTTCTTCTTGGGAGCCTCTTCTTCCCTGGCTTCAGCCTTCACTGCGTCCGCAGGCTCCTTGACAGTTTCCTGTGCCTTCACCTGATCCTTGGACGCTTCCTGCGCTTTTACCGGTTCAGCTGCCTTCGGTGCGCTCTGCACTGCAGAAAATTCTTTCCTCACCATTGCTGCCACATCATCTTCCAGAGAGCTCTGGGCTGCCTTAGCCTCAACTCCCTTGTCTTGTAAAAATTTCAATATATCTTTACTCTGCCTGTTTAACTCTTTTGCTAATTCGTGTACCTTGACTTTCGCCACACTAACTACCTCCATTCTATCGTAAGCTTTCCGATTCCAGATGTCTGATGACGCTCTGTGCCAACCCGTCGTCTGTAACTGCCAGAGAAGACCTGATCTCTTTTCCAATGGCACGGCCCAGCATCTCCTTGCTGCCGTACATTCTAAGCGGAACTTCATAGAAACTGCATTTATCCGTAAACAGCTTCCGCGTATTCTCTGACGCATCCTCCGCAACGATCACCAGCATTGCAGAACCGTCCTTCACCGCAGTCAAAGTCTGCAGTTCACCGCTTACCACGTTGCGCCCTCTTGCCGCAATTCCCAGCATAGACAACACTCTACTCTGTTTCAATATGATCCAACTCCTTTTCCAGTTCTGTAAACTCCTTCTTGAGCTGGTCGTATATTTCCTCAGGAATACTCATCTTAAAAGATCTCTCCAAACCTTTATTCCTGCAGGCTTTCTGTAAACATTCCTCTTGTTTACAAAGATATGCGCCTCTCCCGTTCTTTTTTCCTGTTGCGTCCAGACATATCTGTCCCTCAGCAGTTTTCAGAACACGCAGCATCTCTTTCTTGCCCTTCATTTCACCGCAGCCCACACACTGCCTGAAAGGAATTTTCTTCGCCATTTTTAATATTCCTCTTCTCCGTAGCCTTCTTCGTAGCCCTCTTCATACTCGTCATATTCTTCATCGTAATCGATGTAGTCTTCGTAGCGGAATCCGGGAGCATCCTTAGCCTGCGTCTCAGACTTGATGTCGATCTTGTATCCGGTAAGTCTTGCAGCAAGCCTTGCATTCTGACCTTCCTTTCCGATTGCCAGAGACAGCTGATAATCGGGAACCACAACCTTGGCGGTCTTGTCATCGGGATCTGCAAATACGGCAACGATCTTAGCCGGTGACAGTGCGTTCTGGATCAGGTTACCGGGGTTCTCGTCCCAGTTCACGATGTCGATCTTTTCACCGCGAAGCTCTTCCACGATAGCGTTGACTCTTGCACCGTTCATACCTACACAGGCACCCACAGCATCCACGTTGGGGTTATTACTCCATACAGCGATCTTGGTACGGCTTCCGGCCTCTCTCGCGATACTCTTGATCTCAACGGTACCGTCCTTGATCTCAGTCACTTCTGCCTCAAACAGCCTCTTTACCAGTTCCGGATGAGTACGGCTCACATTGATACGGGGACCCTTGGGAGTGTTCTTTACTTCCAACACATACACTTTGATACGCTCGGTAGGTCTGAACACTTCGCTCTTTACCTGCTCGCTCTCGCTGAGCATGGCATCTGCCTTACCCAGGTTGATGCTGATGTTGCGGCCCACATAGCGCTGTACCACACCGGTCATCACATCTTTTTCTTTTTCAAAATACTGATTGTAGATTACGCTTCTCTCTTCCTCGCGGATCTTCTGCAGAATCACGTTCTTCGCATTCTGGGTGGCAATACGTCCAAATTCCTTGGACTTGATCTCTATGTGCAGCATATCGCCCACGGAAGCCTTGGAGGAAATGGCTTTTGCATCCTCCAGCGCGATCTGCAGGCAGTCATCTTCCACATCATCCTTAGTCTCAACAACCTCCTTCTCTGCATATACCAGGAAATCGCAGGTTTCGCGGTTGATCTCTACTTTTACATTGTCGGCCTTGCCAAAATGGTTCTTGCAGGCAGTCATCAGGGAATTCTCGATAGCATCAAACAATGTATCTTTGCTGATCTCTTTCTCCTTCTCCAAAATATCCAGTGCTTCCATTAATTCTTTGTTCATTTTCTTACATTTCCTCCATTCTTTAAAAATCCAGTGCCAATCTGATCAGTGCGATCTCATTTCTCTCAAAAGTTCTGGACACTTCCCCGTCCAGGATTGTGATCTGTTTCTCGTCATATGCCGTCAGAATTCCGGCAAAATCTTTACATTTATCGATAGGCTTGAACAGCCTGATCTCCACTTCTTCTCCGATACTCTTCTCAAGATGCTTATCCTTCTTGAGTGTCCTTCCCAGTCCCGGACTGCTGACCTCCAGAATGTAAGCATCCGGAATAAAATCTTCCTTGTCCAGCGCTTCCGAAAGTGCTCGGCTGACATTCTCACAGTCAATGATCGTTACGCCTTCCGGCTTGTCAATATATGCCCTCAGATACCAGTCGGCGCCTTCCTTGACATACTCCACATCGTAAATCTCCACGTCGTTCGCCTGAGCGATGGGGGTAAGAAGCGCCTCTGTCTTTGCTTCGTATTCCTCTCTTTTGGACATTCTCACCATTCCTTTCTTCTTTTCAACTCGCGTGTTCCGCCGGCTCGTTCAGCTCGCGCCTTTCGCGC
>JAZRCR010000032.1:0-26640 GCA_045659805.1 Acetatifactor sp.
ACTGCTACGCATCTGACCTTCTTTGAGATGCTGTGTAACTTCTTTTTCGAGAATTATTTTAAACATGAGGCTATCCGTTGGAGTTGGGAATTTCTCACTGTGGTAGTGGGTATGGATCCTGAGAGACTGTATCCTTCCATCTACTGCGAAGACGATGAAGCATTTGATATCTGGACACAGGAGATCGGAGTGCCTGCAGAGAAGATCACACGTTTTTACCGCGATGAGAACGGTAAGTGCGACAACTTCTGGGAGCACGGCGCAGGGCCCTGCGGTCCCTGCTCTGAGATCTATTATGACTGAGGAGAAAAGTACGGATGCGGCAGCCCTGACTGTAAAGTGGGCTGTGAGTGTGACCGCTTCATGGAAGTGTGGAACAACGTATTTACCCAGTTTGAAAGTGACGGAAAAGGCAATTATACAGAGCTGATCCAGAAGAATATCGATACCGGTATGGGTTTGGAGCGTCTGGCAGTTGTTGTTCAGGATGTGACATCTGTATTTGATGTGGACACCATGAAAGCAATCCGCGACCGTATCTGTGAGATTGCCGGTGTGGAGTACCGGAAGGATGATGCAACGGATGTATCTATCCGTCTGATCACAGACCATATCCGTTCTTCAACTTTTATGATCAGTGACGGTATTATGCCCTCCAACGAGGGAAGAGGCTATGTGCTTCGCCGTCTGATCCGCCGTGCGGCAAGGCACGGAAGATTGCTTGGTATCGAAGGCAAGTTCCTGGCCAACTTAAGCCAGACTGTAATTGCGGAATGTAAGGACGGTTATCCGGAACTGGATGAGAAGAAGGCGTTTATTTTAAATGTACTGACTCAGGAAGAGGACAAGTTTGATAAGACCATCGATCAGGGATTGAGTATCCTTGCGGAGATGGAAGAAGAGATGAAGGCATCCGGTGTCACAGAGATGTCCGGTGAGAATGCATTCAAGCTTTATGATACTTATGGATTCCCCACTGATCTGACAGAGGAGATCCTTGCTGAGAAAGGATTTACTGTTGATCATGCCGGTTTTGCGGTATGTATGCAGATGCAGAAGGACAAGGCCCGTAAGGCACGTAAAGTTACCAACTATATGGGAGCTGATGTGACGGTTTATGAGTCCATCGATCCTTCCGTAACCACAGAGTTTGTGGGATATGATGCCCTGACACATCAGTCTGAGGTGACTGTTCTGACCACCGAGACAGAGCTGGCTGAGGCATTGACTGACGGTGAAGTGGGAACGGTTATCGTGAAAGAAACACCTTTCTATGCCACCATGGGCGGTCAGGTGGGTGATATCGGTGTGATCTCCACGGCTGAAGGAACCTTTGAAGTGAAGGATACTGTTAAGCTGATGGGCGGTAAGGTCGGACATATCGGTGTTGTGACCAAAGGCATGATAAAGACCGGTGACGCTGTCACGTTGAGCGTAGATGTCACAAGAAGAGCTGATACCTGTAAGAACCACAGTGCAACGCATCTTCTTCATAAAGCCTTGCGTGAAGTGCTTGGCACGCACGTGGAACAGGCAGGATCCTATGTGGACGGCGAAAGACTGCGCTTTGACTTCAGCCATTTCGCGGCAATGACAGCCGAGGAGATTGGTAAAGTGGAAGCAATTGTTAACGAACAGATTGAGGCAAACCTGCCTGTTGCGACGGAAGTGATGTCTGTTGAGGATGCAAAGAAGACCGGTGCTATGGCCCTGTTTGGGGAAAAGTACGGTGAAAAAGTGCGTGTTGTCAGCATGGGAGATTACTCAACTGAGCTTTGTGGCGGTACCCATGTGGCAGGTACCGGTGTGATCACCGCATTTAAGATCCTTTCCGAAAACGGTGTGGCTGCCGGGGTCAGAAGAATCGAAGCGTTGACCGGCAACGGTGTATTTGCATATTACCGCGGTCTGGAGCAGACACTTTATTCTGCTGCGAAAGTGATGAAGACAACTCCCGCATCCCTGGTTGAGAGATGCGAACATTTGCAGGCTGAACTGAAGGCTCTGAATTCTGAGATCGAAGCGCTGAAGAGCAAAGCTGCCAAGGAGGCTCTCGGTGATGTTATGAACCAGGTGAAGGATGTCAAGGGCGTGAAGCTTCTGGCAACAGGTGTGGAGGGCGTTGACATGAACGGCCTGCGCGACCTGGGAGATCAGCTTAAAGACAAGCTTTCTGAGGGCGTTGTAGTGCTTCTGTCCAATCAGGACGGCAAGGTTAATATGGTTGCCATGGCCACGGACGGTGCTGTGAAAGCAGGTGCCCATGCAGGTAATCTGATCAAAGCGATCGCTGCACTTGTTGGCGGTGGCGGCGGCGGACGCCCCAATATGGCACAGGCCGGCGGAAAGAATCCGGCGGGTATCCCTGATGCACTTGCCAAGGTGAGTGAAGTTCTGGAGAGTCAGCTGAACTGATGTTACTTAATATAAAAAGTCTATAAAATTTAGAAAGCCGGCATTTTCGCCGGCTTTCTTTTGTGCTATACTGAAGGTAGAAAGAAACGGGAAGGAATACATAAATGAGCGCATTTGTAACCTTTAAAAATGTAAGTAAAATATATAAGACCGGTGAAGTGGAGATCCGGGCTCTGGACAATGTGAATTTTGAGATTGAACAGGGTGAGTTTTGCGTGATCGTGGGCGCTTCAGGGGCCGGTAAGACAACGATACTGAACATTTTAGGCGGAATGGATACGCTTTCCGGCGGTCATGTATTCCTGGACGGTCAGGAAATCTCCGCATACAATAACAGACAGCTGACAACCTACAGGCGGCACGATATCGGCTTTGTGTTCCAGTTTTATAATCTGGTACAGAATCTGACCGCCCTGGAAAATGTGGAGCTGGCAGCCCAGATCTGCAAGGATCCGCTGGATGCTGCATCTGTGCTTGCAGATGTAGGGCTTTCAGAGAGACTTGCCAATTTCCCTGCGCAGTTGTCCGGCGGAGAACAGCAGCGTGTGGCGATCGCAAGAGCGCTGGCCAAGAATCCCAAGATTCTGTTGTGTGACGAACCCACCGGCGCGCTGGACTACAATACCGGAAAGGCGGTTCTCAAGCTTTTGCAGGATACCTGCCGCCTGAAGGGAAAAACCGTGATCGTGATCACCCACAACACAGCATTGACTGCTATGGCTGACCGCATCATCACAGTGAAGAGCGGTACGGTAGTGAGTATGGTAAAGAACGAACATATCACAGACGTTGCGGATCTTGAGTGGTAACATCAGATTACGGATCAGATTGCAGGGAAAGAGGATAACGTATGAAATCGATGATGTGGAAGTCCACATTGCGGGAAGTGAATAAAAGCTTCGGGCGCTTTATTGCCATATTGGCCATTGTGGCACTGGGAGTCAGTCTGTTTGCCGGACTCAAGGCAGTACGTCCCAGTATGGTAAAGACTACAAGGGATTTTTTGACCGATAAGGCATTTTACGATTACCGCATCCTTTCCACACTGGGCTATGAAGAACAGGACGTGGAGCAGATGCGCAATATGGCAGATGTGCGCGCAGCAGAAGGTGCGGTGAGTTTTGATGTCCTCTGCTCGTTGGAAGACGGCAATGAAATGGTACTGAAAACCCACAGCATTACTGAGAATATCAACCGCCCGGTCCTGAAGAAAGGACGGATGCCGGAGCGTGCTGATGAATGTGTGTTGGATGCACTGATGTTTTCAGAGGACGTGATCGGACAGAAACTCCTGATTGCAGACTCCGCGGAAAACAAGGACGCGGAGAACTTTGTTTATCGGGAATACACAGTGACAGGTATTGTACAGTCGCCCCTTTATATTCAGTTTGAGAGAGGCAATACCTCGCTTGGTAACGGCAGGATCACCGGATTTGTGTATCTTCTTTCGGAAGGTTTTGCTGTGGATTATTACACGGAAGTTTATGTGAAGTTCCGGGATGATTTTAACCTCTACAGCGAAGAATACGACGCTTATCTTGAGGAAAAAGAATCCGATTGGGAAGGACTGGCCCAAAGTCTTGCTCTTGCCAGATATGAAAATATCAAGTCGGAGGCAGAGACTGAGATTGCCGATGCCAGAAAGAAACTGGCTGATGGGGAAGCGGAGCTTGCAGATGCCGCCGCCAAGCTGGAAGAGGCAAGGACAGAACTGGCAGACGGGGAACGCAAGCTGCAAGAAGCCGAGCAGGAGCTGGCAGACGCTAAGATTACTTTGGAAGAAAAGGAGCAGGAACTGGCAGATGCCAGAGAGACGCTTGCTTCGGAGGAACAGAAGCTTGCGGATGGAGAAACCGAGATTACAGAGAATCGCAGGTTGTTACAGGAAAAGAAAGCGGAGCTGGAACGCGGTAAAGCGGAGCTGGATGCCAATCAGTATCAGCTTTCCGTTCAGATATCTGCACTGGCAGCAGATAAGAGCAAATTGGAAGCCGCAGAAGCTTTTCTGCTGCAACAGGAAAAAGCGATTGAGGAGCAGGAGGCGCTTCTTGGCACTCCCTTGACCCAGGCCCGGGAACAGTTGGAGCAAGCAAAACAAGAGCTCTCTGCGAACCATTTGATGCTGGAACGTGCGGAAGATCAATTGGCTGCCTATCAATCGCAGCTGGATGAAGGATATGCTGAGCTGGACAGCGGAACAGCGCAATTACAGGAGGCTGAACGGGAACTGGAAGAAGCCGAGGCCAAGCTGCATGACGGAAAATCGCAGCTGGCAAATGCAAAGACGGAAATCGCGCAGGGAGAAATTAAGCTGGAGGAAGGCCGTGCAGAAATTGCAGAAGCAGAGACTGACCTTGCCCGGGCGACAGAAGATCTGGCAGACGGCCGGAAAGAATATGAAGAGGGGCTGGCTGAATATGAGGAAGGTCTCCTGAAATTCCGGGAGAAGTCTGCGAACGCGGAGATTCAGCTTGCGGATGCGCAAGAGGCGCTTTCTGAATTGGAAGAGCCGGACAGTTTTGTGCTGGGACGGGATACCAATATAGGATATGTATGTTTCGAGAGTGATTCGGCGATCGTTGACGGTATCGCCGATGTATTTCCTGTGTTCTTCTTTGCAGTGGCAGCACTGGTATGTGTGACTACAATGAACCGTATGGTGGAGGAGCAGAGGACTCAGATCGGCGTTCTGAAAGCATTGGGTTACAGCCGCGGTGCCATTATGTGTAAATACCTGTTTTATTCGGGAACCGCTGCAGCTGTGGGATGTTTGATCGGATTTCTGGGAGGTACCTGGCTCTTTCCGAAGGTTATCTGGTTTGCCTATGGGATATTGTACCAGGTGGATGAGCTACAATATGTGTTTGACGGAAAGCTTGCGGTCATATCCTTCGGGGTATCCATGCTTTGCTCCATGGGTGCTACCTGGGCAAGCTGCCGTAAGGAACTTTCTGAGGTGGCGGCACAACTGATGCGCCCCAAGGCACCCAAGGCCGGTCAGAGAGTATTCCTTGAGAGAGTGCCCTTTGTCTGGAAACGGCTGAAGTTTTTGCACAAGGTGTCGGTGCGAAATGTGTTCCGCTATAAAAAGAGATTTTTTATGATGGTCATAGGAATCTGTGGCTGTACTGCCTTGCTTGTTGCGGGGTTCGGTATCCGGGATTCCATTATGGATGTTGCTCATCATCAGTATGAGCGTATCCAGATCTTTGACCTTGCTGTGACTTGTACCGGTCCCGTGTCTCAGGAAGAAGAAGCGGTGCTTGAGGAGGTGCTGGGAGAGAATGCAGAAGGATATCTTACAGTGCTGGAGACATCTGCGGAGCTTGTGACAGAAGGTGCTGTCAAGCCACTGTATCTTGTGGCGGCAGGTGAAAACACAGATATCAGTCCGTATCTGAATCTTTTTGATCAGGATGGAAATCATTACGGGATTCCCGGTCCCGGAGAGTGCATTATCACGGAAAAAACAGCAAGACAGTACGGTATCGGAATCGGTGATACGGTCACATTGCGGGACGATGAGATGAGGAGTATGGAACTTACCGTCAGCGGTATCATCGTCAATTATATTTATACGTACGCATACATTTCATGTGAAACCTACGAGCAGATCCTTGGTGAGACGGTGCCGGCAAAGACTGTCTATGTGAATCTTTCTGCCGATGCGGATGCTTACAGGGTCTCTGCGGATCTGATGAAGCAGGAAAATGTGGCTTCTGTCACGGTGAACCGGGATATGCTGGAACGTTTTGACAGCATGCTGTCGAGCATGAATCTGATTGTTGTGGTGATCGTGCTCTGTGCGGCCGGATTGGCTTTTATCGTATTGTATAATCTGACCAACATCAATATCACTGAACGTATCCGGGAGATTGCAACCATCAAAGTATTGGGATTTTACAAAAAAGAGACAGCAAGCTATGTATTTCGGGAAAACTTGGTACTGACTTTTATCGGTGCACTGGCAGGTTTGGTGCTGGGTAAGTTTTTTCATCGGTTTGTGATGCGGGCGGTGGAGGTGGATGTGGTGTCCTTTGATGTACACATTAAGCCTGTAAGTTATGTATACAGCTTTCTTTTGACCATTGCCTTTGCCTGGTTTGTGAATCTTGTGATGAGAAAGAAGCTTGACCGGGTAAGCATGACAGAGTCTTTGAAGTCGGTAGACTGATATGTTTGGATTGGAAGAATGAGCAAATTTCTTCATAAATTCTTAAGGTGCAAAGATATTGTAAATGCGTTATAATACACTGAGAGGACAGTATAGAAGTATATGCGCTGCATAGCGCAGTTACATAGTTACCAGGGATAATATTTAAGGGGGGCTTAAGTCTTGGGGAAGATGATAAGCAGAACAGAGCGGGATAGCCGCCCGGAGAAGAAAACATTGCGCGGTAATAAGAAATATCGAGGAAAAGCCACCAGGAGATTGTGGAAGCTCAGAATCAGCTCAGGGTTGTATATCACCCCAAGCTTCCTTGGTGTGCTTGCCTTTTTTGTGCTTCCGTTTTTGGTGGTGATTTACTATTCCGTGGTAGACAGCCCCATCAACGGTGATTTTGTTTTTCTGGATAATTTCAGGAGACTGATCAAGAATCTGTCTTTCCAGACAGCGATCAAGAATACTCTGGTCTTTTCGGCCATTGCAGTGCCGCTGGCAGTGATCCTATCTTTGCTGTTGGCTGTTGTGCTGGAATCAAAGATTCCGTTCAAGAGTCATTTCCGTACTTTTTTTCTGAGTCCGCTGATGGTGCCTGTGGCATCCGTTGTGCTGATCTGGCAGGTGCTGTTCCATTACAATGGCGCCGTAAATGAAGTGTTGGTGGCACTGGGAGGAAGTAAGATAGACTGGCTGAAGTCGGAGTATGCGCCAATCGTTGTGATCCTGTTGTTCCTGTGGAAAAATCTCGGCTACAATATGATCCTGTTCATGACGGCGCTGGCCAGCATCCCCAAGGATGTGCTTGATGTGGCCAAACTGGAGAGCGCCTCGCCGCTGCAGACCTTTTTTTACATAAAGACGAGATATCTGTCTTCCACATTTTTATTTGTGACGATAATGTCGCTGATCAGTTCCTTCAAGGTGTTCAGAGAAGTGTATCTGCTGACCGGCGATTATCCCTATGATTCCATTTATCTGTTGCAGCACATGATGAACAATGCCTTTGCATCCCTGGATTATCAGAAGCTGTCAGCGGCAGCGATCCTGATGTCTCTTGTTATGATTCTTATCATCGGCATCCTGTTTATCGTGGAGAATCACTTCGGAAAGGATGTGGACGGATGAGAAAGAAAGTTTGCTCTTTGTTGAAAATAGCCGTCGCAACCTGTATTGCAGCCGGTTTTGCCATTCTGTTTCTGATGCCTATCGTGCTGACGATCACCAATTCTTTTATGGCATCCTCCGAGATATCGGCCAATTACGGCACTGTATTTGCCACTACAGACACCGGCGGAAAGGTCTTTATTGCAGAAAAGGTGAATCTGAAGTTTATACCGGATATCGTATCACTCAGCCAGTATTCCACGGTACTGTTTAAGAGTCCGGATTATCTGCTGAAATTCTGGAATTCCGTAATCCTGGTAGGACCCATCGTTGTTTTTCAGCTTCTGGTGGCGTCTCTGGCATCATACGGATTTGCAAGATATCGCGGAAGACTCAGGGAGATCATATTTTTCTCCTATATCATATTGATGCTGATGCCGTATCAGGTTACTCTGGTTCCCAATTATCTTGTTTCGGACTGGCTTGGTATTCTTGATACCAGATGGGCCATCTGGCTTCCGGGTATTTTCTCGCCGTTTGCGGTCTTTCTGCTGACGAAGTTTATGCGAAGAATCCCGACAGGCGTGATCGAGGCGGCACAGATGGACGGCGCGGGAGAGTTTCAGATTTACAGGATGATCTGTATGCCCCTCTGTAAAGGTGTGATCTGCTCGGCTGCCATACTGATCTTCATCGATTATTGGAATATGGTTGAACAGCCGCTGATCCTTTTGAGTGATGAGCAGATGCATCCCCTGTCAGTATTTTTGAGTAAGATCAATCAGGGAGAGATCGGCCTTGCGTTTGCAGTGGCGACGATATATATGGTTCCGAGCCTGTTTGTCTTCCTGTACGGGGAAGAATATCTGGTGGAAGGTATCACTTATCAGGGCGGAATCAAAGGGTAATAATGAGGAGAGGATGAGACGTTATGAATGAGAACAAAACGAAAAGAAGAGATTGGGTGAAGAACGCAGCGATCATATTTCTGTCTGTTATGCTGATTCTCACTTTTTTCTCCAACACGATCATGAATTATTCTCTGCCGCAGGTGGCGACGCAGTATGTAATGCCGGGCGCAATCACCGCTAAGATCAGGGGGACCGGAACGGTGGAAAGCGATGATCCTTATAATGTCCAGGTGAATGAGACCAGGAAGGTGGAAAGTGTACTGGTAACGGCGGGCAGTGAGGTGCAGAAGGGCGATGTGCTCTTTGTGCTGGCAGATCAGGAGAGTGAGGAACTGAAGACGGCAGAGGAAGCTCTGGAAGCGGCTATGCTTGATTTTGAGATGCAGGTTCTGAACGGAAGTATTTCCAGCAGTGTGGTAGACAAGGTGCAGAGCGGTACCACAACCTCTCTGGCTGTTTATCAGAGCCAGATCCGGGCTGCGGAGGCAGAGATCGAGAAGATAGAGAAGGAAATCGGCGAGATTGAGCTGTCCATCAGTCAGTTGAATGCCCTGAAGAACCAGCTGGATGTGAGCAAGCCGGATACCAAGGCGGCAGAGGAGGCTTTTGCAAAGGCGCAGGCGGCTTTTGACGCAGATCCGGTAAAGAAAGCGCTTGATAAGATCGCACAGCTGAATGAGAAGATAAGTTCCTGTGACGACACCATTGCAAAGTATAATGAGAAGATTGTGGTAGGCTACGAAGTGTCCGGCAACGATCAGGTTCCGGTTTATGCGGTGTCCTACGAAGAGTATAAGATAGCCGATGCAAACAGAAGGAATTACATAGCACAGCGGGATAATCAGCAGGCTGTCGTCAGCGATGCAGATGCGAAGGCGACATATGACAAGCTGGCGGCTGAGCTTGAAACTGCCCGCACGAACCTGAACAATGCCCAGAATCATATTGTCAACAGCACCAATGCGGTGAATCTGCAGCTTAACAACTGGAATCTGGAACTTGCAGACAGGAATAAAAAGCTTGCACAGGCCAATGAAACCAGAGCAAAACTTTTGTCTGATATTTCGGCAGAACTGAATCTGGAAAGCAAGATGGAGAATATCAACAAGCTTCAGGAGGAGGTAGATAAGCTTCGGGAGAAGACTACCGATGCCGTGATCACGGCACCTATTGCCGGTACGGTATCAAGTATCAATGTGACTGCCGGACAGGACACGGTTGCCGGAAGTGCGGTAGCAACGATCCAGCCGGTTGGCGCTGGCTTTTCCATGAGCTTTTCGGTGAGCAATCAGCAGGCGGGGAAACTTACACCGGGTATGCAGGCTGAACTGGTTAATTCCTGGAGATATGATGATGTTGAGGTGATGCTGAAGCGGATCAAGCCGGATCCCTCCAATCCTTCACAGAATAAAATCCTGGAATTTGAGGTAAAAGGAAGTGTGCTTGCCGGTCAATCCATAAGTGTTGCAGTGGGTGACAAGAGTGCCCATTATGACATGACGGTACCTAACAGTGCGATTCGTGAGGATAACAACGGTAAGTTCATTTTGATAGTTGAGTCAAAGCCCAGTCCTTTGGGTAACCGATATAAAGCAGTGAGAAAAGACGTGGAGGTGCTGAACAGCGATGACACTATGTCGGCAGTCAGAGGTGCTTTGCAGGGATATGAATTTGTTATCACAACCTCCACAAAGCCGGTGGTTGCAGGACAGTTGGTAAGGTTGACGGATCAGTAAGAAAGGTTGAAGGATATGAAGAAATTTAAGATTTCTCTCCCGGTCCGCAGCCTGGTGCTGAGTATCAGCGTATTGATATCCTTTGTGATTTTCCTGATCCTGAATGGTGTGAGCAGTAAGCTGGGAAATGATCTGTTGTCCCAGCAGATGGCTGAGCGGTGGTCTGATGAGAATGACGTTTCCCAGATCAGCTGTTTCTTTACCGCGAATGCCGGAATAAGCACGGACAGTATTGCGTATTTCCGACATTCACTGGAGGGTGCGCTGCAGGAGGCTTCTATCGTGCAGGATTCACCCAATGCCGGGGCAAGACTCTGGGCGGATGCGTACAGCGCCGACGGCAGGATCACAATCTCCAGTGACAGGGCTTCCCTGTCAGCGAATGCAATTGGTGTAGGAGGAGATTTTTTCCTGTTTCACCCTTTGCAGTTATTGTACGGTGCATACTTTTCAGAGAGTGACCTGAACCGGGATTACTGTATCATTGACGAGGACGCTGCCTGGCAGCTGTTCGGTTCCAATGATGTTGCCGGAATGACTGTAATGGTGGGAGGAACGCCTCACATTGTATCGGGAGTTGTCCGGAGAGAACAGGGAAGGCTCAGTGAAGCGGCAGGTCTTGACGGTACCGTGGTATATGTATCTTACAGTACGTTGGAGCAGTACGGACAGCATAACGGTATCAGTCATTATGAGATTGTAATGCCGAATCCGGTGAAAGGATATGCTTATCAATACGTGAAAGAGCATATCGGTGTAGGCGAAGATGATGCAGAGGTTGTGGAAAATACTACAAGATACGGGATTCTGAACAGATTGCGGGTTTTGGGACAGTTCGGTACCAGAACCATGAGCCGTAAGCCCATCGTTTATCCTTACTGGGAAAACGTTGCAAGAGGTTATGAAGATATCATTGCAGTCATAACGCTGTTTGCGATACTTTTTATGGCATATCCCACAGTGATTCTCGCAGTATGGCTGATCATCTGCTGGAAACGGAAAAAGTGGACTGTAAGAAGTGTGCTTCACTGTCTGAGGGACAGATGGGAGTTGAAAATGGAGGAGCTTCGTGCTGTCAGACAGCGCAGAAAGGCTCATAAAGATATTTTTGATGAAGAGGAGGAGCTATTATGAGAAAGGGTTTTTGGAAGAGATTGTTAAGCCTGTGTCTGGTTATTGTTATGATACTTGCACTGGCAGCCTGTGGCAAGGGCGGTGATGAAAGCGGTTCCGGCAATGACGGCGCCGGTAATGCCAACAGTGAATTGGCAAAGCAGTATGTTTTTTCGTATGACAAAGTGGAGATCGGAGATCTGGGGAACGGTGTAGGCATCCATACAATGAGCCAAGCAAATGGCAGGGTTTACCTTCTTCTTGATATGTGGATCTACGAAGATGCTGAGATTATGCCAAGAGATGCAGTGGCATCTTCTGAACTCCAAATACCTTCATATGACATAGCTGTTGATGATGTCGTAATGGAATCATCCAGCAGGAATGTATTCAGAGTGGTTTCTTTCCTGCCGGACGGCAGCGATCTTAAAACCTATGACCTGGATATGTCTACAGCGGAAGATATCTCTTACAGCTGGTTGAACCGCACGATGTTTGGCGGAGATAAGGTGTATGCAATTAATAATTCAGAGCGCGTGGATGAATCTGATCCTCAGAACTATATCTATGAAACGATCACAGAACTTGTTTGCTGGGGCGATGACGGTGCGAAGCTTTGGTCTGTTGACCTCAAAGAAGTGTTGGGAGAGGGTGCTGACCAGGGCTATGTGCAACAGTTGGGAATGACAGAAGATGGGAAGATTCTGATCATCTGTTCTTATTATGATGATATGGGGCAGACAAGAAAGATTTTTACCTATGATACCAACGGAAATATCATTGGTGAGAAGAAGCTTGATATCCCGGAAACCAATGTGGGACAGATTATCATCAATCCTGACGGGACTTTGCTTGTAACGGTTTATAATGAAAATTATGACGGAACCTCTGCATTTACATATGATATCAATACCGGAACAGCAGGAGAAAAGACCGAACTGCCCGATATGCTGATGATGAACGGATTCTTCCCCGGAACTGTTACCGATTTTGTGACGACCAACAATGAAGGTATTTATACCTACAATCTGGGTGATGAAGATGTCACACAGATCATGAGTTTCATCAATTCTGATCTGGATACTATATGGTTGAATAATATGATCATGATTGACGCGGAACATATTGTGGCTGCTTACAACAGTATCATTGACAATGAGTTCAAGGTTGTGGCAATGGAGAAGGTGGATCCTGAAGACATTCCCGACAAGAAGGTGCTTGTTCTTGGTGCCAACTATCTGGAATACAGTACCCGTAAGCGTGTTATTGACTTTAACAGGACGAATACCAAATACCGCATCACCGTGAGAGATTATTCCACATACCAGACGATGGAAGATTATCAGGCCGGCTATACACAGCTGAACAACGATATCATATCCGGAAAGATGCCTGATATCCTGATTGTGGATTCCCAGACCAAGCTGGACAATTACATTGCCAAGGGTCTGATCGCAGACGTGGGTAAACTGATCAAGAGCGATCCGGAGTTATCTTCCCTGGAGTATATGGAGAATGTATTTGAAGCATACTCTGTAGACGGCACGTTGTACCGCGTGGTTCCCACCTTCAGTGTTGAGTCTATGGTCGGAAAAAAGGCCATCTTTGGCGACAGAACCGGATGGAATATGGAGGAGTTCCTTCAGATGGCCGATGAACTGGAAGATGGCTCAAGCCTTTTGGGCCGATTTACCAGAGACAGCTTCTTCTATCAGATCATGCAGTACTGCGGTACAGATTTTATCGATGCAGCTACCGGAAAATGCAGCTTTAACTCTCCGGAATTTATCAGAATGCTGGAATATGCAAAAACGCTTCCTGAAATGGTGGAACAGGACGAGGATTATTGGATGAATTATGACAGTCAGTTCCGTGAAGACAGGACGATGGTGATGACTGTTTCCCTGTATAACGTGAGAGAAATGAACTATACCATCAACGGATACTTTGGAGAGGATATCACTTTCCTGGGCTTCCCTAATGCCGACAAGAACGGATCTGTGATCAATGCCGGTACCAGTTATGTAATTTCCTCCAAATCAAAGGATTTAGAGGGTGCATGGGAATTCGTCCGTTATTATCTGACGGAAGAGTATCAGACCGGTGATGACATAAGCTGGGGATTCCCCGTACTCAGATCCGCATTTATGAGCCAGGCGGCTGAGGGCACGGAGAAACCTTATTATCTGGATGAAAACGGCAACAAAGTGGAATATGACGATTATTTCTACATGAACAACGAGAGCATTATCATTGATCCGCTCACGCAGGAGCAGGTGGATCAGATCGTGTCATTTGTGGAAGGGGTAAACAGGGCTTCCTACTATGATCAGGATATCATGAATATCGTGAATGAGGAAGCGGCATTCTTCTTTGCCGGTCAGAAGACCGCGGCAGATGTGGCAAATATCATTAACAACCGTGTACAGCTTTATGTAAACGATAACCGATAAGAGCAATGAAAGACAGAATAAGGGATGCCCCGGCGGGCATCCCTTATTAAATTTCGATATTGAACGGAATTCCCTTTTTGATCAGGTGATTTACTAATGTGAGTTCGTGACCGTGTTCTTTCAGCCATTTTTTGTGTGTTCGGTAGTCCGGCATGATCCGTTCCACCATATTCCAGAAATCTTTGGAGTGGTTCATATGAGTCAGGTGGCACAGTTCATGGACGACAACATAGTCAAGCACCTCCGTCGGGGCAAATATTAACCTATAGTTAAAGGACAGGGTGCCGCGGGAGGAACAGCTTCCCCATCGGCTTTGCTGATCACGGACGGTTATTTTACTGTATAGCCCGCCGGTTTTTTGATGATAATAGGCGACTCTCTTTGTAAAGCAGTCTTTGGCGGCGTGGCGATAACGGTTTTCCCAGACGGTAAGCCGTCTCATCTCTGCAATCTTTATTCTTTGATTCGTTTCAGGTAAATTCAATGTTGATCCTCGTTTCGGTGCAGAATTCAGTATTATTAAGATAAAATGATAATCGTGCTATGAACAGTATACAGTCAGATGATTGCAAAGTAAAGTGATAAATGTTATCATAATTGACGAGAAGTATCTTGAATAAACTTATGTGAAATGAGGAAGTGTGAGATGAGTGATCAGTTGTTGACAGGTTGCTGTATCGTGATCGGAGCGGGAGATCTTACGGTAGGAAGAATAGACAGGAAGGAAGAGGACCTGGTCATTGCGGTGGACGGAGGCTTATCCTATTGCGGGATACTTGGTCTGGAACCGGATATTATCATCGGTGATTTCGACTCTGTCAATCAGCAGGAGAGCCAGGCTATCGAAGAACTGGAGAACCAGGTGCCGGATCGCGTGATCCGGTTAAAACCCGAAAAAGATGACACAGACATGTTGGCAGCTTTGAAACTGGGACTGGAGTGGGGTTTTCGTTCCTTCAGGATCTACGGCGGTACCGGAGGCCGGCTGGAACACACCCTGGCAAATATCCAGTGCCTGCTTTTCTTAAAAAATCGCGGCGCCCAGGGATATCTGTGTGACGGAAGTTCCATGATCTTTGTGATGAAGAATGAAGAAGTAAAGTTTCAACCCGGTGTAGAAGGCTATCTGTCTTTGTTCACACTCGGCAAAGAGGCGAGAGGGGTCAGTATCAGTGGCATGAAATATCCTTTGGATCATTACACCATGACAAATGATGTTCCCATTGGCATCAGCAATGAATTCATAGGAGAACAGGGCTGTATTGCGGTGGAAGACGGTGAACTTGTGGGTATTATACAATATGTGGCGGATTAATATCCCGAATATTGCTTATCTACCTCGATCACTGCGTAATAGTTTGCATTCTCGCTTCGAATCTTTGAGGAAAGTAGTTCCACCAGTTCCCTGTCTGTCATACAGAAGGCAAATGGAACAGCCACATCAAAAATAATGTTGGTGTGGGTGGGGCCCGTTACAATGCGGAAGTCGTGGAGGGAAAGCTGGAGAGAGATTTCGTGCAGATACCCGTTTACAAGTTCTTTCAGCCGGTTTGTCTCAGGATCATTCATCCGTACGGGATCCATATGGATCACGGCGTGGCACTGCAGGCGGTCTCTCAGTTCGTGCTCGATCAGATCGATCATGTCATGCATGGTCAGCACATCGCCTTCGGCGGAAACCTCAGCGTGTACGGAGATGAGCACACGCCCGGGGCCGTAATTATGTACGATCAGATCGTGTATGCCCAGGACGCCGTCGTAGGACATGACGATATCTTCTATCTGCTTGACAAAAGCAGGGTCGGGCGCCTGACCGAGCAGGGGGCCGATGGTATCTTTGGCAGCGTTGATGCCTGCATAACAGATAAACAGACCTACCAGAATGCCGCAGTAGCCGTCGATCAGAATGCCGAAATGGTGCGAAACAAGGGTTGCAATCAGTACGACTGAGGTGGCCAGGGTGTCACTGAGGCTGTCAGTGGCTGCGGCGCGCATGGCTGCAGAATCCAGTCTGCGGCCTATTTTTTTGTTGTAATATGCCATATAAAACTTGACGGCGATAGACAAAATAAGGATCAGAACGACAACGGGCGAGAAGGTCAGATCCGCGGGATGCATGATTTTTGCAACAGAGGACTTTAACAGTTCAAAGGCCATGAGCAGTATGATGAAGGAGACGATCAGTCCCGATATGTATTCGATCCTTCCGTGTCCGAAGGGATGGTCCGGATCCGGCTTTTGTCCTGCCATCTTAAATCCGGCAAGAGTGACGATGGAGGAACCGGCATCGGAAAGGTTGTTGAAGGCATCAGCGGTTATGGCAATGGAGCCGCTGAGGATTCCGGCAAGAAACTTGCCGGCAAAAAGCAGAAGATTTAAGCCGATCCCAACTGCACCGCAAAGCATTCCGTATGACTGGCGGACACAGGGTGATGATGTGTTCTCATAATCCTTAATAAATATTTTGGCCAGAAGTGTGATCATAACAGCCTCCAATTATTATTGTTCTCAATATTTTATGATGTTTTTGGCAAAAAAACAATAGCTTTTTTACACATTCTGTTGCTTTTTCTATTGCACGGGTGAAAAATAAAGTGTATAATTTGATACGGTTCGCAAAAGATAATTTTTTATGATGACGGTATTGCAGATTGAATGTAAATGCCGGAAATGGAGGAAATATGAGTAAGAAGCCGGTAGTTTTAATGATTCTGGACGGTTACGGTCTGAATGATAAGACAGAGGGAAATGCTGTAGCAGAAGCAAAGACCCCTGTGATGGATAAATTGATGGCAGAATGTCCTTTTGTAAAAGGAAATGCCAGCGGAATGGCAGTAGGTCTTCCCGAGGGACAGATGGGCAACTCTGAGGTTGGTCACCTGAATATGGGTGCAGGCCGCATCGTATATCAGGAACTGACAAGGATCACCAAAGAGATCCAGGACGGTACTTTCTTTGAAAATCCCGCACTCCTGGCAGCTGTGGAGAATTGTAAGAAGAATGACAGCGCCCTTCACATGATGGGACTTTTGTCTGACGGCGGTGTACACAGCCATAATACCCATTTATACGGTCTGCTTGAACTGGCTAAGAGAAACGGCCTTGAGAAGGTATATGTACACTGCTTCCTGGACGGTCGTGACACACCCCCTGCCAGCGGCAAGGAATTTGCAGAGGCTCTGGCAGCAGAGATGGATAAGATTGGCGTTGGTAAGATCGCGTCCGTAATGGGACGTTACTACGCTATGGACAGAGATAACAACTATGACCGTGTGAAGCTTGCTTACGATGCCATGACCAAGGGTGAGGGTCTCACCGCTCCCTGCGGTATCTGCGGTATCCAGGCTTCCTATGACAAGGGAGAGACGGATGAATTTGTAAAGCCTACCGTGGCGGTGGAAGGCGGCAAAGCAGTGGCAACCGTGGAGGACGGTGACAGTGTGGTATTCTTTAACTTCCGTCCCGACAGAGCACGTGAGATCACAAGAGCTTTCTGTGATGACGACTTTAAGGGCTTTGACAGAGGTGCCCGCAAGGATATCACCTTTGTATGCTTCTCTGACTATGACCCCACTATTGATAACAAGCTGGTTGCTTTCCACAAGGTGTCTGTGACCAATACCTTTGGTGAGTGGCTTGCAGCCAATCAGATGACTCAGGCAAGAATTGCCGAGACTGAGAAATATGCACATGTAACTTTCTTCTTTAACGGCGGTGTGGAGCAGCCTAACGAGGGAGAGGACAGGATTCTGGTAAATTCTCCCAAGGTTGCCACTTATGATCTCAAGCCTGAGATGAGCGCCTATGAAGTTTGTGATAAGCTGACAGAAGCCATCCGCAGTGCTAAGTATGATGTGATCATTATCAATTTTGCAAATCCCGACATGGTAGGTCATACCGGTGTTGAGAACGCTGCTGTCAAGGCAGTGGAAGCGGTTGACGAGTGTGTGGGAAAAGCAGTGGATGCCGTAAAGGAGATGGACGGAGCCATGTTTATCTGTGCAGATCACGGCAATGCAGAACAACTGGTAGATTATGAGACCGGTGATCCTTTTACGGCCCATACGACCAATCAGGTTCCCTTTATTCTTGTGAATTATGATGATTCTTACACGTTGAGAGAAGGCGGATGCCTGGCAGACATCGTGCCCACACTGATTGAAATCATGGGTAAGGTACAGCCTGCGGAAATGACAGGTAAATCCCTGTTGGTCCGTAAGTAATTTGTTGACATAAAGTGGAAAAATATCCCCGGATGTGCATAGATATGCATATTCCGGGGATACTTTATCTGTAAGGAATCGTTGAAAGGCAGGTTAAGGTATGTATTATCTGGAGATTGAAAAGGTACATGGAAGAGAGATTTTGGATTCCCGGGGAAATCCCACTGTGGAGGCGGAAGTGACAGTGCGGAATCCAATTGACGGCTGTACTTATACGGGAATGGCGTCAGTGCCCTCCGGTGCCAGCACAGGACGTTTTGAGGCTGTGGAGCTCAGGGACGGTGAGACCAGATATTTCGGTCTCGGCGTGCAGAATGCAGTGAAAAATATCAATGAGAAGATTGCAAGTGTGCTGGTTGGCAGAAATGCGCTGGAGCAGATTGAGACGGACAGGATACTGATGGAGACTGACGGCACAGAGAATAAGAGTAATCTGGGAGCCAATGCCATGTTGGCAGTGTCCCTTGCATCCGCGAAGGCTGCGGCATCAGCATTACAGCTTCCCTTATACAGATATCTTGGCGGTGTCAGCACAAGACTCCTGCCTGTTCCGATGATGAATATTTTGAACGGTGGTAAGCATGCAGCCAATACCGTGGATTTTCAGGAGTTTATGATCATGCCTGTGCAGGCTGAAAGCTTCCGGGACGGTTTACGCATCTGCGCGGAAATCTATCACAATCTGAAAAATATTTTAAAGAGCAGAGGCCTTTCCACCGGCGTGGGTGATGAGGGTGGTTTTGCTCCGGATCTTGCGGATGCGGAGAGCGTGCTCAGCGTCATTGTAGAGGCAATTGAAGCGGCCGGTTATACTCCCGGAACGGATATTAAGATTGCTATGGATGCAGCCAGCAGTGAACTGTATCAGGAAGAAAGCGGTTTATATTATTTTCCCGGCGAGAGCAGCCTGAAAGAGTGCGAGATCTACAGAAGTACCGAGGAAATGATCGCATATTATGAGAGCCTTGCAGAAAGATTTCCCATTGTCTCCATTGAAGACGGACTTGCAGAGGATGACTGGGAAGGCTGGAAAGAAATGACAGCCAGACTGGGCGACAGACTGCAGCTTGTAGGTGACGATCTTTTTGTGACCAATACCAAGAGGCTTGATGCCGGTATCAAGCTTTCCTGTGCCAACGCTATCTTAGTAAAAGTCAATCAGATCGGAACTTTGTCCGAGGCGATCAATGCTGTGGAGATGGCTCATAAAAACGGTTATAAAGCTATCATTTCCCACCGTTCCGGAGAGACGGAGGACACCACAATCGCTGATATCGCAGTGGCACTCAACGCAGGACAGATAAAGACCGGTGCACCCTGCCGCAGTGACCGTGTTGCAAAATATAACAGATTACTCCGTATAGAGGAAGAACTGGGAGCGGCTGCTCAATATCTGGAACCTTTTCATAAAATTTAGTCAAGGTTAAATTGTGTAAAAAAATGTAAGAAACCAGTTGAAATAATTTATATTGTGTGCTACAATAATACCTGCTTGACATTAGGAGGTGTGGAAATGGGAGCGCTAAAGATCGTTTTAACTGTAATTTTTATATTGGTATGTATCGCACTTACCGTGCTGGTATTGATGCAGGAAGGAAAGTCAGCAGGACTTGGTGCCATCAGTGGTGCAGCTGAGACCTACTGGGGTAAGAACAAGGGACGTTCCATGGAAGGCCTTTTGGTCAAGATTACCAGAATCTTAGCAGTATTATTTGTTGTTCTTGCGGCAATACTGAATCTGAACGTATTTTAAAGAAGTTTAGACAAAAGCACTCTAGCGATAGGGTGCTTTTTTGCATTATAGGAAAGACCTTGCCGCACTAAAGTGTGAAAGGCTTTCCTATAATGCAAAAAACCCCGTTAGGATGCGCACTGCGCGTATTGGCAAAGGATTTTGGAATGGACACAATCAGGGAAAAACGCAAAAAAATCATTTGTGATCTTGTGAATGATGAACTGTATACACCGATGAAGGAGAAAGAACTGGCAGTGTTTCTCCAGGTGAAAAAGGAAGAACGTCAGGAATTTAAGAGTATTCTTGATGAACTTCTGGAAGAATGCAGGTTGATGATCACAAGCAGAGGAAAATATATAAAGGCAGACGGGAGAGTGCTGACCGGGACATTTATCAGCAATGCCAAAGGATTCGGCTTTGTGGAGGTGGAAGGACGCGCTGACGATCTGTTCATACCGGAAGATAAGGTACACGGCGCCTTTCACAGGGATACGGTGCAAGTGGCACTGATTGGTGATCAGCCTGACAGGGCGAGCGGGAGAAGACAGGAGGCACGGGTTGTACGCATCCTGGCCAGAGGCATGAATCAGATTGTTGGTACGTATGAGCAGACCAAAAGCCATTACGGTTTTGTGATACCGGACAACGGCAAACTTGCGCAAGATATTTTTGTACCCAGGGAGCGATCCAAGGGAGCGGTTTCCGGCCATAAGGTTGTGGTAGAGATTACGGATTACGGCAGTGACAATAAGAGCCCGGAAGGAAAAGTGACGGAAATTCTCGGGCATATCAATGATCCCGGTGTCGATATCATGTCTATCGTCAAAGGATATGAGCTGCCTGCTGAGTTTAATGAGAAAGTGATGAACCAGGCAGAGCGTGTGGCACAGGAAGTTTCACAGGCTGATATGGAGGGTCGCAGGGATCTGAGAGAGGTTACCATGGTGACCATAGACGGGGAAGATGCCAAGGACCTTGACGATGCGGTAAGTGTATCCTATGAAGATGGCAGATATAAGCTTGGTGTGCATATTGCCGATGTCACCAACTATGTCCAGGAGAATTCCGCACTGGACAGGGAGGCCCTTAAAAGGGGCACCAGTGTGTATCTGGTGGACAGAGTCATCCCCATGCTCCCCCATGCGCTGTCAAACGGCATCTGTTCCTTGAATGAAGGGATGGACAGACTTGCTTTGAGCTGTCTGATGACCGTTGACGAACAGGGAGACATTGTGGATTATGAAATCTGTGAATCTGTGATCCGCGTGGATAAGCGGATGAGCTACACTGCAGTGTGGCAGATTCTTCAGGATGAGAGTATTGTGCATCGGGAGGAATCTTTCAGACAGTATGCATCTCTGGTGCGGATGCTTCAACAGATGAAAATGCTTGCAGATGCATTGCGTGCCAAGAGAAGAAAGCGCGGATCGGTTGATTTTGATTTTCCCGAGGCCAGGATCATTCTTGACAGAGAGGGACGTCCCCTGGAGATCAAGCCCTATGAGCGAAATGATGCCACCAGGATCATTGAAGATTTTATGCTGGCGGCAAACGAGACGGTGGCGCAGCATTTTTACTGGCTGGAGCTTCCTTTTGTATACCGTGTTCACGATACGCCGGATGCGGATAAAATTCAGAAACTATCTACTTTTGTCCACAATTTCGGTTATTATATGAAATCTGTGGGTAGAGCAGGCAGTAAGGTGAGTGACCAGGAAGTTCATCCCAAGGAGATTCAGAAACTTCTGGACCGGATTGTAGGTACTCCACAGGAAGCGATGATCAGCCGGCTTACATTGAGAAGTATGAAACAGGCGAAATACAGTACGGAAAGCACGGGACACTTTGGACTTGCCTGCCAGTATTATTGCCACTTTACTTCGCCGATCAGGCGTTATCCCGATCTGCAGATTCACAGGATCATCAAGGATCATCTCAGGGGCAGGATGAAGGAGGAGAAGGCCGATCATTACAGGAGTATTCTTCCACAGGTGTGCAAGCAATCGTCGGACACAGAGAGGAGAGCCGATGAGGCAGAGCGCGAGACCGAGAAACTGAAGAAGGTACAATATATGGAAGCGCGTATCGGACAGTGTTTCGATGGCGTGGTATCCGGTATTACCGCATGGGGCATCTATGTGGAGCTTGACAATACCGTGGAAGGTCTGGTACATGTATCCAGATTGCCGGGAGATTACTACTATTACAGGGAGGAAGCCTACGAGATGGTTGGGGAAGCTACCGGTAAAACTTACAAGCTCGGTATGCCTGTAAAAGTGCGTGTGGCCGGAACAGACCGGATGACACGCACCGTAGATTTTGATATTGTCACGGATGAGGAGTCTGAAGAGAGGTAAAGAGCCTCATATGTAAATTCGACGGAGCCGTTGCAGCTCCGGAAAGGTGGTATAGAAATGGCTAAGAAAGAGCCGCAGAAGCTGGTAGCAAATAACAAAAAAGCCTACCACGATTATTTTATTGATGAGAGTTATGAGGCAGGGATCGCACTTCACGGAACGGAAGTGAAATCCCTGCGTATGGGAAAGTGCAGTATCAAAGAATCCTTCATCCGTATTGAGAACGGAGAAATCTTTGTGTACGGTATGCACGTCAGTCCCTATGAAAAAGGAAATATCTTCAATAAAGATCCCTTGCGCGTGAAGAAGCTTTTGATGCACAAATACGAGATCAACAAGCTGGCAGGCAAGGTAAAAGAGAAGGGCTACACGCTGGTGCCCCTGCAGGTTTATTTTAAGGAGGGTAAGGCTAAGGTTGAGGTTGGCCTTGCACGAGGTAAAAAGCTGTACGATAAGCGGGAAGACATTGCCAAGAAAGACCAGAAGCGTGAGATGGAGAAGGAATTTAAGGTAAGGAATCTTCAGTAACACGAAAAAAGCGTTGACATAATATTTTATTTGTTCTATAATGAATCACACGAAGAGGGTCGAAGGAGTAGACCGGTCCTCATTCGGGGTAGTAAAGGTTTCGACAGGGGTCTTGCAGCTGGAGAAGCTATCCGTTGTGACACGTTAATCACAAAACTAAAAATAAACGCTGAAGATAATTTAGCATACGCTGCCTAATGGCAGCTGTCCGCTCTAGGGCACTCACACCCTAGAATCCGGGCATCGACTATGTGAGAAACGACATGTGTTAAGCTTTGCGCGCATGGGCGTATCATGAAGCTACCAAGTGCATCAGGGTGTCCGCTTCCTGGTGCAGGAGGGAATGGGTCCCCG
The DNA here is from genome assembly GCA_045659805.1 of Acetatifactor sp. Lineage (GTDB taxonomy): Bacteria > Bacillota > Clostridia > Lachnospirales > Lachnospiraceae > Acetatifactor. The sequence goes on from JAZRCR010000032.1 coordinate 23,095, forward strand.
ACCACGATAACGGACTATGATAGTAGAAGGACAGGGAATGGGCTTTTGGACACGGGTTCGACTCCCGTCTACTCCATTAAAACACCGCAGTTATGCGGTGTTTTTGTTTCAAAAGGGAGACTGGAATTTTTTAGTATAAAATGAATCACAAAGTCATAGTTATTGTATAGCACAGCTGATTTTGGAACAATTTTTGCCAAATGAAATAATTTGATTGAAATTTCTGCGCGATTTTTGTATAATAAACGTGAAGTTCCGCGAATTGGTTTCATAAAGGGTGGGTAAAACTATGAGAGAATTTGTGATCACAACTGACAGTAATTGCGACTTGCCGTCAACATACGTTGCCGAGAACAAAATCGGTGTAATTCCTCACTATTATCTGGTGGAAGAGGAAGTGTACGGTGACGGAAAGGAATTGACCGTAAAGGAATTCTATGATGCTATGCGTGAGCAGAAGAAGGTTGGTACCATGGCCAGCAATCCTGCAGTGATAGAGGAAACCTTTCTGCGTTATTGTGCGGAAGGGAAAGACGTGATACATATCAGCTTTTCTTCAGCGCTCAGCGGCGGTTGTTCCAATGTGCAGATGGTGGCCGAGCAGGTGATGGATGAGCATCCGGAGATGAAGATCGTTGTTATTGATACGCTGACAGTTTCTCTGGGCGAGGCCCTGATGATCATGAAAGCCGTTGAGCTTAAGAATGCCGGAAAAACATTGGAGGAGACTGTTGATTGCATTAACGGACTTCTGCCTCATATCTGTGTGCAGTTTACCGTGGATGACTTAAATCATCTTTACCGTGGAGGAAGACTTTCCAAGACCTCTGCTGTGATAGGCACTGTGGTCAATATCAAACCTATTTTATATGTAGATGATGCAGGAAGGCTTCTTGCTTTGTCTAAAGTGAGAGGCAGGAAGAAAGCACTTCATACCCTCGTTGATAATATGGAAGAACGTGTGGGAAGCTTCAGGGACAAACAGATTGCTATCGGAATCGCGCACGGTGACTGTGAAGAGGACGCGCTGTTTGTCAAGCAGCTGATCGAGGAGCGTTTTGGATACCATGATTTCCTGATCACTCCGGTAGGTCCCAGTATCGGAGCACACTCCGGACCGGGAGGACTTGGTGTAATCTTTATGGGAGATTACAGATAAACAGAAGATGTAAGAAAGCCGTACAAAACATGAATGCATCCATGCAATATGTTTTACGGCTTTTTTTGTGCAATAAGTATTTCTTTTAGATTTCTTATGGATTCACAAAATAGACATATTTTAGGATTATAATATTACGAATAAGATGTCTGTCGTGTCAAACGAGGAGTGTATCGTATGGATAAATTGAAGATTCTGGTTGTGGATGATGAGAGCAGAATGCGTAAGCTGGTCAAAGACTTTTTGGTAAAGAACAGTTATGAGGTTTTGGAAGCGGAGGATGGTGAGCGCGCGGTAGATCTATTTTTTAGTCAGAAAGATATTGCACTGATTGTTTTGGATGTAATGATGCCCAAGATGGATGGATGGCAGGTTTGCCGAGAGATCAGAGCATATTCCAAAGTGCCTATTATCATGCTGACGGCAAGGAGCGATGAGCGAGATGAGCTTATGGGTTTTGAGTTGGGTGTGGACGAGTATATATCAAAACCGTTCAGCCCCAGGATCCTGGTTGCCAGAATTGAGGCCATATTACGCCGCACTGTTCAGAGAGAGAACAATGATCAGCTTACTTACGGCGGTATTACGGTGGACAAGACTGCTCATCAGGTGTTGGTCGATGGCGGTGATGTGGAACTGAGCTATAAGGAATTTGAGCTTTTAAACTATTTTATGGAAAATAAAGGAATTGCCTTATCCAGAGAGAAGATACTGAATCATGTTTGGAACTACGATTATTTTGGGGATGCACGCACTATTGATACCCATGTGAAAAAACTCCGGAGCAAACTTGGCAGCAAGGGCGATATGATCAAAACCATTTGGGGAATGGGGTACAAATTGGAGGAATAGTTACGAGCAGAGTATAAAAAGAGCCTTGAGCGTGATGCAAGCTTGCTTGCGTGTATGCTCAAGGCTCGTTTTATAGGTTCTTTGTCAATGTTTGGGGTGGGATTCCTGTGAATTCTGCCCCGTTACTGTGTTTATGGGTGTTTTAATGTTTGGATTGAAAAATCATATTTTCAGGCATGCAAATAAAACCTTCGTGCCAGTCTGTGATATGAATTATGTATCTAACGGGTTGTAAGTAAAATGCGGGTTCTGAGATGTTCGAAACTCCTGATTCCATAGGATGTTCGTTTCAGAACCTTTATTTTATTGTTGATGCCTTCTGTAGGGCCATTTGTGATATGGGCATATTTGAAGGCATTTAGTATTTCTTTGCTCCAATGTCTGTAGGTTTCTGCACACTTCACGAATTCAGGAAGCTGAGATTGCTCTGCTGTGGAGATCCAATCAAAGAATTCTTTGCGCTGTTCGGAATACTTTGGGTTCTGGCAGATGCGATAAAACCATTCTTTAAGATAGTGGGCAAGCCGCAGGTCGTCGTTGTAAAGCAGCATTAGGTCACAAGCTTTTTTATTCTCGTCCTTGAGTTTTTCATAACGTGTGAGTATGAGGGAGCGACTCCTTTTGTAGTACTTGCGGAGATTTGCCGGCATTGTTTTCTGCAGTCTTTTTCTAACGTTTTCGATGGCCCAGGTAGTCTGTCTGATAAAGTGGTATTTGTCAATAACAATGGTTGCGTTTGGAAAGAATGTCTTTGCCAGGTCTGTATACGGACGCCACATGTCACAGACGAAGAATTGGATCCGGTACCGCTCCTTTTTAGGGATATCCCGGAAGTAAGAGATCAGGAATGTCTGGGAGCGAGAAGGTAAAATGTCAAGTACAGCATGTTTGACCGGATCCACCAGAATACATTGATATTTTTCGCCACCGGCATTTCCCTTGAATTCGTCAATGGAAATGGCGTGAGAAAGAGTAGACCTGTGAAAGGATACAGTATCCAGAATACGGTTAACCGTAGAGCCAGACACATTACACCTTTGAGCAATGGATGAAACAGAAGCAGTATCGTGCAAAGCTGCGGCAATAAAGGCAGTTAATCTGGACGTCCGCTGAAAATATCTTGGCAAAAAGTCATAGTTTTCATAGAAACGTTTTCCACAGGAACAGACATATCTACGTTTCTTCAAAACAAGATAACAATGTTTCAGCTGAAAGGGAAGATCCTTGACGGTCTGTGTTCTGTAGTCGTGAATCCTCTTGGTTAGGGCTCCGCAAACGGGACAAAGATGTTCTTTTGGCTTGGTTTCAAGATAAATTTTCAAAAAAGTGTCAGCGTGAACAATTTTTTTTACAATTACCCCTTCAATATTTAGAAGTTTATTGATACAATGATTATGCATTTATGCATACCTCCGAGTGATGAGTTTTGGTCGACTGGCACTTGGAGGTTTTTTTATTATTATAAAACGAAAAAATGCTGAGGTGTATAATTTTTTCAATCATACACCCCAACATTTATTATAGAGCCTTTTTAT
>JAZRCR010000033.1:0-11703 GCA_045659805.1 Acetatifactor sp.
GCTGTGGTCACGCAGACGCAGTTCCTCCTCTTTCATGCCCAGAGACAACAGCCAGTCACGGCAGAAGCCTCTCCAGTACTGGAACCATTCCAGATCTGTTCCGGGCTCACAGAAGAACTCCAGCTCCATCTGCTCGAACTCACGGGTACGGAAAGTGAAGTTACCGGGAGTGATCTCGTTACGGAAGGACTTACCGATCTGTGCGATACCGAAGGGCATCTTCTTTCTTGTAGTTCTCTGAACGTTTACGAAGTTTGTGAATATACCCTGAGCGGTCTCGGGGCGGAGATATACCGTGTTCTTTGCATCCTCGGTTACGCCCTGGAAGGTCTTGAACATGAGGTTGAACTGACGGATATCGGTAAAGTTGTGCTTGCCGCAGGTAGGACAGGGAATATTGTTCTCTTCCACAAAGTTCTTCATCTGCTCCTGGCTCCATGCATCGACGCTCTCCTCCAGCTTGATATCATGCTCAGCACAGTAATCCTCGATCAGCTTATCGGCACGGAATCTCTCGTGACACTCCTTACAGTCCATCAGAGGATCGGAAAATCCGCCAAGATGACCGCTGGCAACCCAGGTCTGAGGGTTCATCAGGATCGCGCAGTCTACACCTACGTTGTAGGGATTCTCCTGCACGAACTTCTGCCACCATGCTCTTTTCACATTGTTCTTCAGTTCCACACCCAGATTACCGTAGTCCCAGGTATTGGCAAGTCCGCCGTAAATTTCAGATCCGGGATATACAAATCCTCTCGCTTTCGCCAGTGCAACAATTTTGTCCATTGTCTTTTCCATAATTTAAGCTCCTTTTATTTCATAATAATATAAGTATTATCATCTGTATCCGACGGTTCAACGCTTCCGTCCTCATTCACTGCAGCTCCTGCAGTAATATACTGTGCCTTGCCCGGTCCGTATATCCTGATATTGTCTCCGACGATCAGCAAATGGCTCTTTCCCTTTTCATAGATGCGGCTCTTCCCGATTACAGCACCGTCTTTAACCGATTTCAGTTCCACCGCAAGATCGTAACCGGCCTTATTCGCCTGAGCAACCGTTCCGTAAAAGAGATCCGTTCCGGTATATGCCTCGTAAGCTGCAGTATCACGGAATTTCAGCACCAGTACCACCTTGGGCAAGGCCTCCTCCGAAGTAACCGCCTCATCTCCGAGAAGGGATATCTCTTCGGGCGCATAAACCTTTAAAGAAACCATCTCTGCAGCTGCTGTTCCCTCACCGGCTTCTGCCTCTGCAACAAAACCTTCATTAAAGTCCTGAAGTTCCTCCTCCACTATTGTCCGAAGCTCTTCCAGATCATAATAATCCTTGTCAAAACTCTCCACAATGTAGGCGGTCACTTCACCCTTGCCGGTGACTGATATGGCAGGAACGAGCAAATCTTCCGGCACCTTAACCTGTCCGCAGCCGCAAAGCAGTGTGGCCAGGCAAAGAATCCCGCACAGGATGACTCCCGCTTTTCTTCCTATCCTCATACACATATGCTCCTCTACGCGTTCCATTCATGTTTTTGTCTCTTATGGTAATATATCAAATCTTTTGTTTTTTTTCAACACAGAGTTTGCAATATTTCAAGACTTTTCAATTCTTTATCGATAAAGCGCTCCCGATAATGTCCTGCAAGAGACTGAAGCTCCAGAAGAACCGGCTCTGTCACCGCAAAAGTGTAAAGCTTTTCCACCGGATTTGTGACTATGTATTGCACTGTGTAGGAGGTGGATTCCTTGAGCAGTCTGTCTGCCGGCAGGCCGGGAAACTCCCCGTTCACCGCAATTGCCTTGATCTCAAAGACACACCTGACCAACCGATTATCAAGAGAAGGCGCACAAAGCGCCCGCAGACTCTGGTAGAGAAGCTTCAGCATCAGCCTCTCGTCGTTATTTTCTCTGGTATAATAATCTGCGATTTCGGCAAAATACATGCCGTAGTAGGCTCCGATATAATCACTCCGAAGCTCTTCAAAATAATTATGAATATCAGCCTCGGCAACCGTATATGAATTCTTACCTTCATAAAGTTTAAAAACACCAAAGGAAAAAGGATTGGTCGCCGCCGCCATTTTACTGCCGGGCTTTTTGGCGCCTCTGGCAAACGCAGATATCTTCCCTCTTTCCTTTGTCAGCAGGCAGATGCGTCTGTCGTACTCACCGACAGGCATCTGCTTTAGTATCATTCCTGTTACACATATCAATTCCTGCATGCTGCCGGACTCCTACGTCATTTTTCGCCTGTTCCTCACTCTTTCGCTCTTCCGATCTGGCATAAGCCAGATAATCATCAACTTTTCCGGTGTGAGTAAATTGCTGCCAGTAGTTTAAAGATTTCATCTTCTTCCCCCGTTTCGTATGTTATCCGACCGTCAGGGACGGCCCGTGCCTCATACGATTAGGGTTCTCTTTTTTTGTTTTTCTATGCGTTCCGGTCCACATCTTTTGGATTGTATCCAAAGTTCTTCAACAGGAAATCACTGTCTCTCCAATCCTTCTTAACCTTGACCCAGAGTTGCAGATTTACCCGCATTTCAAGCAGATCCTCAATCTCCGGACGTGCCTTGGAACCGATCATTTTCAGCATCTGTCCGCCCTTGCCGATCACGATGCCCTTATGGGAATCTCTCTCACATATAATAGTCGCTTCGATATCGCAGATATCCTTGCGATAATGCATCTGCTCGATGCTGACAGCGATTCCGTGGGGAATCTCTTCCTCCAGAAGCCGCAGTGCCTTTTCCCGGATCAGCTCGGAAACAATCTGACGCATAGGCTGATCCGTAATGGTATCCTCATCATAAAATGCCGGTCCGTAAGGCAGGTATTTCAAAATACATTGGATCAGAAGATCTGTATTCTTGCCTTTCAGTGCGGATACCGGAACGATCTCATGAAAATCCATTTCCTTCCGGTAGGTATCAATATATTCCAGCACCTCGTCTTTTTTGATGGTGTCCGTCTTGTTGATCACCAGGATCACCGGCGTATTCACCTTTTTCAGCTGCTCAATGATGTGTCTCTCTCCCGCTCCGATAAAATTGCTGGGTTCCACCAGCCAGAGGATCACATCCACCTCCTTTAAGGTGCGCTCGGCAATATTTACCATATAGTCGCCCAGTTTATTCTTTGCCTTGTGGATACCCGGCGTATCCAGGAACACAATCTGTGCCTCATCCGTGGTAAGAACCGTCTGAATGCGGTTTCTGGTTGTCTGGGGCTTATTGGACGTGATGGCGATCTTCTGACCAATCAGACGATTCATCAATGTGGATTTGCCCACATTCGGTCTTCCGATCAGTGTCACAAAGCCTGATTTATAGGATGGATTTTCACTCATTTTTACTTTCTCCCTTTTCATTCCGCAAGTCGGCCTCTTTCGCCGTTATCCGTGCAAATTTCTTACCGCCGCGCTTTCTGCGCCACCTTATGACAATCCACAGCACTGCAAAGATCACCAGCGCCCAGATGATCAGGTACGGACTGTTGGCCAGAAGCCAGATGAAAAATTCCACAAAACCGCTTCCCACTGCGCGGAGGCTGGATACAAAACCGCCGGAGATTCTCTCCCAGACAGTTTCCTCCTCAACAGGTGTCAGTTCCTTTACTTCGCTGATCTCCAGATAGATCGTACTGTAGTTTACCTGGTTGTCGTATGTACGGATCTGGGATTCCATACTCTCTATCTGATAACGGACATTGGAAAGACGTTCCTGGATCGTGATGATATCCGCCACTGTCTCCGCCTTCTCAAGCAGTTCCAGAAGCCTTGCATGCTCTGTCTGCAGACTCTCTTTGTGACTGGTGAGATCCACATAAGCCAGGGTCACATCATTCACGTTTTCACTTCTGCGTATCACATTGCAGATACTGCTGACCTCACTCAGAAATGCATCCAGCTTATCTTCCGGAATGCGGATAGTCAGGTTGGCACTTCGGTTTGCCTGTCTTCCGGAGTAGCTGCTGCCGTTATAGGTATTCATACGCTCCACATAACCGCCGTAAGCAACGACCTGCTCCTTAAGACCTTCCGACATCCTGTCATATTCTTTGGTCTCCACTGTCATTTCCACAGTTTTGATGAGCTTGCGGTTCACATCCTGTACTTTCGGAGTCACGGTTCCCGAAGAGGATAATCCCCCGTCCATGACCTCTTCCTTGGCGTAATCCATACTCGGGGACATGGACTCAACCCTGTCACTTTCATATGTCGCCTTGCTGCCGCAGCCGATCAGTCCGGCCATCAGCAATAGACACAGCGCTGCAGCAGAAATTCTTGCCCACATGCTGCGACCTGTAACCATACTCCATCTTCTTTTTCTCATAATGCCCCCATTTCCGCGCCCTCTGCCTCCCCGCAGGGCGCAATCAAACAATTACTACAACAAGTTCTCTGTATTCAGGAACAGATTCTCTGCGTCTTTGATCTTCTCCGCGCTGCCCACAACGCAAAGGAGCTCATCGTCCATAAATGCGCGGATATATGCTGCCAGTGCACGGATATCCTCCGGCTGAGCTGCCAGCAGCTCATCACGTTCCTTCTGCATGATTTCTTTGGTGAGTCCGACCATGTATGCGCTCATGGACACCAGACCTCTGGCAGCAGGATTCATGGGCATATCCATCTCGCTCAGGGCACCGATGATATATTGCGTCATAGTGCGCTCGTCCGCCGCAAACTGTTCTATCACCTCAGCAGCATGCTCAAATACCTCTATCGTTTTCTTCAGATTCGGATCTCTGTAAGAGACAAAATAACAGTCACCCGACTTACCGAAGGTGCACATGCAGCCATAGGCTCCGCCTTTCACTCTCACACTTTCCCAAAGGTAACCGTAGCCCATCATCACCTTCAGCGCCTTAAGTGCACCATGATAGGGAAGACCTTTTCTCCTGAAGTTACCGGCGCGGCACACATACTGCACCTGACCGGAGGTCTTGAATCCCTCATTCTTCTTTACTGCCACGGGCACAAAGTGCTCCTTTATCACAGGATCCGTACATAATTTACTCTTTAATTCCTTAACAGGCAGTTCCAGAAGAGAAAGCCCGTCCCGGCTTCCCACAAAATCCACCGTCAGGTTTTCCGGACGGAAGATCATATGGGACAGTTCTTTCAGCTTCCGTACCAGTTCCTCACGTTTTTCCTCAAAATGCCCTTCCAGCTCACTGATCAGGCGGTAAAAAGGCACTCCCGAAAGGATCTCGCTGACTGTTCCCGAAGCACTGATATAAGAGAGCGCTCTCCCTGCAGCCACACTGTGACCGGAATGCATCATCTGTGACTGCATCCTGGACTGACCTTCCGCGATGATCTCCTTAATGCGCTTGCAATCTTCATAATCAGAGGTCAGAAGAATCTCTTCCATAAGCCCTACTGCCTGTTCCAGATTTTTATAGAGCACCTTGGTCTTGATCTCCAGAGTCACCTTATATCTGTCGGGATCGTCGATACGGCTGTATACATTATTGACACAGGCCATACCGCCCGTAACGATATTGATCTCGTGAAACAGATCACTGTAGCTGTAATGTTCTGTGTTCAGAAGTCCCAGACAGCCCTTCAGAAGTCCCACATAGGGAAAATGGCTTTCCGGTATCTTATCCAGGTCAAAGATCAGGCGAAGATATCCGATCCCGTTGGTAAAGAGATCATGATACAGTGTCTTTGTGTCGCCGATCCAAGTCTCCTCGTTCACAAAATCCGCGGCTTCCTTCTTCATATCTTCTCTGGTAAGAAGCGGGATCTTATTAAGATCCTCTGTGGAATCTTCTGCCTCCTGGTATGCTGTCAGCTCCTGCGCCTTTTCAATGATCCGGCTGATCTCCTTCTCATCCATGGCAGCCTTTAAGCCGGCCATCTTCTGCCTGAATTCCTTTTCCCGCTGCTCGGCAAGTCCCTTTTTCGGAACAAGTACCACCACGGAACTGTGATTATTCTCCAAAAGATATTCACAGATCAGCTTTTCAAAATACCCTTCCTCCACTTTCCGTCTCATACGTCCGAAGGTTTCGTTGGCCTCCACGTGGATAAAGGGCTTGTTATCATCATAAAGCCAGCTGTCCAGGATCTGCAGACCGTACATCAGTCCCTTGGGATAGGAACCGAAATCTGCCTCCCGGTATTTGAATTCATAATAATTGATTCCTGCAAGCAATGCTTTTCTGTCAAGCCCCTTATCGGCAAGCTCTCCAAGAAGCCCCCTTACCGTCTGCAGGAATTCCTCCTCCTGACTAAACTCTGCATTCTTGGCCACGATGCTGAAATACGGCTGCAAAATACCGTTCTCGTAGATGCTGTACACATCCTTGCCGATCCCGCGGTCGATCAGCGCCTGCTTCAAAGGTGCACCGGGCGCCGAGCAAAGGGCGTAATCCAGAATCTGGAAAGCTACATAGATATCACGGTCCAGACTGTTCCCCACTGACACATTATAGGACAGATAGGTTCCCGCACTTTCCTCCTCGTCTTCTCCCACAGGATATTCCTTTACAACGCGGCGCATACTGTCAAATGCAGGCTGTACAGAAATCTTACTGTCAACAACAGCCTCCTCAAAAGAAGACAGATAATGCTCATCAATAAATGTAAGATTTTCTGCCATATCCATATTTCCGTACAGATAAATATAACTGTTGGAAGGATGATAATATGTTCTGTGAAAATCCAAAAATTCCTCATAAGTGAGCTGCGGAATCACATCCGGATCACCTCCGGACTCCACACCGTAAGCGGTGTCCGGATACAGAGAACATGTCAGTTCTCTCTCAAACACATCGTCCGGAGCGGAAAATGCACCCTTCATCTCATTGTATACCACACCGTTGACGTTCAGTTCATCCTCAGGGTTCTCCATTTCATAATGCCAGCCCTCCTGCATGAATATCTGCTCTTTATCATAAATATTGGGATAAAAAACAGCATCAAGGTACACGTGCATCAGATTCTGAAAATCCTTATCATTGCAGCTTGCCACCGGATAAACCGTCTTGTCCGGGTAAGTCATTGCATTCAAAAAGGTATTTAAGGAACCCTTCACCAGTTCCACAAAGGGATCCTTCACAGGGAATTCCCTGGAACCGCACAGCACGGAATGCTCTATGATATGAGGCACGCCGGTGGAATCCTTGGGCGGAGTGCGGAATCCGATATAAAACACCTTATTCTCGTCGTCGTTGGACAACAGAGCTACTCTGGCCCCGGTCTTACGATGGCGCAAAATATAACTCTCGCTGTTTAAATCCTCTATCCTTCTGTGAGAAATCACTTCATATGCCTGTAATGATTCGATCTTCATAGTTTTTCCTTCTCTCTGATTGAATAAAGAGTCCGCTTGCGGACTCTGGCGCCGAGCGCGGTCGCGAAAGCGACATTTACCTTGTACGCGCGAGTGCGCATCCTCACGGAGTGTTTTGATACAATAAGAAATTCGGATGGATTTCTTATTGTATCAAAATGTCATCAGTGCCATCTTGCTGCAGATGATCTCCTGAATAATGACACCCTTTTTCTCTTTTTCGGCAGGTGTCATCGCCGCAAATTTAGTGATCGGCAGGATCTGTGTCCCGTACACCTTTTTTCTCTTACCGGTCAGACTTTTCTTTTCTTCAATGATATTAACCTTCACTTTTAATTTAATGTGCTTATACGTATGAAAAAGCACACCGCTGTCCGGCAGATAATAGAAGTGACTTTCCAGTGTAGTCTCCGGATCAACATCCTGATAAACATATCGTTCCACGATCAGCCGGAATTTAAACAAAATGTCCTCATTCTCAACGATCTCACGAAACGTATATTTAGCCCCAAGATACAACTGATAAGTATCCTGCATCACATATTTAAAATCCTCATACGTCTGCTTATGCATCCTGCTCTACCTCAATGTATTCGATTTTATTGCCGCTGATCCTGACAGCCTGCAGGATCTGGGCTTCTGACAGGCCGCTTTCCTCGGAAAGTTCCTTTACCGTCACATTTCTGCGAAGCTCTTTCGCAAGCTCCTCCGCCTTCTCAAGGACCAGATTGACCTTGTCCACCGCTTTCCTGTCCACTTTTTCACAGGCAGCATTTTCTGCAATATATTCTTCCATGGCATCCATAACCATTTTCATCAGCATTCCCTGCGCCTGACTTGCATTCTCAAGGCAGCCCAGCATACCAACGCCCATTGCAAGTGCCACGTTGCCTTCTCCGATCAGATCTTCCAGAAAAACACCCTGACCGGCATACAGCTTGGCAATATCCACCACATCCGCAAGATGGGCTTCCACCAGTCTGTTCTGGGCAGTCGGATCACCCGCCATAGCAGACAAGGTCACCGCATCCTTCTCTCCTGCTCTCATCTGAGGAAGATTCCTGATCTCCTGCAGATACTCTTCCAGGTAATCCTTTTCCTCATCTGTCAGATAATCGTCCACATCCACAGGCTCATTGATGCCGATCTTATGCTTTACCAGATAGTCGAACACCATCTGCAATTTATCATGATCCAGTCCCAGGGGATCAAAAGCAGCCTTTACCTGCTCTTCACTGACACAGTTCCCCTGCTCTTTCGCAAGCTGCTTCACCTGCTCCAACGTCTTGGCAAACAACAATTCTTTATTCATACGATCGCTCTCCGTCTCTGTTATTTATTCAGCTCTCTTACGCTCAGCAGCGCCCGTTCGCAAAGACGCGCTTTCAGCGCTTTCCCGCTGCTTCGCAGCTAACTTTGCTCATATGCGGGCGCTCCGCTCATAGCATGCATCAGGCATTCATTTTTGCAAGCATGATTCATGCCCGAAGCATGCTATGGCTGAGCTGTTATTGTATATGCTCATGGGTGAAAAGGTGGTCCTGGCAATATTCGTAATTGCCGTTACACTTGGAGCAAAAGCGGAATTCCAGATTCGGATCATCCTCGTCCGTTCTGCCACAGACAGCGCATTTATGCTTTGTGACATGCACGGAGCGTTTCACTTCACTGCGGAACTCCTGTCGACGCTTTGCCTGCTTGGGTGACATGGACAGCTTTCCTCTGGACGTGAGCCAGAAGATCACAAAATTCAGCAGGGATGCGACCAGCGCAATCCTGTAGAAAATATTAAATATAGGAATTCCCACTCCGCTGATCAGCTCGATCAACAGGAGCACAGCGTATGCGATTCCCATCCACTTCATCTTCACCGGGATCACAAACATCAAAAGGACCATTCCATTAGGGAAAGTAGCCGCATAGGCCAGGAAAATGGACATATTAATATAATAAGTGCTAAACAGTATAGACGCACTCTGCATCACTTCAGGAATAAACACCTGACCGGTATTCTGTGCGATCAGCCAGTAAATCAGCATCGCCAAAAAGCTGCCGATCACGGTAAATAACATGCCGGAAAACAGATACACATTGTATCTGAAGGTTCCCCACACTCTTTCCAAAGAGGTACCCACGCTATAATAGAAAAACAGCATAATGATCGTAAAAAGATCCAGAGAGCTGGGCGGGATCAGCACCCAGGTCACCAATCTCCACACCTCACCGTGCAGGATGGCATAGGGGTTCAGTGTCAGAAAAACCTGGATTCCCGGTGCCGTCATCTGAATAAAGTAACCGATGGCATAACAGACCACCAACACCAAAGACAGATTTCTCACTGCATATTTTCCAAACTTCCGTTCAAATTTACTCATTGTAACAGTCTCCTTACTGTAAAATAGACATACATACTCACTGTTATTTTACCATTCTCTGCCCCATAAGTAAACAAAACAGCCTTGTTTTTTATAAAAAATACAGAAATAGAGGGTGTCCCCAAAGTCATCACATAACTTTGAGAACACCCTCCATCATTTTAACGTATCATTTATTTTGAGAATAATCTCTTCTTACCAAACGCGGTAGTTGCCATGAAACCGAGGCCGCCTGCCATAAGCAGAGCAATCCAAAGAATCATACCACTGTTTTCTCCGGTCTTAGGTGACTGTCCGTTATTGGAAGGCTGGTTAGCTGCTGCACCCATATCGTACAGGCAGATGTCACACTTACCGTCTGCATTGGTATCTTTATGTGCTTCTACAGTATCATCGCTGATCACACAGCCAAGTGCATTACACTCTTTCCAGTGGTTATCCTTGTCAGTAAGCCAATCGGTCTCATCATGGCCGGTGGCATCCAGGTTACCCCAAGACGCAATATCCGCGATCTCTGTGGCGCCCTGCGCATCTTCATAGAATTTGCCGCAGCCGTCACACTTATAGTAAGCATTCTTTCCGCCGGATGTGCAGGAAGGCTCAACCTTTGCAACGGGTTCGATAACGCAGGTGTGAAGAGGCTCCCAGACTGCAGTTACGGTAGTATTGGTTGATACAGTGATGGTCTCACCCGGCTGCTTCTCGCTGCCGTTAACACTCCATGCCTTGAACTTCATTCCGTCGGGAGCTGTAAAGCCGTTTGCAGGAAGTGTATAATCGTCCAAAACGTCGTCTGCCGGTGTCATGGAACCGGTACCGCCGTTCGCGTCAAAGGAAACGGTAAAGTATGTAGGAGGAGTATAGGCAGACTGATACCACTTATATCCTGCAAGGTTCGCGCTGTTATAGGCCTCGGGATTGGAACCGTCGGTTGCCGTTCCGGCCTGTGCACTGACTCCTGTTCCCATAGTAAGATTTTCCTGGCGGAATGCTGCTGTATTGCCGCTGGCAGTCAGGCTGCCGCCGGTTACCTTAACAGAACTATCGCTGTAATGGTTGTCATAAGCTACGCCGTAGGTGCTTCCGGAAGCTGTCACAACGGCATTCCCGGCAACAGTGATTACGCCGCCATCAGCATTGTTGCCGATACCGAATCCGTTGGTACCGGTGGCTGTAACCGTCGCATTTCCCTGAATGGTGATATTACGCCATACCCACATGCCATTTTTACCTGTTACATTCAAAGAACCGCTTCCTGTAATGATCAGCGACATACCTCTTCCGGTTACCCAGCCTGTCTCGCCCAGAATAGCCGATCCGTTTGTGTTGGTTATCGTATTGGTACCGGTAAGATCCAGCGTCAGATCGAATGAGATAGCACTATTCTCTGCATTCCTGGCATACCATACAATCTGTCCGCTCAAGGTAAGGTTGTTTAAATATAAAGTACCATCTTTAAAATAGGCAACATAGCTGCCACCATTATCACCTGCGGTTGCTTCCGTCGCGCCATTTGCAGCAATACACTGCCCGTCGGAAAGCTCAACAGTGCCTACTTTGACTCTCCAGAACTCTAATTCTGTGGTATCTGCAGATGCGGAGATTTTCACCACAGACATCAGCGTAAGACAAAGTACCAAAGATAACATAGCGCGTAAAATACGTTTCATATAAAGATACCTTCTTTCTGATAATATTTTCTTAATTATATCAGAAAGAAGGCATCTGTTTATGTATATGCGCGAAATGTATCTTTTAGGGTGTGAAATGTCAAAAGCATACTTTTCCGGGGTTTAAAATATTCCTTTCGTCGAATACCTTTTTGATACCCTGCATCAGAGCAATGGGAGTCTCTCCGTACTGCTTCATCAGGTACTCTCTCTTGGCAAAGCCGATACCGTGTTCACCGGATACAAGACCGCCAAGTTCTTCTGCCTTTTCATACATCCTGTCAAAGCACTGCTTCAGCGTCCTCTCCCACTCCTCATCGTTCAGTTCATCACGGCAGATGTATACGTGAAG
>JAZRCR010000034.1:0-21084 GCA_045659805.1 Acetatifactor sp.
GAACAGTAAGGAGAAAACATGATCATTATATCCGACACAACGGAATTTTATCTGGAGAAAGAGACAGCAGTGACCATCGGCAAATTTGACGGTTTACATATGGGCCATCGTAAACTGCTGGATGAAATCCTTGAACAGAAAAAAAAGAATCTTGCAGCCTGTGTCTTTACCTTTGATCCGGCGCCTGCAGTGTTCTTCGGAAGAAGTGACGGCAGGGAACTGATGACAAGAGAAGAGAAGCGAAGAGAGCTTCGACGCATGGGTGTGGACATTCTGATAGAATTCCCGCTCACAGCCCGGACTGCAGCCATGAGTGCCGAGGAGTTCGTGATGAAGATCCTGATGGAGCGGATGCACGTGAGATTTGTGGCGGCAGGAACGGATCTTTCCTTCGGCGCAGGGGGCAGGGGGAATGAACAACTGCTCAGACAGATGGCACAGACCGGCGGTTTTGAGGTAAAAACCATAGACAAGATCCGGCACGGGGACAAAGAGATCAGTTCCACTTATGTGAGGGAACAGCTTGAACAGGGAAACATGCAGCTGGTGGAAACACTGTTGGGAAGACCTTACAGTATCTTGGGTACAGTAGCCCACGGCAACCGACTGGGCAGAACACTGGGAATGCCTACGGTGAATCTTTTGCCTTCAGGGAACAAGCTTATGCCGCCTTCGGGCGTGTATTATTCCTCTGTTCTGTATCAGGGGGAAACATACCGGGCTATCAGCAATGTGGGGTACAAGCCTACCGTGACGGATGAGCGGGTAATGGGGGTGGAGACCTATCTGTATGATTTCGATAAAGAAATTTACGGTGAAGAGATCGAAGTAAGACTTCACGCTTTCAGGAGGACTGAAAAGAAGTTTGGGACGCTGGAGGAACTGCAGGAACAGCTGGCTCTGGATATTCTGGCAGGAGAGACCTGGGAAAAATAAAAAAAATCTTGTAAGTTTTTGGCTTTTCTCGTAAAATGAAAATGACATATTATTATATGATTGAAAGGATAAATGAAACATGACTTTAAGTATTATACTGTCAATGGCTGGCGGTCTGGGACTTTTTCTGTTCGGTATGGAACTGATGAGCGATTCCATTGAGAAAGTGGCCGGTGCAAGGCTCAGACGTATTCTTGAAATTTTTACCAACAACCGGTTCATGGGTATGATTGTAGGTGTTATTTTTACGGGTATCGTACAGTCATCTTCTGCATGTACTGTTATGGTAGTCAGCTTCGTTAACTCGGGACTGATGAATCTGTATCAGGCGGCGGGAGTAATCTTCGGTGCCAATATCGGTACTACCGTAACATCCCAGTTGATCTCTTTTAATTTGTCGGAGATCGCTCCCCTCATTTTGCTCTGTGGCGTGGTTGCCATGATGTTCTCCAAGAAAGAGAACATAAAGCAGATAGCGGAAGTGATTGTGGGCTTTGGTATCCTTTTTGTAGGTCTGAGTACCATGTCCGGTGCCATGAAAGATATGAAGGATGTGCCTGAGGTGGTAAATCTTCTGGCATCCCTTAAGAATCCGTTTTTGGGAACCCTTGTAGGGTTTATCCTCACCGCCATTATCCAGAGTTCTTCCGTGACGGTCAGTATTGTGCTTTTACTTGCTACCCAGGGGCTTTTGGCACTTCCCATTACTTTGTATATCATCATGGGATGTAACATCGGCTCCTGTGTAACGGCACTTCTTGCTTCTATGTCAGGTAAGAAAGATGCAAAGAGAGCGGCAATGATCCACTTCCTGTTTAATGTGATAGGAACCGTGATCATATATGTGATCCTGTTGTTGGCAGAGGGGTCTGTTGTGAAGATGATTGAAGCGGTTTCTTCTGACAATGGCAGATTTGTGGCGAATGCTCATACTATAATCAAGATATTCCAGGTGGTTATTCTGTTCCCGTTTGCCAATTGGATTGTAAAGCTTGCGATTTTGTGCGTTCCTGGTGAAGAAAAAAAGGTAAATTACCGAGAGGATCATCAGTTGGAATTTATTGGAGAAAAGGCTGTGTTCAACCCTGCAACTGCAGTTGTTGATGCAGTGAAAGAGTTGGACCGCATGGCTTCCCTTGCAAGTGAGAACCTGAACCGTGCCATGAATGCGCTGATCACTCTTGACGAGGAAGACATTGAGGAAGTATATAAGGTAGAAGAGAATATTAATTTCCTGAATCATTCTATCACAGATTACCTTGTTAAGATCAACCAGACAACCCTTCCCATCGAAGATTTGAAGAGCCTGGGCGCATTGTTCCATGTGGCAAATGATATCGAAAGAATCGGTGACCATGCTGAGAATGTGGCTGATGCGGCCCGCCAGCGCAAAGAGTCCGGCGTGGTATTCAGCATAGAGGCCCAGAAAGAGCTGGGTGAGCTGATGGAGATGGTTAATCAGATCATCCAGTATGCCATGGAGGCATTTGCCGGTGGCAATGAGACGCATCTGAAAGAAGTTGCTGCATTGGAAGATAAAGTTGATGCCAAGGAGAAAGAACTTCAGCGCATGCACGTGCAGCGTCTGACCAGGGGTGAGTGTACTGCAGAGGCAGGCATGATGTTCTCAGATATCATATCCGGATTGGAAAGAGTTGCTGACCATGCTACCAATATCGCTTTTGCAAACTCCGCTTCTGAGGAGGAGACAGCGTAGCATTATTTCCGCCGGGTAGTGATTTTGCATTTCGACATACAATTTAATTGACCGATGATCTGTCTGCACACGAGCCGGATCATCGGTCCTTTAAGTTAAAAAAGTTGTCCTCAAGAAAGGTTGGAGCGACCGATCCTGGCCATGGACAGTGCCGCGAAAGGAGAGAATATTGTGGAAGCCTTTGACAACAGCGAATTTGAAAAGTACAAAGCCGAAGCCAAAGCAAGATGGGGAAATACCGGGGCATATAAGGAGCATGCCGAAAAAAACAAAGGACTAATGTTCTTGATGAGCGGTTTAGGAAAAACATTGACAGCCACGGCGAAGGAACAGCCCAATTCATCAACGACGCAATAAAATCTTATTACGGGAAAAGTTGATAAAGCACCAATTTTCCTTTCAGATATTGATATAATTCGCGCAATTTCACCATATTTCTATTGACAGGTTCTTTGAACTACTGTTATAATTTGAAACGTAGGCGTTAATAAATTCGTAACAAAGTTGTAATGGGCGTTTAAAGTTTAGAAAGGTCCTGTAATGAATAGAAAGTCATTTGCTAAAAGAGCGTGCATCACAGGCATCTGTGCGGTTCTTGGTTTTGGAAGCAGCATGGAAGTTATGGCTGCAGGAACGACCAGGAATGTATTGCAGAGTGCCGGTGCCAATATGCTGATCTGTAATATTAAATCAGTGGAAGAGTACATAACAGTGGCGGAGGAGTCCAAAGGATCCTATTGGGGGTATACCAATCTGGGAATTGCCCATGTGGAGTCCGGGAATCTCAATATCAGGGAGACTGCTTCTACAGATGGTAAGCTGGTGGGCAAACTTCCGAAAGATGCTGCCTGCGAGATTCTTGAAACAGAGAATGGCTGGGCAAAGATCGTGTCCGGTGAGGTGGAAGGTTATGTCAGCGAAGATTATCTTCTCTCCGGTCCCGAGGCGGTGCTGAAGGCAAAAGACCTTGTCAGGACTGTTGCGACGGTTACTTCTGACGGTGTGAACGTGAGAATCGGTCCCAATCTTGACAGCTCTGTGCTGACCCAGGTGCCTAAGGGCGAGGAACTTGAGTATCTTGAGACTCAGGAAGATTGGGTTAAGGTGGACATTGACGGCACAGAGGCATATATCTCTGCAGGTTATGTGACTGTGGAAGAAAAGCTGAGTACTGCGATTACCATGACAGAGCTTATATATGGTATGGGTGTCTCCGATGTGAGAGTAGATATGGTCGAATATGCCAAGCAGTTTTTGGGAAATCCCTATGTATGGGGCGGCACAAGTCTGACAAAGGGTGTGGACTGTTCCGGATTCGTTCTGTGCATTTACAAAAAGTATGGAATAACGTTACCTCACTATTCCGTGGCCCAGTCCAAGATGGGAACAAAGATCAAAGCATCTGAGCTCCTGCCCGGAGACCTTGTGTTTTATGCCGATGCCAGCGGAACCGTTAACCATGTGGCACTTTATATCGGAGGCGGTCAGGTAATACATGCCAGCAATCCGAAAAGCGGTATTAAGATCAGCAAATATAATTATCGTACTCCTGTAAAATGCGTCCGTCTTCTTGAAGATTAGTGATTTTGGGGCTTTACATTTTGATGTTGCTGTGTTATGATGTCAAAGTATGAATAGAACCGTTCAGGTTCCTGCCGGTGCTCAGGTTCGGGACACTCCGACCCAACCTTAGGACTCGGTGCAAATATAATTATAGGAGGATACTAAAATGATTTCCAAAGAGAAAAAGACAGCTATTATCAATGAGTATGCAAGAACTGCCGGCGATACCGGTTCACCTGAGGTTCAGGTTGCAGTTCTGACTGCAAGAATTCAGGAGCTTACCGAGCATCTGAAGTCCAACCCCAAGGATCATCATTCCCGTCGCGGTCTGCTGAAGATGGTAGGTCAGAGACGTGGTCTGCTTGACTATCTGAAGAGCAAGGATATCGAGAGATACCGTGCCCTGATCGAGAAACTTGGCATCAGAAAATAATCATTGATTGCAGGCGGAGCAGAGTCGATTTATTCGCTCTCTCCGCTTTTTCTGCGATAGCAGTCCCCATGGAGCAGAACAGTATCCCGAGACCGCTGAAAAGGGCAGGTTTTGCAGATCACCTGTTTTTTTCAGTAGTTTCGGTATCTTCTGCTCCGTAACGCCCGCAGGCGTATGACGTCAGCGGACAGGTAACAGACTCCGCGCACAGACGCGGAGCACAACAGAGCAGCCGTATATACGGCAGAATGGAGGAGAATATGTACCAGACTTATTCAATGGAACTGGCCGGCCGCACACTTTCCGTAGATATCAACCGTGTGGGCAAGCAGGCTAACGGATGTGCTTTTATGCACTATGGCGATACCACTGTACTGTGTACCGCAACTGCTTCTGAGAAGCCCAGAGAGGGAATCGATTTCTTCCCCCTGAGCGTAGAGTATGAAGAGAAATTATATGCCGTAGGCAAGATTCCCGGCGGATTTAACAAGAGAGAGGGTAAGGCAAGTGAGAATGCTATTCTGACAAGCCGTGTTATTGACAGACCCATGCGTCCTCTTTTCCCTAAGGATTACCGCAATGACGTAACCCTGAACACCATGGTAATGAGTGTGGATCCTGCATGCCGTCCTGAGCTGGTAGCTATGCTGGGTGCTGCAATTTCTACCTGTATCTCCGATATTCCTTTCGACGGTCCCTGTGCTATGACTCAGGTGGGCATGATCGACGGTGAATTCGTGCTGAATCCTTCCCAGGAGCAGTGGAAAAACGGTGATCTGAACTTGACCGTAGCGTCCACCAAGGAAAAGGTGATCATGATCGAAGCAGGTGCCAATGAAGTGCCTGAGGACAAGATGATCGAAGCAATCTATCTGGCTCACGATGTAAACCAGACCATCATTGCTTTTATCGACAAGATCGTTGCAGAAGTAGGCAAGGCTAAGCATGAGTATACCAGCTGCGCCATCCCTGCTGAGATGTTTGAAGAGATGAAAAAGATTGTTACTCCCGAAGAGATGGAAGTAGCAGTGTTTACCGATGACAAGCAGACCCGTGAGGGCAATATCCGTGCCATTACCGAGAAGCTGGAAGAGGCTTTTGCGGAGAATGAAGAGTGGCTGGCTATCCTGGGTGAAGCTGTATATCAGTATGAGAAGAAGACCGTCCGCAAGATGATCCTTAAGGATCACAAGCGTCCTGACGGCCGTGAGATCACTCAGATCCGTCCTCTGGCTGCAGAAGTGGACCTGATTCCCAGAGTACACGGCTCTGCCATGTTTACCCGCGGACAGACACAGATCTGCAATGTCTGTACACTGGCTCCTCTTTCCGAGCAGCAGAAGATCGATGGTCTGGATGAGAACGAAGTGAGCAAGAGATATATGCACCACTACAACTTCCCTTCCTATTCTGTAGGTGAGACCAAGCCTTCCAGAGGACCCGGACGTCGTGAGATCGGTCACGGTGCACTGGCTGAAAGAGCTTTGATTCCTGTACTTCCCAGTGAAGAGGAATTCCCTTATGCTATCCGCAGCGTATCTGAGACCTTTGAGTCCAACGGATCTACCTCCATGGCTTCCACCTGTGCATCCTGCATGTCCCTGATGGCAGCAGGTGTGCCTATCAAGAAGATGGTAGCAGGTATCTCCTGCGGTCTTGTAACCGGTGAGGCGGATGAGGATTTTGTACTGCTTACCGATATTCAGGGCCTGGAAGACTTCTTTGGTGATATGGACTTTAAGGTGACCGGTACAACTGAAGGTATTACCGCTATCCAGATGGATATTAAGATTCACGGTCTGACCAGACCTATCGTAGAGGGTGCTATCGCAAGATGCCGTGAGGCAAGACTGTTCATCATGGATACTTGCATGAAGCCTGCTATTGCAGAGCCCAGACCGGAGGTTGGTCCTTACGCTCCCAAGATCGTATCTGTACAGATTGATCCCGAGAGAATCGGTGATGTTGTAGGTCAGCGTGGTAAGACCATCAACGAGATCATTGCACGCACCGGCGTAAAAATTGATATCAGTGATGACGGACAGGTATCTATCTGCGGTACTGACAAGGAGATGATGGATAAAGCCGTTGATATGGTTAAGATCATTACCACCGATTTTGAGGAAGGTCAGATTTTCAAGGGTAAGGTAGTGAGCATCAAGGAGTTCGGCGCATTCATCGAGTTTGCTCCCGGCAAGGAGGGAATGGTTCACATTTCCAAGATTGCCAAGGAGAGAATCAATCATGTGGAAGATGTTCTGACACTGGGTGACATGGTTACCGTTGTATGTCTTGGCAAAGACAAAATGGGACGTATCAGCTTCTCCATGAAGGATGTAGCTCAGAGATAAATAACAGAGCCGATCCGTTGCCGGAATGCGTATTTGCTTTCCGCAAGGATCGGCTTTTTGATACAATAAGAAAGTCCTCAGGATTTCTTATTGTATCAAAAACACTCCGTGAGGATCGCGCTACGGCGGTTTGGAATCTATCTGCTCCGCAGACCCGCCGCAGGCGGTGGATTTTGCGGAGCAAAATTCTTTTTTATACAAAGGAGTAAGTCATGCAGCAGAAAAAGCAGGAAGGGCTCATAGCCATCGGATTGATCACAGCGCTTGTTTTATTGTTGGTCCCAATGTTTGTGATCGGAAAATACAACTTCATCAGTATGGATGATTATACCTATGGCACCATTGTGCGTGATGGCGCGGATGGTCAGTCATTCTTTGGTGTGCTGTGGGCACAGGCAAAGAATGCTTACGAGTGTTATGCTACCTGGCAGGGACAGTACTTTGTAAACTGGCTGATCATGGTATTTCTGGCACTGGGAGGAGCGGACCATTACGGGCTGGTACTTTTGCTCACGCTGCTTCCTTTGGTATTGGCCGAATTCTTTTTGGCTTATACTGTATTGGGAAAAGGGTTTAAAGCAAGCTTTGGGCAGGTTTGCATCGCTATCGTGCCGGTGATCGTATATCACATATCCTTCCCGCCCTCTACAGCGGAAGCATTTTACTGGCTGTGTGGCGCGGTTACCTATACGACTTCTTACGCGCTCAGTCTGATCTCGTTGGGATTGTTGGTAAACCTGTTGTTCGCAGAACGCAACAGCCGCCTGCAAAATATTTTGTCAGTTATTGTGCTGCTTATTTTGTCTGTTTGCCTTGGAGGCAGCAACTTTGTGACTGGTCTGTTCATGCTTTTGGTGTGCGGTCTCTTTGCCGTATACGGTATCGTTGCAAAGCATAAGTACAGGCTGATCTACTTTATCAATCTGGCAGTATATACTGTGTGCTTCCTTTTGACAGCCTTCAGTCCGGGTGCCACCAATCGCAGGATCGAGAATGCCGATGCACAGGTTTCTGCCATAAAGGCTATCTGTATGTCTCTGTATGATGCGGCGATTTATGTGTCAACATGGACATTCCCTTTTGTGCTCCTGTTGTGTCTGGTGATGGTACCGCTTTTCTGGAAAATCGTAAAGAATGTAAAGTGTCGTTTCCCTGTGCCACTTTTGATCCTGGTGATCAGCTTCGGTATGTTTGCTGCACAGTTTACACCAAATGAGTATGCGCTGGGCATCATCGGCACCTACCGTGTCCAGAATATTTACCGTTTTCAGATGATTTTCTGGCTGCTTGGAAATGAGTTTTATCTGTTGGGATGGCTGCACAGCAGGTTCCCTGACAGAAAGATCCCTTTCCTGAGCGCTGCAGCGGAAAAGTGGAAACGGATACCGTTGTCATCGGTCATATATGGTGTTCTGGCAGGTGTGCTTGTATTGGCAGCCATGTATATCAATGTGGGACCGGGAGCAGCACCCTACAAAGCCTATCGGGATCTGAGAGACGGTACCGCTGCCGTTTACTATGAAGAGCATCAGGAGCGACTGCTTCTTTTGGAGGATAAATCGCTTGATGATGTGGTCCTGGAGGCCTTTACCAATCCTCCCAGTGCGCTGTTTTTTGAAGACCTGAAGGAAGTCAACAACTGGGAAAATCAGCATGCTGCAGAGTATTACGGCAAAAACTCCATTCTGGTAAGAACGAAGCAAGCACAGTAAATAAAATGTATCTTGTATGCAGTGAGGCATTCATAATATGAGAATAAAAGCAATATCAGCCATAGTTTTGCTTTTCTTTATGCTCACGGGCTGCGGCGATTCGGTTGCGGTCAATCTGGACTATTTTCTTTCCGGGGAGGAAACGGGCCGGGCGATTGAGCGCAGTGAAACAGTTGAGATAGTTGAAACGTCGGAGACAGTTGAGACGTACGAGCTGCCGGAGAGTACGGAAGAGGAGAGCGCTCCCGTGGAAACCGAACCGGATGAAAAGGAATACGACATCCAACTGATGATGGTGGGAGACAACCTGATGCACATGGGTATCGTCCGCACGGGGTTACAGAAGGACGGCAGCTATAATTATGATTTTTTGTTCGACGGGATCCGGGATTTTCTGGAGGAAGCTGAGATCAGGATGATCAATCAGGAAACGGTATTTGGCGGAAATGCCTTGGGTTTTTCCGGCTATCCGGAATTCAACTCCCCCACTCAGGTGGGAGATGCCATCGCCGGGGCCGGTTTTAATGTGGTGTTGCATGCCTCTAATCACGCGGCGGATCAGGGCGCAGAGGGACTTTTGCACTGTGTGGACTTTTGGAAGCAGTATCCGGAGGTGGCTGTGGCTGGTATCCACCCAAAGGATGAATCACCACTTCAGATAGTGACGGTGGGAGAAGTTGATCTCGCAATCTTGAATTATACATACAGTGCCAATCATGCCGTTTTGTCGGAGGACGTAGAGGGGCATTTGGACATGCTCTGCAATTACGATGACGAGACAGGAGCCATTGATCTCACACAGCTTCATCCGGATGTTCTGACAGATATTGCAGAGGCTGAGGAAATGGCAGATGTGGTAATCGTTTGCCCCCACTGGGGGAATGAATACACGACAAAGCCTTCTGTCTACCAGAAGAAATTTGCCATGGAGATGACTCATGCAGGTGCAGACATCATTATCGGTACCCATCCTCATGTGGTTCAGCCCATGGAATGGATTGAGGCTGAAAACGGCAACAGGGCACTGTGCTACTATTCTCTGGGAAATTATGTTTCCACCCAGAAAAACCCCATATGTATGCTGGAAGCAATGGCCTGGGTCAATATTCATGTGGCAGAAGATGAGATCACTGTCAGCGAGGAAAATACCGGAGTGATCCCTATGATCTGTCACTATACGGCAGGTCCGGTCAGATTGAAGCAGGTGTACCTTCTGGAGAATTATACGAAAGAACAAGCTGATTCTCACGGCATCAAAACTTACGGTGAGGTGGACCTTGCGCTGAGCGATCTGCAGACTCTGTGCGAGGAAGTGTTCGGTACAAACATTCTCTCTGCAGAAGACGTATTGGCTTCAGACGTGATTACGGGACCGTGAGCCCGGTTACTTTACAGTTTTTTTAGAATTGTTTAGAAAGAAAACATTGTAAATTGCCTGTGTTGATAGTAGGATGTAAGGAGAGTCAAAGCAGTGATGTCTGCGGAATGAGAGGCAGAATATGAGAGAGAGATTAAGCCGTTTTATGCGGGGGCGGTACGGGAATGACAGATTTAACCAGTTTTTGATGATTGTGGCACTTGTGTGTATGGTGCTGTCCATGTTCGGACTGAAGTTTTTTTATCTGATCGCATTGTTATTACTGGTTTACACCTACTACAGAATGTTTTCCAGAAATGTATATCGGCGCACAGCTGAAAATCAAAGCTACCTCCAAAAGGAAAGAAAGGTGAAGAACTGGTTTCTGGGGCAGAAGAAAGCGTTCGCACAGAGAAAGACTCACCATATTTTTAAGTGTCCCGGCTGTAAGCAGAAGATCAGGGCGCCCAGAGGCAGGGGAAGGATTGAGATCCGCTGTCAGAAGTGCGGCACCACGTTTATCAGAAAAAGCTGACGGGGGTACCGGATGTTTGGATATATCATTGTCAATAAGACAGAGATGAAGTTTAAGGAATTTGATGTTTATCACGCATATTATTGCGGATTATGCCGGAAGCTGAAGGAGAAGTACGGGGCGGCCGGCCAGATTGCATTGAGCTACGATATGACCTTTTTGTTAATGCTGCTATCCGGCCTTTATGAGCCGGAGACTGTAAGCAGTCATTGCAAGTGCATCGCCCATCCCTTTGAGAAACATCCCACAAAGAGTAATCTGTTCACGGAGTATATGGCAGATATGAATGTACTGTTTGCTTATTACAAATGCCGGGATGACTGGGAGGATGAAAAGAAGTTTTACAAGCTGATCTATGGAAAGGCTCTGGAGGGTAAGACCAGGAAAGCCAGAGAACAGTATGCAGATAAATATCGCAGGATCGATCTTTTGATGCATGATATGACAGAGGCAGAGAAGTCCGGAAAAGCAGATATTGACACGCTGGCGGGGCTTTTCGGACAGATTATGGTGCAGATCGTGGTGTGTAAAGAAGACGAGTGGACACAGAATCTGTCAAGATTTGCCTTTTATCTGGGCAAGTTCATATATCTGATGGATGCCTATGAGGACGTGGAGGAGGATATCCGGAAGGGAACCTACAATCCGCTGAAGAAACTTTACAACAGCCCGGATTTTGAGGAAGAGTGCAGGACGATCCTGACCATGATGATGTCGGAATGTTGTAAGGAGTTTGAGCAGCTTCCCATCCTGGAAAATGTTGAGATCCTCAGAAATGTGCTGTATTCCGGTGTGTGGTGCCGGTATGAGGCAGTGAGAGAAAAGAGAAGTAAGGACAAGGAAAAGGGACATGAATGATCCATACAGTATACTGGGGTTATCCAGGAATGCTTCGGAAGAGGAGATTAAGAAGGCATATAAAGCACTGAGCCGCAAGTATCATCCGGATGCCAATATTAACAATCCCAATAAGGATCAGGCGGAGGAGAAGTTCAAGGAGATTCAGGCCGCTTATCAGCAGATCATGAAGGAGCGGACGGAAGGGTACGGTTCCTCGGGATATGGCTATGGTCCGGGCAGTTCCCGGGGGTACAGCTCCGGGGGCTATGGGGGCAGCGGTTACGGCAACAGCGGTTATGGCGGACAGGGTTATGGAAACGGACCCTTCGGAGGATTTGGTTACGGACCCTTTGGCGGATTCGGAGGCGCATACGGCTACGGACAGTCAGGCAGTACAGGATACGAGGAGGAACCGTATCTGCGTGCTGCAGGGAATTATATCCGCAACGGGTACTATAAGGAGGCGCGCACTGCTCTGGACGGAATGGGACAGCAGGAGCGCAATGCAAGATGGTACTATTACAGCGCTATCGCGCACTCCGGTATGGGAAATAATGTGGCGGCACTGGAGCATGCAAAACGCGCCAGTGCACTGGAACCGGGCAATGCAGACTATCAGAGTCTTGTGCGCAGATTTGAGAGTGGCGGAACCTGGTATGAACAGCGTCAGGCAACTTACGGTTATCCAAGCTCCGGCGGCAGCGGTATGTGCATGAAACTGTGCATTGCCAATCTGATTTGCAATTTCTGCTGCGGCGGCGGTCTGTGCTGCAGAGGATGGTATTGTTTTTAATTTAAAAATATGAAAAACCTATTGCAATTTCTTTATGCTTTTACTATAATAGGGTACAAGATATAGATGCGAAACGAAAGTTGAAGCACTAGATATTGTGCAATTATAGGATAAGTAAGATGCATGGATCAGCGGCCGTATCTGTTGTTACAGATGCGGCTGTTTTGCAGGGAAGGTTTGGTGTAGGATGAAGATTCAGAAGAGAGACGGAAGAGTAGTTCCTTACGAGGCGGAGAAGATCATAGCGGCTATCGGTAAGGCAAATAATGAAGTGGAAGAGAAGGATCGTGTAGGCCGGGAAGTGATCGACGAGATCCTTAACAAAGTGGAAGCGCAGCAGAAGGATATGCTGACTGTGGAGAGAATCCAGGATATGATAGAGGCGGATCTGGTTAAGCACAATAAGTATACGCTTGCCAAGAAGTATATCGTATACCGTTATCAGAGAAGTCTGCTCAGAAAGTCCAATACCACCGATGAGTCTATCCTGAAGCTGATCCGCAATGAGAATAAGGAACTGGCAGAGGAAAATTCCAACAAGAACACAAGACT
This sequence comes from Acetatifactor sp., assembly GCA_045659805.1. Lineage (GTDB taxonomy): Bacteria > Bacillota > Clostridia > Lachnospirales > Lachnospiraceae > Acetatifactor. Next base: position 12,790 of record JAZRCR010000034.1, read on the forward strand.
TGCGTCCACCCAGCGTGATTATATTGCGGGCGAAGTGTCCAGAGACGTTACCAGAAGACTTCTTTTGCCCGAGCATATTGCTCTGGCCCATGACAACGGTGTGCTGCATTTCCACGATGCGGATTATTTCATCCAGCCTATTTTTAACTGCTGTCTGATCAATATCAGCGATATGCTGGATAACGGTACCTCCATCAACGGTAAGATGATCGAGTCTCCCAAGAGCTTTCAGGTGGCCTGCACCATTACCACCCAGATCATTGCGGCTGTTGCAAGTAATCAGTACGGCGGGCAGTCTGTGAATATCAAACACTTGGGCAAGTATCTGCGCAAGAGCCGTGAGAAATTTGAACGTCAGCTGATCGCGGAATTCGGGGATCAGATGGATGAGCAGACAAGAGCAAAGATTGTGGAGCTTCGTCTGCAGGATGAACTCAGAAGCGGTGTTCAGACCATCCAGTATCAGATTAACACTTTGATGACCACCAACGGTCAGTCTCCCTTTGTGACTCTGTTTTTGCATATTGACGAAGAAGATGAATATGTGGAAGAGACTGTTCTGATCATTCAGGAGATCCTGCGTCAGCGTCTGCAGGGTACCAAGAATGAGCAGGGCGTATATGTGACGCCTGCATTCCCCAAGCTGGTGTACGTGCTGGATGAGAATAACTGCTTAAAGGGCGGTAAATATGATTATGTGACAAAGCTTGCGGCACAGTGTTCTGCCAAGAGAATGTATCCCGATTATATTTCTGCCAAGAAAATGCGTGAAAATTACGAGGGAGAGGTATTCTCCTGTATGGGTTGCCGTTCCTTCCTGTCTCCCTGGAAGGATGAAAACGGAAAGTATAAATGGGAAGGCCGTTTCAATCAGGGTGTTGTCAGCTTAAACCTGCCCCAGATCGGTATTCTGGCAAACGGCGATGAGGACAAGTTCTGGAAGCTTCTGGATGAGAGACTGGAACTCTGCTATGAGGCACTGATGTGCAGACACAAATCCCTGGAGGATATCGTGTCCGACGTGAGTCCCATCCACTGGCAGTACGGTGCCATCGCAAGACTGAAAAAGGGCGAGAAGATCGAGAAGTACCTGCATGGCGGCTACTCCACCCTGTCATTGGGCTATATCGGCCTGTATGAGACCACCTATGTGATGAAGGGTTGCAGCCATACCGAACCCGAAGGCAAGGAGTTTGCACTGAGAGTCATGGACCACATGAAGGATGCTGCAGCCCGCTGGAAAGAAGAAACCGGCATGGGCTTCAGCCTTTACGGAACACCCGCCGAATCCCTGTGCTACCGTTTTGCAAGGATCGACAGAGAAAAGTTCGGCGATATTGAAAATGTGACGGACAAGGGATATTATACCAATTCTTACCACATTGACGTTAGAGAACCTATCGATGCCTTTACAAAGTTTACTTTTGAGAGCCAGTTCCAACACAAGTCTCTGGGCGGCGCCATCTCTTATGTAGAGGTCCCCAATCTGGTGAACAATGTGGATGCCATTGAGGAACTGATCCGCTTTATCTATGACAATATCCAGTACGGAGAGTTCAACACCAAGTCTGACTACTGCCATGTGTGCGGCTTTGACGGTGAAATCCAGATCAACGAGGACAACGAGTGGGAGTGCCCTCAGTGCGGCAACAAGAGTCAGTCCAAGATGAATGTGGCAAGAAGAACCTGTGGTTATCTGGGTGAGAACTTCTGGAATACCGGCAAAACCAAAGAAATCAAGTCGAGGGTGCTGCATCTATGAATTATGCAACGATCAAAAAGACGGATGTGGCCAACGGCCCCGGGGTGCGCGTGTCGCTGTTCGTGAGCGGCTGTACCCATCACTGTCCGGGATGCTTTAATTCGGAAACCTGGGATTTTAACTACGGATCCCTCTATACGCAGGAGACGGAAGAAGAGATCCTGGAAGCCTTGGACCATGACTATATACAGGGGTTAAGCCTTTTGGGCGGAGAGCCCTTTGAAGATGCAAACAGACCGCCGCTGGCATCTCTTCTTGAAAAAGTGCGGCAGCGTTATCCGGAGAAGAGTATCTGGTGTTATTCCGGATACACTTTCGACAAGGATCTGCTTGGCTGGATAGAGGAGGGAAAACCCTTCGCGGAAGAACTGCTCAAACAGATTGATGTGCTGGTGGACGGCGAGTTTGTGCTGGCAAAGAAGAATCTGAGATTAAAATTCCGTGGATCGGAGAATCAGAGGATCATCAATGTACCAAAGTCTCTGGAGAACGGCAGTGTAGTTTTAGAGATGGATTAATAGAACAAGGCAAAAACTTAATTTTTGTAATTTTTTGCTATCCTTATTACATGGAGGAGTCATACCAAAGAGAATATTCAAGGGGGAATAAAAGGGTGAAAAAGGAAAAGTTATTAGTTCCTGTAATATTTATTGTTACAGCTATCATTATCATTTGTGCCTGTGCTCTTTGGGGAAATGGGAGCGCAGAAAGGAATGCGGCAAGAGAAATCAAAAAATGTGAAAAGCAGATAACGGATTTTTTGACCGCTTATCAAATGAAAGATTTGGAATGCGGGAAATATCTCTCAGGGTGGTATGAAAATGAACCGTTTGTTGAATTTAATGGTTATTTTGCGACTTTTGCAGAGAAAATGAAGTTTGAAATAATTAATACCGAGAAAAAGGGAGATTCTTACATCGTTCACGTGGCTATCACTAATGTTGATTTTGGTGCTGTGTTTGAAGAAGTGCGAGACCTAAGTAATAATCAGCCTGATTCAATAGGAAACGTACGGACCGAGTTAGAGAATCGCCTTCGGGCTGAGGATGCTCCGGTCAAAGAATTTGAAGTGCCGGTGGAACTGGATCATGAAATGAAAATCATTATGACAAGCGAATTTGCCGATGCATTGTTTGGAAGTCAGCCGCAATATCTGATATATTAACAAAACAAACGATCATAGCTGCCGGGCGGGATTCCCGGTGATTATGATCGTTTGTTGTTAATAAGCTGTAATATGATTTTTAGGTTTCTTCGTCTGCGGATGCGCCATTCTTCACCGTGATCCCGTTGACCTCCACACTGCCGTCCAATGCAATGACCAAACATTTTCTGCCGTCTATCACTTTGGTCTCCACCAGGTTGGTGCGGTCCGGCTTGACTCTGACAACCACGTCGGGTGTCTTCACCTCGAAAGTTCTGGTATTTATCACATTGTCTGCCAGGAGAGTGGCTTTCTCGCCGGCGGTTTCGTCAAAATGGCGCTCGAAGGCTTCCAGTTTTTCATTGGATACACCGCTGTTGGCAAAGAGTGCTTTTACTTCATTTTTATCAAGCATCAGAGGCTCCGGCTCTTCCTTGTGTTCCTCTACCATCTCAGCCAGTTTGTCGTGGATGGATTTGATCATTTCCATGTCACAGGTTTCTTCCAACGTCTCGGACACCAGAGCGCGGAAGGTTTCCTTCTGCCCGCCGGCAGACATGGGGAGAGCGCAGCCAAGCATCCGGGTTGCAAATTCCTCGTGGAGTTCCTCGGAGTCCTTGGCATAATACAGTGTGCCGTGGATATCACTGCCGCGGTCGTTGAAGGCAGGGAAGAGGAAACCGGTCTCCGGCATGGCAACTACCCAGTCGCGGATTCTGTTCTGAAAAGCATTCTCATCCGCATTGTAGCTGAGCCCGGGTTTGGACAGATTTACCGGGCAGATGCAGGCGAGTATGTATTCGTAGATTTCATCGGAGGCATCCTCCATCTCAAAGCCGTCTCTTGTCTTTCCCGGTACATCGTAAACGTCGTGGATGACCAGGATCAGATAGTTCCCTACATAATCATAGGTTTCGATCACTTTGTCGTAAAAGGCATCCAGAAGCACATCGTCCTTCAATTTGCTGTCGCGCAGACGCAGCAGCAGATCCTGGGGACCGCCCGGTTCCTCTGCTTCCAGGGGAAATTCCAGGTTCAGCATATTTTTGCCGAGGGTGCCGGAATAACATTTTCTCAGGATCTCAAAATATTTGAACATTTCCTCTTCCGGGAGGGCGAGAAATGCTTGTTTAAATTGTGTTTTCTTGTTCTTTTCCCCATCTATATAACAGCCGCAGATGCGGGTGACGGAGCAGTTATTCTGGGTAAAGAGCTTCTTCAGCTCTGTAATTTCCTGTTTGATCATCGGTAATCATCCTTTCTGTGTCATAGTAACAGTATAGCTTAAAATCTCCGGGAATACAATTCTTTTCTTTTTTGCTCACTTTTTGACAGAACCGGTCTAAACAGAGCGGATAATCAGTGCCTGTGACACAAATTGGCGTCTGCCGCAAAATGTTGCGGTGAGTTAATGTTGAATGCGGGCGTATTTCCACCGTATAATGGGAAGGAATCAACTTTATGTATAAAAACGGAGGAAACATCATGGAACAGCTGAACATCGTTTCTACCAAGGATAATGATAAAGTATACAAAATACTGGATGATCTGATGAATGCCGACAAAGAATTTCAGATCATGATCACGGTCCCCTCCACAGGAAAAAAGAATTCTATGTCAGGGAGTAATGAAGAATACAAGCCTTTAAAACCGGTCCACGACCTGGAACAGGACGTCACGGATATGATACATGAGATCGGTGTGCCGGCACATATTAAGGGCTATCAATATCTGAGAGAGGCGATCATTATGTCGGTGGAAGATCCGTCCATGATCAGTTCGATCACCAAGATTTTATATCCCACCATCGCCAAGCGTTTTCAGACCACATCCAGCCGTGTGGAGAGGGCAATCCGTCATGCCATTGAGGTCGCGTGGAGCAGAGGCAGGATGGAGACACTGGATGCACTTTTCGGCTATACCATCAATACGGGAAAAGGTAAGCCAACCAACTCTGAATTCATCGCGCTGATATCTGATAAGATCCGCCTGAAATACAGAGAACCTTTCTAAATACCTCTTTTCGAAATCCCGGGATTGATGTATAATATAAGGGAAACTGTGAGTCCGATTTATGGGAGGATTTTAAATGAAAAAGATTCTGTTTGTGGCGTCGGAGGGAGTGCCCTTTATCAAGACCGGTGGTCTGGCGGACGTGGTAGGTTCGCTGCCTAAGTGCATTGACAGAGAGCGCTTCGATGTACGCGTGATGATTCCCAAATATATCTGCATGAAGCAGGAGATGAAAGATAAGCTGCAGTATATCACCCATTTTTACATGGATTTCAACTGGAAGCAGGAGTATGTGGGAATATTAGAGGCTGAGATCGAAGGCATCCGGTATTATTTTATAGATAACGAAGGCTATTTCGGAGGGTTTAAGCCGTATAGTGACAATGCTCTGTATGAGATTGAGAAATACGCCTTTTTCTCCAAAGCGGCCCTTTCGGTGCTTCCCGCTCTGGATTTTCAGCCGGATGTGATACACTGCCATGACTGGCAGACCGGTCTGGTACCGGTGTATCTGAATGAGCGATTCCGGGATAATGAATTTTACAGCCATATTAAGACCATGTTTACTATCCATAATCTCAGGTTCCAGGGTAAGTGGAATCCACAGACGGTTCAGAGTATTACGGGCCTTCCGGATTATTATTTTACCACTGAGAAGCTGGAAGCATATTACGATGCAAATCTGCTGAAGGGAGGGATCGTATTTGCGGATGCGATCACCACGGTCAGCAACACTTATGCTGAAGAGATCAAGACGCCTTTTTACGGGGAAGGGCTGGACGGCCTGCTGCGTGCTAAGGAGTATAAGCTTAAGGGGATTGTGAACGGTATTGATTATGACGATTTTGATCCCGAGACAGATCCCTTTATCGTGCAGAAGTACAGTGCCGGAGATTTCAGACGAAAGAAGATAAAGAATAAGAGAGCGCTTCAGGCGGAGCTGGGACTGCCTCAGGATGACAAGAAGATGATGATCGGGCTGATCTCACGCCTGACAGATCAGAAGGGCATTGATCTGATCGATCATGTGATGGATGAGCTTTGTCAGGATGATGTGCAATTGGTGATTCTGGGCACCGGTGAAGAGAGATTTGAGGGGGCTTTCCGGTATTTTGCGGAGAAATATCCGGACAAGGTCTCGGCCAATATTTTTTATTCGGATGCGCTTTCTCACAAAATATATGCATCCTGTGATGCGTTTCTGATGCCCTCGCTGTTTGAACCCTGCGGCCTGAGCCAGCTGATGAGCCTTCGCTACGGCACGCTTCCCATTGTGCGCAGGACCGGCGGTCTGAAGGACACGGTCCAGCCTTACAATGAGCAGGAGAAGACCGGTACCGGTTTTGGATTTGATAATTACAATGCCCATGACATGCTGGATACCATCCGTTTTGCGGAGCACATTTATTATGACAGGAAAGCTGATTGGAACAAGATCGTGGAGAGAGCAATGACAACTGATTTTTCCTGGAATGCCTCTGCCGGCAAATATGAGGAAATGTACGATTGGCTGATTGGTTGATGACTTATGACAAAGAGCAGTAGTAATAGCAGTAAAAAGGACAGTTTTATCCTGCAGGCAGGGATCCTTGCCGCAGCAGGACTGATAAGCAGGATCATAGGACTCTTGTACAGGAGTCCTTTGGCTGCTGTCATCGGAGATCTGGGAAGCGGATATTATCAGGCTGCTTACAGCATTTACACCATTGTGCTGCTGATCTCCTCATACAGTATTCCCTCTGCAATTTCAAAAGTGATCGCGCAGAAACTGGCAGTGAGAGAATATCGCAATGCACACAGGGTATTTTTGTGTTCCCTCTGGTATGTGCTCGCGGTGGGAGGTGCTGCCAGTCTGTTTTTGTATTTCGGAGCGGGACTTTTGGTGGACGGAGGAGCGATCCCTGTTCTTCGGGTCTTTGCACCCACAGTGTTCCTGTACGGTATCCTTGGGGTTCTCAGGGGGTATTTCCAGGCCCATAAGAGTATGGTGCAGACCTCGGTTTCCCAGATTCTGGAGCAGATTGCCAATGCGGTGATCAGTATCGTGGCAGCTATGGCGCTGATCGGGATATTTGCAGGAGAGACAGAAACGGAAAAAGCCCGGTACGGAGCCATGGGAAGTGCCCTCGGTACCTGCGCGGGCGTGCTGGTGGGACTTTTGTTCATGTGGGGAATCTATGTTCTGAATAAGCAGCTGATCCACAAGCGCATACATAAAGATAAGACACAGGCTGTGGATTCCTACAGGGATATTTCCCGGACTATCGTGCGGGTGGTGACACCTTTTATCCTGAGTACGGCAGCGTACAATCTCAGCACTGCGCTGAACTCTGTGGTATATCTGAAGCTGTATCGGTTTGCGCGGGGAATTGATGAGGCGGTGGCTTATTCCAATTACGGTATTTTTTCCTACAAGGCGGTGACCATTTGCAATATCCCGGTAGCATTTGCCTCCGCTATGGCCTCAGCCGTCATTCCTACGGTTGCCCAGTCGGTGGCTACTAAGGACATCGGACAGGCGCGTGAAAAGATCGGAATGTCCATCAAGACCACTATGATGATCGCCATTCCCGCGGCTGTAGGGCTTGCAGTGTTGGCAAAACCGGTGACATGGCTTCTGTTCCCCCAGAAGGAGACTATCGATACCGCGGCCGTGCTGCTGACGGCATTGGCAGTGACAGTGATCTTTTTCTCACTGTCTACTCTGAGCAGCTCTATTCTGCAGGGTATCGGCAAGGTGAATACACCCATTTATAATGCAGCGATTGCGCTTGCTGTACAGACGGTTACACTGGTAGGTCTGCTGCTTCTGACCGATCTTGATCTGTATGCACTTGTGATCGCAAATATCGTATATTCCGGCTTGATGTGCGTGTTAAACCAGTTGTCCGTGAGAAAGGCTATCGGCTACCGGCAGGAGTTTGTCAAGACCTTCCTGGTGCCCCTTGCGGCAGCATTCTTTATGGGAGTCAGCGCCTGGGCCGTATACGGTCTCTTACATATACTTACTTCGTCCACAGTAATTTCCCTGATACCGGCCATTGTTGTGGCAGTATGTGTCTATTTTGCACTGCTCATCGTCTTTCGCGGAGTCAGCGAGCAGGAACTGCGAAGCATCCCGAAGGGATATCTGCTTGTAAAGCTGGCCAAGAAGTGTAAGCTGATGTAAGCCGGCAGGGGGATATGGTCCCCGAAGCAGAGTGGTCCGCTTATTTTGCAGATTTCAAAAGTGTAAGGAACACTAAGAACGTTCCAATGAAGTAAAGTACAACGCCCTGTTCATCACGAACTCGCAGCTACGCTGCTCAAACATGTGATAACAGGGCGTTAATACTTTCATTGAAACGTTCTAAGTGTTCCTAACACTTTTGAAATC
>JAZRCR010000035.1:0-1975 GCA_045659805.1 Acetatifactor sp.
GCAGAATCTTGCTTATCTTCTAATCCAGCAACGTATCACGCAGGTCCTCTCTGTAAGGTTCCCTGATGCACGCTGGATCTGGGAAAATCCGAGAGCCAAAGAAGATATTCTCGCAGGAAACAAGGTCTATGTGATCCTCAACAAAGCAGGAGGCTACAAGAGAGGTCTTGTAGTTATCCGCAATCTTCAGGTCTGCGATATTGTCTTTGATCTTCCTGCTGTAGTACAGCAAAAAGACGCTGTTCTTCAGGTCCCGAAAGATAAGATTCTCCCCGCGTCTGAGGAAGACTCGGTAGAGGATAAGGATGATCCCGAAGAGATCCCTGAGGACTACGGTCTGATTGCGTTCCAGTGGGTAGACGCCAACATCATCGATCTGAATGACCGCATCAACGAAGCCATTGCAGAGCGTAAGGAAGATATCCTGATCAATGCTTCAGAATTGCCTGCAAAGGGCAGCTGGATAGAGATCTGCAAGGAACTGGAGCGCAATGATGTAACTGGTGCTGTTTGCCGTGAAGACGGTATTTTAATTGAATTTGAGCAGTAAAACTGCAGAAAGGGCTATTTTATTATGAGTGTTGCAATCAATAACCTCATCAACTTCTCCCGGGCACTTCCGGAACCGATGGATAAACTCACTTCCAAGAAGATCAAGGTATCTTCCAAGTACGGCAGCGGCACAGAAGCTACGCTTTCCGCTACGGTCATCAAAGCCGTTCACGCTGTCATTGACTGTATGAACGGTACCAGTGAAGGCGCTGTCGGCGTGATCGATCACCGTATGGTGGCAGAATACAAGTCCAGTTCCGGACCTGATGCCTATCACCTGGTGGTATATGACAGTGTCACCGGCATTATCGTGGCCAGTGGCTTTGATAAGAACACGGAAATGATCGAGAGCTACCGCCTTCATTCCACTGCGAATGACGGTGCAGCTGTCCTCATGGCCATGTTCCCGGCATTGGTAGCCGATCAGGAGTTTGAAGACAATTTTGTCCTTTATATGGATGAGCGCAAGGCAGGTTATCCCAATCTGAATAAAGCCGTGGAATACATGGCCATTCTGTGTGATAACGCATACCGCCGCCTGAAGGATGAAACTTGTCCTGCCAATATCAAGGCTAAAGTCGAGAAATCCGGTAATGTGATTCGGGTATCTCAGGCACAGCTGGATTCCGGAACCTTTACGCCCACAAATGTCATTGCCGGTGAGTTCACCATCTTCGCGAAGACTGGCCGAGCCGTCGTAAAAGCGGCTACAGCAGAAATCTCCCATACTGATTTTGAAGGAAAGTACCAGCTGACACCGGGCAGAAAGCTCTCATTCCTGGAAGAAAGCCTGGTTCCCAAGCTGGATGATTGGTACATTATTCCGGAACAGGTCGTTAATATCTGCAAGCATGCCCAGATCACGACCGGCAAGCCCATGCAGATGCGCAATTTCCTGATGCGCGGTCCTGCAGGTACCGGTAAAACCCAGGGTGCCCGGGCAATCGCTGCCGGTCTGCATCTGCCTTATATGAAATACACCTGCTCTGCATCTACAGAAGTCTTTGATTTTGTCGGTATGGTATTCCCTAAAACGGATACTATGACCACAGGAGATGCCCAGCTGGATAAGGAGCGGGAGATAGTCATGGCTATGGGCGGAATCACATACGCCAATGTAGCAAAACTCATGAACCTCCCGGATCTTGAAGACATGGATTTCGATCCCTGTGGTGTCTTCCAGAGCCTCACGGGCGTTCTGAACGAGGAAGTTACATCCAGAGACTGTATGGCTGTAGTCATGGATATGGTCGCAGAGAAAATCAAGCAGCTCAGCAAGCCCGCAGAAGGGGAGCCGTCCTCCGGTCAGTCCTATACCTACGTTGAGACTGATTTTATCAAAGCACTGAAGAATGGATACGTGATAGAAGTACAGGAACCCACCGTGATCATGCAGCCCGGTGTTCTGGTTGGTCTAAATTCG
>JAZRCR010000036.1:0-1811 GCA_045659805.1 Acetatifactor sp.
GCAGATATTGACCGCCTGCTCCGGGATGATATACCAATCCTCCAGCTTGGGCACCAGGCTTTCCTCCAGAACAGAAAGCTTTCTGCCAGGAGTCAGCTGATATTTGCCCTCGAAATCGGTATGGAGGATCTGTGTTGTCGCAGCACTGACGGTGACCTTTGCAGTCTTTGCAAAGATGGTGAACTCGCCTGCCATGACCGTACTGGGCGTATACGCAACGGAATCCAGCTGCGCCTGAGACACACGAAGCACATTGCCGGACTTCTCGACCTTAGCCTTGATATTGGCAGGACAGGTCTCATCCTTGATGCGCCGATAGGCATTATCGCAGAGGATCGCCATGTACTCCGTGGCTTTACCCATGTCCAAGTAGCCTGCCTTTCGCTGATCTTGGTAGAGGTTGAAGTTATCTTCAAACTCCTGATCCGCCATAAGCGCAGGGATCATAGCCATGAGAACGGCCGCACCGTCGTTTGCGGTCTGGTGGAGCCTGTAGTTCTCGATCATTTCCGTGTTCTTGTCATAGCCACTGGCCACGATATTACCCGTGGCACTGTCGTATACCACCAGATGGTAGGCATCCGGGCCAGAGGAGGACTTATACTCTGCGACCATTCTGTGGTCGATGACCCCCAGAGCACCTTCGCCTATGCCGCTCATACAATCGCAGAATGCATGAACAGCCTTGATAACGGTGGCGGACAGGGTGGCCTCGGTGCCGCTGCCATACTTGGAAGACACCTTAACCTTCTTGGATGTGAGGGTGTCAAACGGAGCCGGTAAAGACCGTGAAAAATTGATAAGGTTGTTGATTGCGACGCTCATAAGTAATGATTCCCTTTCTGCAGTGTTACTGCTCAAATTTGATTTCAATGCCGTCTTCGCGGCATTCTGCACCGGTCAGATCGTTCCGCTCCAGTTCCTTGCAGATCTCAGGCCAGCTTTCCCGGACGGGAAGCTCCCCGGCACTGATCTGCATACTGGTTTCACGTCTGCCGATGGCTTCATTGATGCGTTCATTCAACTCCATGATGTGTGCCTCTACCCACTGGAAGGCAAGAAGACCAAAATCCTCAGGGATATCGTCATCTTCTTCCGTTTCAGTGGTTTTGGGTTCCTGCTTCGGCGGCTCCGCACTGGGCGGAGGGGCGGGAGAATCGGTCTGGGGCGCAGCATCGAAAATAACATCGAATACCTGCAGGTTCCGAATCAGAACCAGTCCCCTTTTGTACCCACCTGCACGGTTCAGGATCACATACACCGGATTACCGATAAAGATATCCTCCTGGGCTCTGGCATTTTCCCAGATCCATCTGACATTGGGGTACTTTGCCTCCAGGATCTGCGTGATCCGTTTCTGGATCAGCACATAGGCCATAGCTTTCATATCCCGTTCGGTGGGTTCCTGTACTGCAGGCGCAGCCGGCAGGGCCATTATCGGCTCCACTGGCTCCACCTTCGTCGAAGACAGGAACAGCAGTCTTAGGATTGCCGCAAAGATACCGAGGATCACCAACAGTAAAATCGGCCACAGCCTTGTGATGAACAACAGGAGGGCCAGAAGCCCCAGCATGAGCAGGCCCTCGTATGCCATATGGCGTTTTCTGTCTTTATTACTCATCTGTCTTTCTCCTTTTGTGGGCGCAAAAAAACGCACAAGAGATCTATTCCTAGAAACCCTTGTGCGTTTTATGCGCTTTGATTCAATTGTACTGTCGCCTCCTTACATGTCGAAGAAGGAATTCCCGCCGCCAAAAGGCTGATAACCGGTGAAGCCGTTGGGCATCGTATTGCTTGCAGAGGCGGCCGCA
>JAZRCR010000037.1:0-23304 GCA_045659805.1 Acetatifactor sp.
GAGGCAAATGCAAGATTTTTTGCATCCATTGATGAGGTTCCCACACATGCCCTGACAATGGGTGTGGGCAATATCATGTCTGCAAAGAAGGTACTGCTGCTGGCCAGCGGAGCAGGCAAGGCACAGGCAGTGTACGATACGGTATACGGTCCTGTGGATCCCAAGGTTCCCGCTTCTATCCTGCAGCTTCATGCAGATGTGACCATCATCGCAGATGAGGCAGCGCTTTCCCTGGTTCGTGCAAAGGAGCTTGCGGAGGCATAAGATGATCATTACAAACGGATTGGTATTTGAGGAGAACAAAACATTTTCCGTGAGGGATGTTTATGTGGAGAACGGCGGGATCGTGGACAGCAGAGAGCAGGTTACGGACGACATTGTGATCGATGCTTCCGGTTTATATGTGTTGCCGGGACTGATCGATATACACAGTCACGGCGCGTGCCGGTACGACTTTTCCGATGCGGATGTGGAGGGACTTAAGACAATCCTTGCCTATCAGCGCGCCCACGGTATTACCACCTATTGCCCCACTTCCATGACACTTCCAAGAGAGCAGTTGAAGGATATTTTTGTCACTGCGCTGGAGGTTTCCAAGGAGGGATCAGAGGAATTGGCGCACATCGGAGGTATCAACATGGAAGGGCCCTTTCTGGATGCTCCCAAGAAGGGTGCACATGCAAGAGAATATATCGCAGATCCCGATGTGGAATTTTTCCGGGAGTGCAATGCGGCCTGTGATCATTTGATACGTCTTGTCACTCTGGCCCCCAATGTACCCGGCGCCATGGATTTTATCAGAGAGCTGCATGAGGATGTAGTCATTTCTCTTGGGCACACTTCTGCGGATTATGCCACATGCCGCGAAGCCATTGAGGCAGGGGCGAACCATGTGACACACCTGTACAATGCAATGATGCCTTTTGCACACAGAGATCCCGGACTTGTAGGTGCAGCGGCGGAGAATAAAGACTGTATGGTAGAACTGATCAGTGACGGAATACACATTCATGAGAGTGTTGTCCGGGCGACATTTAAGCTTTTCCCTGACAGAGTCGTGTTGATCAGTGATTCCATGAGAGCTACAGGTGTTGCCGACGGAACTTACGATCTGGGCGGTCAGGAGGTTACCGTAACCGGAAAGCTTGCGACCCTGGCCGACGGAACCATTGCCGGCTCTGCCACCAATCTGTATGACGGTATGTGCACGGCAGTATCCTTCGGGATTCCTGTGGAGGAGGCGGTCGCCGCTGCGACAGTCAACCCTGCCAGGAGCATTGGAATCTACGATCAGGTGGGATCGCTTACACCGGGAAAGAGAGCAGATATACTGCTTGTTGATAAGGAACTGAATCTGGTTCGGGTAATTTAACAATAAGTTCGATTTGACGCGGAGCAATCAGCTCCGCGTTTTTACTTTCCAATAATTCAAAAACACTCCCCGTGGATCGCGCGGCGGCGGAGTGAAAAAGTTTTTATTGAACTTTTGCAATCACATATTGAACTTTGGGCAATTTTGGTGTATAATCATGAGAAAATCATAGGAAAAGAGGGAGAAAGAATGGAAGGTTCAATTTTCGGGGCGCGATTAAATGAACTGTTGCAGAAAAATGGGATAAAACAAATTGAACTGGTCCGTATGGCGGAAGAAAAGGGCATTAAACTGGGCAAAAGCCATATCAGTCAGTATGTTTCCGGTAAAACGGTTCCCAGGAAGGAAATATTACAGTTTCTGGCCGACGTCCTGGAGGTGTCTCCCCGGTGGCTGCTGGGAGAGGATGAGAGCGGCAAGACAATAAAGACGGAAGGTGAAATTGGGAATATGAGAGAATTTAAGAAATCGTCAAAGCTTGATAATGTTTTATATGATGTGCGTGGACCGGTGGTGGATGAAGCTGCCAGAATGGAGAATGAGGGAATGCAGGTTTTGAAACTGAACATTGGCAATCCTGCGCCTTTCGGCTTCCGCACGCCGGACGAGGTAATCTATGACATGCGCAGACAGCTGACGGAGTGCGAAGGCTACTCTGATTCCAGAGGTCTGTTCGCGGCAAGAAAAGCGATCATGCAGTATGCCCAGCTGAAAAATATCCCTAATGTTACCATGGACGATATCTACACGGGTAACGGTGTAAGTGAATTGATCAATTTGTGTATGTCCGCACTTCTTGATGAGGGTGATGAGGTGTTGATTCCTTCTCCCGATTATCCGCTTTGGACGGCCAGCGTGACGTTGGCCGGGGGAAAGGCAGTGCATTATATCTGTGATGAGCAGGCTGAGTGGTACCCTGATATTGCAGATATGCGTAAGAAGGTTACTTCCAGGACGAAAGCGATCGTTATCATAAACCCCAACAATCCTACGGGAGCACTGTATCCCAGAGAAATTCTGGAGGAGATTGTCAAAATTGCAAGGGAGCACCAGCTGATGATCTTTTCCGACGAGATATATGATCGTCTGGTCATGGACGATGAGGAGCATATCTCTATCGCTTCCCTGGCACCGGATTTGTTCTGTGTGACTTACAGCGGACTGTCCAAGTCTCACATGATTGCCGGATTCCGGATCGGCTGGATGATCCTGAGCGGCAACAAGGCTGTGGCTCAAGATTATATCCAGGGCATCAATATGCTTTCCAACATGCGTCTGTGTTCCAATGTTCCGGCACAGTCCATCGTTCAGACGGCGCTTGGCGGCTATCAGAGCGTCAAGAGTTATGTGGTTCCCGGGGGAAGAGTTTATGAGCAGCGGGAATATGTGTATAAGGCACTGAATGATATCCCGGGTATCTCGGCAGTGAAACCCAAAGCGGCGTTTTATATTTTCCCCAAAATTGACGTGAAGAAGTTTAACATCAAAGACGATGAGAAATTTGCTCTGGATCTGCTACGGGACAAAAAAATCCTGCTGATCAACGGTAGAGGTTTCAACTGGCATGAGCCGGACCATTTCAGAGTCGTTTACCTGCCCAGAGTGGAAGTGCTGGAAGATGCGATGGGTAAACTGAAAGATTTCCTGTCCTACTACAAACAAGTGTAGGGAGGCTTTGCGCCGACCGAAGCGGAGCGGAGACTTCGAACCTTCGAGTCCAGGATTGGGCTCTAATAACAAAAAAGCGGTACTTTACGTACCGCTTTTTGTTATTAGAGCACGAGACGGGATTCGAACCCGCGACCCTCGCCTTGGCAAGGCGATACTCCACCACTGAGCCACTCGTGCATATTACAGATGCTTTCGCATCGGACAAATAATACTATACTATATGCGTATTGAAATGTCAACAAAAAAATTGAACTTCTTTTCGTGAAATTTTCAGATAATTATATGGAAATATGGGGGAAAGCAGAAGCAGTAAATGAAACGTGCTGCCCGTCATAAGATAATAAAAACAGAATTTTCTTGCATCCGGGGAAGGAACATAATACAATAGAATTAAGGAAAAGAGGAGCGGGATACCAATGGAACGTAAGCAATATACATCGGGGCAGCTGCTTCGGAGATTTGCCCCTTATTTTAAGAAATATAAAGGGACTTTGATACTGGATCTGTTCTGTGCCTCCCTGACCACGCTGTGTGAGTTGGTGCTTCCGCTTATCATGCGTTACATCACCAACGAGGGAATCAGGGACTTGGCGTCTCTGTCTGTAAAGACCGTCGGCGGCTTAGGTCTTTTGTATCTGCTGCTTCGCATTATAGACTGTATCGCCGGTTATTACATGGCGGACATGGGCCATGTGATGGGAGCCAGGATTGAGACGGACATGAGAAGAGATGCCTATCATCATCTTCAGCAGTTGTCCGATACTTATTACAATAATACCAAAGTGGGACAGATCATGGGAAGGATCACCAATGACCTGTTTGATGTGACGGAGTTTGCACACCATTGCCCCGAGGAGTTTTTTATTGCGGGAATCAAGACGGTGATCGCCTTTATCATTCTGGCAAGGATCAATCTGTGGCTGACATTGATGATCTTTGTGTGCGTGCCGGTGATGGTCTTTGTGTGTATGACGTTGAATTTCCGGATGCGTGGGGCTTTCAGGAAGCAGAGGAATCAGATCGGTGAGCTGAATGCGCGCATTGAGGACAGCCTGCTGGGACACAAGGTGGTCAAGGCATTTACCAACGAGGAGATCGAGACCGGCAAATTTGAGACGGATAACGGTATATTTCTGGATATTAAGAAAGAAACTTACAAATATATGGCCATGTTCCAGACAGCAGTCAAACTGTTTGACGGTCTTATGTACCTGACGGTGGTGGTTGCCGGCGGTATCTTTATGGTGAAGGGACTGATTGCTCCCGGAGATCTGGTGGCTTATCTTCTGTATGTGACTACCCTGATCGCTACCATTCGCCGTATCATCGAGTTTGCGGAGCAGTTCCAGAGAGGTATGACGGGTATTGAAAGATTCCTGCAGATCGTTGATGCAGACATCGAGATCTTTGATGAGCCGGATGCGGTGGCCATTGAGAATCCCAGAGGGGACATTACGTTTAAGAATGTGAGCTTTGAGTATCCGGACGATCACAACAGAGTATTCAGCGGACTGAACCTTACCATCCATGCCGGAGAAAAACTGGCCATTGTGGGTCCTTCCGGCGGCGGCAAAACGACCCTTTGCAACCTGATTCCCAGGTTTTACGATGTGACTAAGGGAAAGATCACTCTGGACGGCGAGGATATCAAGCATTTTACACTGAAGAGTCTCAGAGGAAATATCGGTATTGTGCAGCAGGATGTGTATCTGTTCTCCGGCACGATTTATGAGAATATTGTATACGGGCGTCCGGGGGCAAGCCGGGAGGAAGTGACAGAGGCGGCGAAGCGTGCCGGGGCACATGAATTTATCATGGGACTGAAGGAGGGCTATGACACCTATGTGGGAGAGCGGGGTGTGAAGCTTTCCGGAGGACAGAAGCAGCGCATCAGCATTGCAAGAGTATTTCTGAAGAATCCTCCCATCATCATTCTGGATGAGGCGACTTCCGCTCTTGACAATGAAAGTGAATTTGCTGTGGCACAGTCTCTGTCAAGACTTTCCGAGGGGCGGACGACGCTGACCATTGCTCACCGCCTGTCCAGTATCAGGAATTCTGACAGGATCCTGGTGCTGACGGATGAAGGCATCGTGGAGGAAGGCAACCATGAACAGTTGCTGGAAAAGAAAGGTATTTACTATCAGTTTTATGAAACGGCAAACAGATTGAAATAAGAGAGGTGTTTGAATGAGGCTTGTGTTCATCGGGGCTGCTCACGAAGTTACCGGCAGCTGTCATTATCTGGAAGTAAACGGAAAGCATATTTTGGTCGACTACGGCATGGAGCAGGGAGTCAATACTTTTGAAAATGCGCCTCTTCCCGTAGACGAGGCATTGATCGATTATGTTTTTCTGACTCATGCCCATGTGGATCATTCCGGTATGCTTCCCCTTTTGTATGCCAAGGGTTTCAGGGGACAGGTGTTCACCACGGAAGCGTCTGCGGATCTGTGCGGCATTATGCTTCGTGATTGCGCTCATATCCAGACGATGGAAGCAGAGTGGAAAAACCGCAAGGCTAAGAGGAGTGCGAGCATTGCGCCCGTGGAGCCACTGTATACTATGGAGGATGCGGAGGGCATCATCAAGCGGATCGTTCCCTGTGGCTACGGTAACACGGTAGAGGTCTGTGAGGATGTAAAGATCCGGTTTACGGACATCGGCCATCTGCTGGGATCGGCCAGCATCGAAGTGTGGCTGACAGAAAGCGGAACCACCAGGAAGATTGTATTTTCCGGAGATATCGGCAACAAGAATCAGCCACTCCTTCGTGATCCCGGTCTGACAGAACAGGCGGATTACGTGGTGATGGAGTCCACCTACGGAGACCGGTATCATGCTCAGAGTAAAGTTGATTATGTCACAGAGCTTGCCGGCATCCTGCAGGAAACCTTTGACAGAGGCGGTAACGTGGTGATTCCATCCTTTGCGGTGGGAAGAACCCAGGAGCTTCTGTATTTTCTGCGAAAGATAAAGATTGATAAGCTGGTGAAGGGCCATGACGGTTTTCCGGTGTATGTGGACAGTCCTATGGCGGTGGAGGCAACAGGTATCTTTCAGGAGAACCGCTGGGAATGTTTTGACGAAGAAGCCATGGAGCTGGTGCGTGCCAACATCAATCCCATTTCTTTTGCCGGGTTGAAATTATCCATCACCAGCGATGAGTCCAAGCAGATCAACTTCAATGAGACGCCGAAGGTGATCATTTCCGCCTCCGGAATGTGTGAGGCAGGACGCATCAAGCATCATTTGAAGCACAATCTGTGGAGACCTGAGAGTACTGTTCTGTTTGTGGGATATCAGTCAGTGGGCACTCTGGGCAGGGCTATTGTGGAAGGTGCAGAAGAGGTGAAGCTGTTCGGCGAGCCCATTCAGGTGCGGGCTAAGATCAGACAGCTCACGGGTCTTAGCGGTCACTCGGATAAGGAAGGTCTGATTGATTGGATCACCGGTTTTAAAGAGAAGCCAAGGAAAGTTTTTGTAGTCCACGGAGAGGACCGGGTGTGTGCTTCCTTTGCGGAATGCCTGAAGATGGAGTACAGCATCCCCTCCTACGCGCCTTACAGTGGCACGCAGTTTAATTTGCTCAGCGGCAAGCTGGAATATGAGGCAGAGCCCATCCCCATTAAAAAGAGGGCGAAAGCGGTTACCGGAGTATATGCCAGATTCCTGGCAGCCGGCCAGAGACTTCTGGCAGTGATTCAAAAGAATACGGGATTGGCCAACAAGGACATGGCAAAGTTTACGGATCAGATCAATGCCATCTGTGATAAGATAGAAAGATAAGAGGAAAAATACCATGAGCTTAGCAGATCATATTTTTATTAACATGTGTAAGGATATTCTGGAGAACGGTACCAGCACGGAAGGGGAGAAGGTACGTCCCCACTGGCCTGACGGGGCGCCTGCATATACGATCAAAAAATTTGGTGTTGTGAACAGATATGACCTTTCCAAAGAGTTCCCGATCATGACACTGCGCAGAACTGCCCTTAAGTCGGCGACGGATGAGATCCTTTGGATCTGGCAGCAGAAATCCAACAACATCAATGAACTGCACAGCCATATCTGGGACGAGTGGGCAGATCCGGACGGTTCCATCGGTAAGGCATACGGTTATCAGCTGGGTGTGAAGCATCAGTACAGAGAAGGAATGATGGACCAGGTGGACCGCGTGATCTATGATCTGAAGAACAATCCCTTCAGCCGCCGCATCATGACCAATATTTATGTGCATCAGGATCTCCATGCGATGAATCTGTACCCTTGCGCCTACAGCATGACCTTCAATGTGACCCAGAAGGCCGGGGACGATAAGCTGACGCTCAACGCCATTCTTAACCAGCGCTCCCAGGATGTGCTGGCGGCCAACAACTGGAACGTGGTGCAGTATGCTGTACTGATACACATGCTGGCTCAGGTCTGCGATATGCGCGTGGGAGAATTGATACACGTGATCGCCGATGCCCATATTTATGACAGACATATCCCTATCATCAAAGAACTGATCAGCAGAGAGCCCAAGCCGGCCCCCACATTCTGGCTGAACCCGGATATCCGTGATTTTTATCAGTTCACCAGAAATGATGTGAGAGTAGATAATTACGAGACCGGAGAGCAGATCAAGGATATTCCCATAGCGATATAAAATTTTGCGCATGTATGTCAGCGGACTGTTTCCCGATCATGAGCTGTCGGTAAGGTACTTTGGTTTTCCGGTTATCCCAAACGTTCCGACAAGCCTTCAAAGAACGGTTTGCATCGCCCATAAGCAGGGGCGATGTAAACCAGAGGTCTTGTCTTCACGGGATAAAAAGGAAAACCCAAGCACGCTTACCGACAGCTCATGATCGGGAAACGGTCCTGCAGACAGCCAAGCTTTACCAAATGATTTGAATTTAAGGAGAACCGGAATGAATTTAATTGTAGCGGCGGACAATAACTGGGCCATCGGCAATAAGAATGAGCCTCTGGTGCGGATTCCCAACGATCAGAAGCATTTGCGGGAGGAAACCGCAGGGAAGGTGGTCGTGATGGGACGCAAGACCCTGGAGAATTTTCCCCAAGGGCAGCCTTTTAAGAACCGTACCAATATCGTACTCACCACAGACCGCAAATATAGGGTGAAGGATGCGGTGGTTGTCCATTCCCTGAAGGATCTTTTGGAAGAACTGAAACAGTATAATGATGAGGATATCTATATCATCGGCGGCGAGAGCGTTTACCGTCAGATGTTGCCCTATTGCAACGTGGCGCATGTGACGAAGATAGACATGGCGTATGAGGCGGATACTTATTTCCCTGATCTGGACAAGGATGAGGACTGGCAAATTACGGCGGACAGTGACGAACAGACTTATTTTGATATTGCATATCAGTTTGTGAAGTACGAGCGTAAGTAAGAATTTTGCGAGCGAAATTCTCTGCCTGCGGCGGGTCTGCGGAGTATTTTTTATCTTGACATTCCTGTCGCGAAGTAACATAATAAATAAAGAAATACTAATCAGGAAAGAAGGAATACCAATGGAAAAGAAAAATATTGACTGGGGCAATCTGGGCTTCGGATACGTTCAGACTGACAAGAGATATGTATCCAATTTTAAGAACGGTGCATGGGACGAGGGTGGACTCACTGAGGATGCCAATGTAGTGTTAAGCGAATGTGCCGGTGTTCTGCAGTACGCCCAGACTGTATTTGAAGGTCTTAAGGCATATACCACGGAAGACGGACGCATCGTTACTTTCCGCCCGGATCTGAACGCAGAGCGTATGATGGATTCTGCAGCCAGACTTGAGATGCCTGTATTTCCCAAGGATAAATTTATAGATGCCGTGACACAGGTGGTTGATGCCAACGCAGCATATGTGCCTCCTTACGGAAGCGGTGCGACCCTGTACCTGCGCCCTTATATGTTCGGCACCAACCCCGTTATCGGTGTAAAGCCGGCTGATGAGTATCAGTTCCGTATCTTCTGTACCCCTGTGGGTCCTTACTTCAAGGGGGGTGTAAAGCCTCTGACCATCCGTGTCAGTGATTTCGACCGTGCAGCCCCCAACGGTACAGGCCATATCAAAGCTGGACTGAACTATGCAATGAGCCTTCACGCTATCGTGGATGCACATCATCAGGGCTTTGATGAGAATATGTATCTGGATTCCAAGACCAGGACCAAGGTTGAGGAGACCGGCGGAGCGAACTTCCTGTTCGTGACCAGAGACAACAAGGTGGTAACACCCAAATCCGGCACCATCCTTCCTTCCATCACCAGAAGAAGCCTTCTGTATGTGGCTAAGGAGTATCTGGGTCTGGAGGTGGAAGAGAGAGAAGTATATCTTGAGGAGCTGCAGGATTTTGCAGAGTGCGGACTTTGCGGTACCGCGGCAGTAATCTCTCCCGTAGGAAAGATCGTGGACCACGGCAAGGAGATCTGCCTCCCCAGCGGCATGACCGAGATGGGTCCTGTTACCAAGAAGTTGTATGATACACTGACTGGCATTCAGATGGGCAGACTGGAAGCGCCGGAAGGTTGGATCCATGTGATCGCATAAGCTGCGACCGCTGACAGCAAAATGATATTGATCGATACATGTTGCTCAGTTTCGGCTGAGCAACATTTTTTACCCTGACGGAGGAGAAGATGAAGTTTTTACACACCAGTGATCTGCATATCGGGAAAAAACTGTTTGAGCTTTCCATGCTGGAGGAGCAGAAGCATGCATTGCAGCAGATTTATGAGACAGCGTTGTCGGAGAAGGTGGATGCCGTGGTGATCGCAGGCGACGTCTATGACAGGGCTGTGCCCTCCACGGAAGCCGTGTGTGTGCTGGACGATTTTCTCACCGGTCTGGTGAAGGAAAATATCCCGGTGATCATGATCAGCGGGAATCATGACAGTGGGGAAAGAGTGGCTTTTGCGGACAGGATCCTGGAACGCCAGGGACTGTATATTGCAGGGGCTTACGAAGGCGAGCTGAAGGAGGCTGTGCTTTCGGATCAGTGGGGAAAGGTACATTTTGTCTGCATGCCTTTTGTGAAGCCTTCTGTAGCCGAAGCCGGAACCAGTGCCGAGGCGGTGGAAAACATGCTGTCGGGGATGCCTGTGGCGGCCTCCGGGGAGCTTGGGATGAGCGACCGATATGTGCTGGTAACCCATTATTTTGTGGCGGGAGAGCAGGGTGAGGAACCCCAACTGTCGGACTCCGAGACCACAGTGAGTGTGGGCGGACTTGACAGGGTGCCGGCATCCCTGTTTCAGAATTTTTCTTATGTGGCATTGGGGCACATTCACAAACCCCAGCGAATCGGGCAGGGGGCGGTATATTACAGCGGCTCCCCTGTGAAATATTCTTTTTCCGAGGCATTGCAGGAGAAGGGCGTTTATCTCGTGGAGATAGACGGACAGGGTAAAGCGGAGGTCAGGAAGCAGGTGCTGAAGCCTGTGCATGAGATGCGCTGCATCCGTGGCAAAATGGAAGATCTGATGCAGGCGGCGCAGGAGGAAACCACAGAGGATTATCTTCAGGTGACTTTGACAGACACTGAGGAACTTTTGGATCCTATGGGTACACTGAGGAGTGTTTATCCCAATGTGCTGCAGATCATAATAGATAAGAATGTCTCTTCCTCGGAGACGGAGTATGAGAGCAGGCTGACCGGCAGACAAAAGGGTACCGCCGAACTGTTTGCGGATTTTTACGAGATGCTGAAGGGAGAGCCTTTGGACGAGATACGGAGAGGTTATGTGGAGGATGCGGCGAGGGAGGCCGAGTGTGAATGAGACCGATTAAGCTTACATTGTGCGGCTGGGGACCGTACCGCAATAAAGTGACCGTGGATTTTGACGCATTTGACGGGCAGGGACTGTTTTTGATCACAGGCCCCACCGGTGCGGGCAAGACCACTCTTTTTGATGCTATGACTTATGCGCTGTACGGGGCTCTCAGCGGTGAGATCCGCGATAAGGACCGAAGCAGTGTCAGAAGTGATTTTGCGGGTGAGGACACCCCCACTTATGTGGAACTTGTCATGGAGCACGGAGGACAGATCTACGGGATCAGCAGAAATCCCAAGTATCTGCGGCCCAGGAAAAGAGGAAAAGGAGACCGCGGTCTGGCGGAGGAAAAGGAGAATGCTGTCCTGAAATGCCCTGACGGAACTGTGCTGGAAGGCGTGAAGGAAGTGAATGCGAAGCTTCAGGAGATTCTCGTGCTGGATCACAGTCAGTTCAAGCAGATCTCCATGATCGCCCAGGGAGAGTTTGCGAGACTTCTGACAGCACCGCCCAAGGACAAGACCAGGATCTTCCGGGAAATCTTCGGTACAGGCGTGTATGACCGATTTACCTATTCCCTGAGCAGCCGGGCCAAAAAGCTCTATGCCCAGGTGATGGAGCAGAAGCATAAGCTGGAGGAGGATATCCGGTTATTGACGGTGGGAATTGAGTCTACCGGATTTTGCCGTGAAAATAAAGACAGGTTGTTGGAACTGACAAGGGCAGAATACTGGAACTTTTCCCGGCTTGAGAGTCTGCTTGCAGATATGGAAGCGGAAGCTTGTGCAGAGGAGCAAAAGGTAAAGCTTTTGTATGAGGAGACGGATAAGAAATCCGAGCGTCTGGCAAAGCAGCTGACCAAGTGGAAAGAAGAGAACAGGAAGATTGAAGAGTTCCGTAAGGTTGCCGCAGAACGGGAAGTGATTCTGGACGGCAGACAGGAATATGCTGAGAAGGAGAAGCTTCTGAAAAAGGCCGTGAACGCAGGGCTTGCAGAGGCTATGGAGACAAAGGTACTGCAGTGCGCGCAGGCTGTTTTGAAAAACAATGAAGAGCAGAGGAAGCTTGCTGCAGAGCAAAAGGAGCTTGCAGCCGAGAAGAAGACACTGGTCCCGGTTGCAGAGAGAAAAGAGCAGATAGAAGAGCTTTTGCAGATCATGGGGCAGCTGGAAAAAGGCAGAGAAGAAGCGGAACGTTTGGAGCGAGCCCGGAAAGAGAAAGATGCCGCATTCAAAGAAGGCCAGAAAGTGTATCTGACGAAGGCGGAGAAGAGTATTTTATTGCAGCGGGAATACGAGGAAGCCGACAGGCAGCGGAAGTTGTCTGCCATCGGTCTGGCTGTCAGCATGCTGGAAAGTGGGAAGCCCTGTCCGGTCTGCGGATCGGTGGAGCATCCCTCCCCTGCAAGTATCGGAGAAGGCGGTGTTTCCGAAGAAGAGATGAAGTCTCTGAAAAAGCGCTGGGAGGATGCCGCGGCTGACGCGGCCGCACACCATGAGCGGGTGGTGGAGCTGAAGACACAGCTTGAGATCATCGGGGAGCAGTCTGAGAAGCAGCGCCTGTTTGTGGAGGAGAGAGAGCGGATCCTGAACCGCCAGAGGAGCAGTGTGGTGCGTGAATACCTGGAGATGTCTTCTGCAACTTTGGCAGAGAACAGATTCCGCAGTCAAATCCTGCGGTTTCACGAGATTGAGGCGCTGCTTACCGAGAAGAAACGCAGACTGGCAGACTTGAAAGTGGAAGAGGAACAGTTAAAATTGCAGGAAAGTGAGAGTCGCAATCAATTTGCTGAAGCGTTGACACAGTACGGTTTTCGCAGTAAAGTAGTATATGACCGTTCCAAAATGGAGAAGAACGACAGAGAAACACTGGACCGTGAGATCAGAGAGTATCACAAGAGAGAAGCTGCCAACAGAGAGTTGTACGATCATCTGAAGTCTTCTGTGAAAAGTACAGAGATTAAGGATCTTACTTCCTCGGAGGAAGAGGCGGAAGACTTACGCCAACTGAAAAAGTCTGCGCTGGAAGGCCAGAAGAGCTGGAACCGTCACCTTGCCGATGTGCGTAAGACCAGACAGCTGATGCAGGTCAGGCAGGAGCAGATGGAAGAAAAAGAGCGGGAATACGGCTATGTGAAGGATCTTGAAAATATGGCCGGCGGCAACAATTCCGGCAAGCTTGTCTTTGAACAATATGTACTGGCCGGATATTTTGAGGAGATCCTGCGTGCAGCCAACTTAAGATTTGGCAAGATGACCTCCGGACGGTATGAAATGTCCAGAGTGGGCCAGGTGGGCGACGGCCGTGTGAAGGACAATCTGGAGATCCAGGTGATGGATTACTATACCGGAAAGTACCGTTCCGTCAGAACTTTGTCCGGAGGAGAATCCTTTAAGGCATCTCTTTGCCTGGCATTGGGAATGAGCGATGTGCTTCAGGCTATGAGCGGCGGTATCAGAGTGGATACCCTGTTTATCGATGAGGGCTTCGGAGCCCTTGACAGCGAGTCATTGGACCAGGCCTGCGAGGCACTTTTGAGCCTGGTGGAAAAGAACAGACTGATCGGTATCATTTCCCATGTGCCGGAACTGAGCCAGCGCATTGACAGACAGCTTGTGGTGGAGCGGACACCGGCCGGCAGTACGGTCAGGACTTGCGTTTAGTGGATAGAGGAGAACAGATGACTAAGAGTTATAAAATTATTTTGGCCTGTCTGGCCGTAATACTGTGTGTGGCGTCCCTGACGGCCTGTGGAAAAGACGGAAGGGGGACTAAGGTGATCTTTACCACGGGAACCGGCAAAGACGAGATTTTCCGCATTGAGGATGAGATCTGCAGGAAAGAGGAACTGCTGGTCTATCTGGTAAATACCCAGAATCAATATGAAAATGTATACGGTACCAGTATCTGGAGCACGGAGCACAACGGTGTGACCCTGGAGGAAAATGTAAAGGAGACCGTGCTGGCCAGGATCGCCCAGATCAAAACCATGTATCTTATGGCCAAGGACCGTGGGATTGAACTGACAGAGAAGGAGACTTCCCAGGTACAGAAGGCTGCACGGGCATATTTCAATTCCCTGAATGAAACGGAAAAGGAAGTGACAGGTGCGACCTTTGAGACAATAGAAGAACTATACCGGGAACTTGTCATGGCACAGAAGGTCTACGATATGATCATCAAGGATATCAATCCTGAGATCAGTGACGATGAGGCCCGGATCATAACCGTACAGCATATACTGATCAAGACCTACAATCTGGACGGTGAGGGCAACAGGATTGTCTATTCCGATAAGGACAAGGCCGAAGCAGCCCTCAGAGCCTCAGAGATCCGGGAAAAGGTGTCAGAGGGTAAGAAGAGCTTTGAAGAGCTTGCCACCCAGTACAGCCAGGATAAGAATATTACGTATTCTTTCGGCAAGGGAGAGATGGATCCGGCATTTGAGGAGGCCGCTTTTCTGTTAGAGAAGGGCCAGATCAGTGAGGTGATCGAAAGTGGCAGCGGCTACCACATCATCAAGTGTATCACTACATTTGACCGGGAGGAGACAGATGCCAATAAGATGAAAATAATCGAGCAGCGAAAGAATCAGGCCTTCGGTCAGGAGTATGATGCTTTTGTGGCAACCTTGGTAAGACAGTTGAATGAAAATCTTTGGGAGCAGATCACATTGATCCGGGAAGACCAGGTGACCACCTGCAGTTTCTTTGATATTTACAATCAGTATCTGCTCGATGACTGATCATAAGTGAGTTTACGAAAATTTTAGAATTCTGCAATCCCTTGTAAATGCTGAGGTTTTGGATGATTATTAGCACTCGCGGCAAATGAGTGCTAATTTTGTCTTGACATTTGAAGAGGACAGGGATAAACTGGTATTCAGCAGATGCTATTCTATAAATTCAGAAAAGGAAGTGTTTATCATGGCAGCAAAGAGCGGCAGTTTATCGATCAACAGTGAAAATATTTTTCCCATTATCAAGAAGTGGTTGTATTCCGACCATGACATTTTTTACAGGGAGCTGGTGTCCAACGGATGCGACGCGGTGACCAAACTGAAGAAGCTGGATATGATGGGAGAGTATACTCTCCCTGAGGGATATAAAGCCAGAATAGACGTGGTTGTGGATCCGGAGAAGAAGACCCTGACCTTCACCGACAACGGTCTCGGTATGACGGCGGATGAGGTGGAAGAGTACATCAATCAGATCGCTTTTTCCGGTGCTACGGATTTTATTGAAAAATATAAGGACAAGAGCAACGCAGACCAGATCATCGGTCATTTTGGTCTGGGCTTTTACTCTGCATTCATGGTTGCTGATGAGGTTCACATCGATACCCTGTCCTACAGAGAGGGTGCCAAGGCTGTGCACTGGGAGTGCGACGGCGGTACGGAATTTACCATGGAAGACGGTGATAAGACGGAAGTGGGGACCTCCATTACACTGTTCCTGAACGAGGATTGCCCGGAGTTCTGTAATGAGTATAAGGCCCGTGAAGTGCTGAAGAAGTACTGTGCTTTCATGCCTACAGAGATTTATCTGTCCAAGGCG
This sequence comes from Acetatifactor sp., assembly GCA_045659805.1. GTDB lineage: Bacteria > Bacillota > Clostridia > Lachnospirales > Lachnospiraceae > Acetatifactor. The sequence continues at coordinate 15,375 of JAZRCR010000037.1, forward strand.
GGCGCGGAAGAAGTTGAGGAAGGGAAAGAGCCTAAGCAACCGGAACTGTTGAATGAGACGATCCCTCTGTGGAGCAAGCACCCTAACGAGTGTACCGGAGAGGAATATCTGGATTTCTACCGCAAGGTGTTCCATGATTACAAGGAGCCTCTGTTCTGGATCCATTTGAATATGGACTATCCTTTTAATCTCAAGGGTATCCTGTATTTCCCCAAGATCAACATGGAATATGATTCTATTGAGGGAACTATCAAGCTGTACAACAATCAGGTGTTTATCGCTGACAACATCAAGGAGGTGATCCCTGAGTTCCTGCTTCTGCTCAAGGGTGTGATCGATTGTCCCGATCTTCCCCTGAATGTGTCCAGAAGTGCGCTGCAGAATGACGGATTTGTCAAGAAGATCTCTGAATACATCTCCAAGAAGGTGGCAGACAAGCTGTCCGGAATGTGCAAGACAGAGAAGGAAGAGTATGATAAGTACTGGGATGATATCAGCCCGTTCATCAAATTCGGCTGCCTCAAGGACGATAAGTTCTGCGACAAAATGACAGATTATATCCTGTTTAAAAATCTGGACGGCAAATACCTGACTCTGCCTGAGTGTCTGGAGGTAAAGCCTGTTGATGAACAGGAGGAAGCAGGCACGGCAACCGATGAAAACGGTGAGAAAGTAGAGGCAGAGATCGTGGCTGACAGCGATGCCGATGAGGAAGTTGCAGAAGATGAGAAGAAAGAAAAGGTTATCTACTATGTGACCGATGAATTACAGCAGAGCCAGTATATCAATATGTTCAAGGCTGCCAGGATGGATGCTGTGATTCTGACCCACAATATCGATCAGCCCTTTATTTCGCAGCTGGAAGCCAAGAATGAAGGCATCAGGTTCATGAGAATTGATGCAGACGTGATGGATGCTATGAAGGCAAAGACCTCCAAGAAAGCAGAGAAAGCCATGGAGGAGCAGGCTGAAGCCATTGCCGCCATGATGAACAAAGCACTGAAGAATTATAAGCTGGCAGTGAAGGTGCAGAAACTGAAGCACAAGAAAGTATCCTCCATCCTGACGCTTTCCGAGGAGAGCCGCCGTATGCAGGATATGATGAAGATGTACTCCATGCCCGGTATGGATATGGGAGCTTTCGGCGGAGACGGCGAGACCCTGATCCTCAATGCCAACCATCCTCTGGTGCAGTATGTGACAGAGCATCAGGACGGTGAAAATGTGGAGATGATCTGTGAACAGCTCTACGACCTTGCGAAACTGCAGCAGGCACCTCTGGCACCGGAAGCCATGACCAGATTCATCGCCCGCAGCAACGAGATCATGATGCTCCTTGCAAAGTAGGCGGGGCCTATAGAGTCCGGCCGGTTCCCAGCCACAGCGCTCCCACGGTTTTGCAGTTTTCCAAAGTGTAAGGAACACTAAGCATTCCCCATGAAGTAAAAGACAACGCCCAAGATGTCACCAACTCGCAGCAAAAGCTGCTCGAACATGTGACTCTTGGGCGTTAAAACTTCATCGGAGAATGCTAAGTGTTGCTAACACTTTCGAAAGGTGCTAAAACCGTGGGAGCGCTGTGACCGGGAACTGACCGTCTCTAAAAGAACCGCCCGAAGCAACGTGCAGATTATTAAATTTGATTTCGTATAAGACGAATAGAAGTAAGTAAAAGTAAAATACACCGCCTGGACGGATTTCTGTAGAGCAGGTAATTCCCGACAAGGGATGCGGCCATTGTTTTGGCATCTTTTGAAAGTATTAGAAACACTTAGGGTTCCCCAATGAAGTATTAACGCCCAAGCGTCACATGTTCGAGCAGCTCTTGCTGCGAGTTGGTGACGTTTGGGCGTTGTCTTTTACTTCACTGGGGAACTCTTAGTGTTTCTTATACTTTTAAAACCTGACAAACAATGGCCGCATCCCTTGCCGGGAATTACCGGTACCATAGAAATTCGTCCGGAGCGGTGTACCCCTTATCCCACGTATTTTGCAAGGGTGGCAGCGACAGCTCCCACACCGGAGGAAAGCTCGGTAAAGTATTTCTTTACCAGGTCTGCCATGCCGATCTCCATCAGGTTCACACCGAAGATCTTTTCGTTGGAAAGCAGGGGATCCAGCTTGGACAAGTCCTTGGCCTCATCGGACAGGCTGTAATCCTTCACATAAGCACAGGCGGCATCCAGAAGAGGATCGGGGCTTAAGGAGAATGCTTTGCCGTTGTCGTCGATAGCCATGAGGTAGCGCAGCCAGCCTGCGAATACCAGAGGAATAAGCTTTAAGTCAGCAACATTCAGATCTTTGCGTTCTCTGTAAGCCTTAATGGTCTCACCAAAGCGGATTGCCAGCTTCTGGGAGGTATCGGTGGCAATTCTCTGAGGGGTGTCCGGCATGAAGGGATTGGGAATGCGGACATTTACCACGGTATCGATAAACTCCTTGGGATCCAGGATGCCGGGGTTTACTACCACGGGAAGACCCTCCACATAGCCGATGGTCTCAACCAGTTTCTTTAATACGGGGTTCTTCATTTCTTCAGAGATCAGCTCATATCCAAGCAGGCAGCCGTATACAGCCAGGGTGGTGTGCAGGGGATTGAGGCAGGTGCAGACTTTCATTTTTTCTACTTTGTCTACGGTCTCCTTGTCGGTAAAGATCACGCCGCCTTTTTCCAGAGAAGGTCTGCCGCCCGGGAAGTGGTCCTCGATTACCAGATATTCACATTCTTCTGCATTTACAAATGGAGCTACGTAAGTGTTTTTGGAGGTCACTGCGGGATCCAGTCCGTCAATGCCGTCCTTTGCCAGCATAGCCTCCACTGTGGCATCGGGTCTCGGAGTAATCTTGTCGATCATGCTCCAAGGGTAAGATACGCACTTGGGATCTCTTACATAGGATGCAAATCCTTCCTCGGCAAGTCCTGTCTTAACCCACGCATCTGCAAATGCAGTTACGGCAGCAGCAAGTTTGTCGCCGTTGTGGGAGCAGTTGTCCATGCTGACCATTGCAATGGGAAGCTTGCCGTTTACATAGCGGTGATACAGCAGAGATACCACTTTGCCCAAGTAGCTGGAGGGCTTTTCGGGACCTTTGCCGAAGTCTGCTTCGATAGCAGGCAGGGTGTTGCCTTTGGGATCTGTGATGGCATATCCTTTTTCGGTGATGGTAAAGCTGGCCATCTGCAGTGAGGGGGCAGCAAAGATCTCTTTCAGGCGGGTGTACTCTGCCTCGTTCTCGCTGTCAAGGATCAGAGATTCCATGATACTGGCAACGATGGTCTTCTCAACTGTGTTGTCTGCCTTTAAGGTGGCAAGGATGGTCAGATTGTCGTGAGGACGGTACATTTTCTCGATAATTTCATAGTCAAAGCCTTCTACGGCGATGATACCGGTATCCAGAAAACTCTCATTTAACAGGTTCTGGGCCACGTTACACTGGAAAGCCCGGAAGATATTGCCTGCACCAAAGTGGATCCAGGTGGGCTCTGCTTTGGTCTTTGAGGCAACTTTTTCCAGATCAAAAGAAGGAAGCTTATAACCGGCGGCTTCAAATGCCCGGCGATTCTTCATAATGCCGTTTAATGTCAGTTCCATGGGGGAAACTCCTTTCAGTATACAGATTTATTTGTGCTGCTTCTCGATTGCTTCCCACAGACCATTCAGGTAAGTGGCGCCCAGAGCCCTGTCATACAGACCGTAACCGGGCATAGCAACCTCGTCCCAGATCATACGGCCGTGGTCGGGTCTGATAGGACCGGTAAAGCCGATGTCGTACAATGCACGCATGATCTCATACATATCGAAGGTGCCGTCGCTGGAAAGGTGAGCTGCCTCTTCGAAGTTGGTAGGAGAGTGGAACTTCAGGTTGCGCACATGTGCAAAGTGAATTCTGCCCTTCAGGGAACGGATCATGTCGGGAAGATCGTTGTTTAAGTTGGTGCCGTAAGAGCCGGAACAGAAAGCCACACCGTTGTGCGGGTTGTCCACCAGGTTCATGATGCGGTGGATGTTGGTCTTATTGATGTTGATGCGGGGAAGTCCGAATACGCTCCAGGCGGGATCGTCAGGATGAATCGCCATGTTGATATCGTACTTGTCACAGGTGGGCATGATGCGCTCCAGGAAGTACTTCAAATTAGCGAACAGCTTTTCGTCATCTACATCTTTATACAGTGCGAAGAGCTCTTTTACACGGGCCATGCGCTCGGGCTCCCAGCCGGGCATTACAGTGCCGTTCATATCTCCGGCAATGGATTCGAACATTTTCTCGGGAACCAGAGCGTCTACTGCTTCCTGGGTGTAAGCAAGGACGGTGGAACCGTCGGGACGCATACGGGCCATTTCGGTTCTGGTCCAGTCAAATACCGGCATGAAGTTGTAGCATACCAGATGGATACCTGCCTTTGCCAGATTCTCCAGGGAGGTGATATAGTTGTCGATATACAGATCTCTCTCGGGAGCACCGGTCTTGATGGCATCGTGAACGTTTACACTTTCAATGCCTGCAAGCTCAAGGCCTGCATCTTCGATCTCTTTCTTCAGGGCAAGGATCTCATCCAATTCCCACACTTCACCGGCTGCCTTATCATATAATATGGAGACCACGCCGGTCACGCCGGGGATCTGTCTGATCTGTTTTAAGGTAACGGTATCGTATTTGCTGCCGTACCATCTCAATGTCATCTGCATAAATTTTCCGCCTTTCCTGCTTCGTTTCCGAAAGCCTGCTGTTTTTTATTTTCTATTTGAAGTGTAACCACTTCTGCAGATAATAGTATAAAATGTTTTTAAATGCATGATAAGGATAATAATTGCTTGAAAACATGCATTTATTGCTATTTTCGGCGGAGTATGATATACTAAGAATGCTCCATTATACAATAACAGACAATGTCTGTGAAAAGCAATAGGCAGCGAGGGAAAATTATGCAGGAGAAAAAGTCAGGTGTGCTGGAAAGTACGGGCAGGGGAAGACGGGCACAGATCCGCACCAGAGAGGCAACAGATGAGCGTCAGTATATGATGAACGAAAGCTATGAGGTATACGAAAAGCACGGCGCGCCTACCGGCGCCATTGCCTATCATTATCACAGCTTCTATGAGATCATATATGTGTTGGAGGGAGAATATTCCTCCATGATCGAGAATCAGACGTATCAGATGAAAAAGGGAGATTTTCTGCTGATCGACAGTAATGTGATGCACAAGTACCGATATGTGGAAAAGAAACATGATTCCTCCAAAAGGATCATTCTCTGGATCACAGAGCAGATGCTGGAAGAGTTGTCAAGCGGTGGATTGGATCTGGGAGCCTGCTTCCACCAAAGTGCTGCCCAGGGGTACTGTGCCTATCATTTCCCGGCATATTATGAAGAAATGCTCAGAGGATATCTCATGAAACTTGCCATGTCGGATATGATGGATGTGGAGCTTCCGGGCGCCAAGGAGGTATTGGACAGAGGCTTCCTCACCCTATTTTTTGTGTATCTGAATGCCCTCTGTAACCGCAAGGAGTATCTGTTTGCGGCTGAGGAAATGGTGAACCATCCCATGGTGGATGAGGTGTCCGCATATGTTGACGAGAATATCAACCGTCCGATCCTTGTGGAAGAACTGGCGGAAGCCGTGCACATGAGTAAATACCATTTCCTGCGCAGATTCAAAGAACTGACAGGGGTGACTGCCCATACCTTCATCACAAATAAGCGGCTGATCAAGGCCTGTGAGGGGCTGAAGGAAGGACAGAGTATCACTCAGGTGTACCAGAGTGTGGGCTTTAGTGACTATTCCTCGTTCCTGAGGAATTTTAAAAGTACTTTCGGGGTGGCGCCGGGAAAGTACCGTGATTATTATTAAGAGGAGTCGCCTCGTTTGTTATTCCGGCCACGTAATCTAAAGACACGTTATAAAATTTTGCTATTGTGATGGCCAATTCAAAGGGTAATTCGCGTTTGCCGGTTTCGTAATTATGATAGGTGGTGCGCTGCATGTGAAGTATTTCTGCCAGTTTTCTGATGGATAGGTCTTTGTCTTCGCGCAAATCTCTTAATCTGGGATAATATCCCATTCGACTTTAACTCCTTTTTGTTGACAGTGTACAACAAATGATGTACAATTTTCTTTGGTGTCCATCATATGTGGGACAAAAGAGGTGAATGTTTTGAAAACAAAGTTTGAGAAGGTTATTTTGTATGAGAAAGAGAGTGATGGCGATATTGGCTGTTTTGGCTATGGCAGTAGTAATGACGGCATGTTCATTGTTTAACTGTAAAGAGAAGGATTGCAGTGAAGAAGTATATGAGGACGGATACTGCAAATATCATTATTACATCCATGCTGGTAAAGGGATAATCAAAGATCTTATTAATTGGTAACAGGTGGTTGACAGATGAAGAGAAGAGATAAGAAATTTCAGGAACGCGCCAATGAAATCGCAGCGTATGTAAAACAAAACTTTGACTCAGTCAGAGTGGAAGAGGATGAAGAGATACAGTTAATTGTGGCATCTGACAAAGCAAGTGCCACATTGAGCAATAAAAGAGTTTATTTTGACGGATCTTATGAGGGCGCCAGCGAAGATACCATGGTTGGAGACGTTGTTAATCTGGATTCCGTCAAGCTGGTGAGAACCAAAAAGAAAATGCGGCCTTATCAGAAATATATCCTGATACTATTTGCGCTGATTATACTTGCAACAGTGGCAATCTGGAAGTCAGGCATAGATGCTTTCCGGAATGAAGATGTGGTGTTTGAACAGTTTGTTGCAATGTTCTTTTCTTTTTTGGCCAGCAGTGTTGCATCGGTTTTAACGATTGCCTCATTTGATTTTGCCAGTTACAAAGTATTGCAATTTGTATGCGATTATCATCAGTTCGGTGTGGAAATAAGAAATATGGCACTGTTTGATGAAGCAAATAAGCTTGTGCTTTTGGCTCTTCAGAAGGGAAAGAAGCAGCCTGAAGACAATGTGGCTACTCACGATCCGGATAAAATAGGGCGTTTGAGTGAATTGTCAAAGCTGTATGAGCAGGGGCTGATTTCGCCGGAGGAATTTGAAAGACTGAAGAGGGAAATCATTAATTAGCGACAGATTTCTGTTGCCGCATAAGGAGAGAGAATCATGGATAATAACGAACAACAGACAACGATTGAATATGCACCAACGCAGGAGAAAAAAGGGAAAGGTCTCGCTGCAACATCGCTCATATTTGGCGTTTTATCGCTTTTGACATTTCTGTTCATTCAAATTTCTTTACCTTGCATTCTGATAGGTCTTGTTACGGGCCTGATTGCACTCAAAAAAAGAACTTCCTATAAGGGAATGGCTATAGCCGGTTTGGTCGGCTGCTGCATTGCTTTGATCATTATGCTGGTATTTGGGTTTGCAGCATCCATCAGTATTCCGGCAAGAGCGCCTATCGTGATTCCTGGCATGAGATAAACAGTATAAGCATAAGGGAGACCGACTTCTTTTCGGAGGTTTGGTCTCCTTTTTAGCTTATTGAAATGTTCTCGGACGAAATGTATAACAATAGACAGGTTTGGAGAAGAGAAGCCGCATGGTGAGAGTACATAAAGGAGAATTGATGTGGATACAAGTGTTGAATTACAAAATGCAGTAGAATCATTTGCAAATGGTAAAAAAGAAAGCTTTGACCAGATTTATGAGCTTTCCTACAGATATCTCCATACATGTGTGATCCATGTGGTAAAAGATGAAGATATAGCAATGGATATACTGCAAGATACTTACTTTGAGGTGAGTAAAAGCATTGCACAGTTAAAAAATAAAGAAGGTTTTTTGAATTGGACAGCTACCATCGCAAATCGTAAATGCTATGCTTACCTGAAAAAGCAAAAAGAGGTCTTATTATACGTCAACAGTGAGGACGATGAAGCCGATGATTTTTTTGAGAACGTTGCCGACAATG
>JAZRCR010000038.1:0-19519 GCA_045659805.1 Acetatifactor sp.
TGATCTCCAGCAATCTGGAGAGACTGATCTACCGCATTGCCGGCAATGATGCGGAGCAGAATGCGCAGCTGATGGCATCCTTAAGCGGACAGGGTAAGTACGAGATCAGCGGGGAGATGAAAGAGAAGCTTGCTGACTTCTACGGCAATTATGCATCAGAGGCTGAGACTGCTGAGACCATCAGAGATCTCTATGAAGACTGCGGTTATGTGATCGATACCCACACCGCTGTAGCTGCCTGCGTATATGACAAGTATGTAAAGGAGACCGGCGATAATACCAAGACCGTGATTGCTTCCACTGCAAGCCCTTTTAAGTTTACCAGAAGTGTTATGGATGCCATTGACCATAAATATGATTCCATGGGAGACTTTGAACTGGTAGACGAGCTCTCCAGGATCGCCAATGTGGCGGTTCCCGCTGCCATTGAAGAAATCCGCAGCGCAGAGGTTGTTCACAATAACATCTGTGAGGCAGATGCCATGAAACAGATTGTGAGATCTTTCCTGAAGTTGTAATGCAGGAGAAGCCGTGCGGGGCGATTGCCTTAGCAGGTGTGTTATGGCCAGTTGACATTTTGAGAGAGCGTTAGTAACGCTTGGAACATTTAATGAAATATTAGCACCCGGAACATCACATGTCTGAGCAGCGTTGCTGTAAGTTCATGATGTTCCGGGTGTTGATTTTTGCTTTATTGGAAAGTTCTTAGTGTTTCATACGTTTTTGAAAATTCAACAGGCCATAACACACCTGCTGAGGCGATCCCACCTGCACGGCTTCCGCAATATACTTTAGCGGTCCGTGAGTGAAAGGTACTCTCTGTCCTCACCTATGGGTCTGTAAGCCGGGCGGATGATCTTTCCGTTGTTGGCCAGCTCCTCCATCCGGTGAGCGCTCCAGCCTGCAATGCGGGCAATGGCGAAAATAGGCGTGTATAACTCCATGGGAAGGTCCAGCATGTCGTATACAAAGCCGGAATAAAAGTCCACATTGATACTTACACCCTTGAACATCTGGCGCTCGCTGCTGATGATCTGAGGGGCAAGGCGTTCTACCATGGAGTAAAGTGCGAATTCTTTTTCCAGGCCCTTTTCTACGGAAAGTTTTCTAACAAAGTCCTTGAAGATCTCTGCTCTCGGATCTGATTTGGAATAAATGGCGTGGCCTACGCCGTAGATCAGACCTGCATGGTCGAAGGCCTCCTTGTGCAGAAGTCTGCGCAGATAATTGCCCACTTCTTCTTCATCGGTCCAGTCAGATACACATTTCTTCATATCCTCAAACATTTTAACAACCTTAATATTGGCACCGCCGTGACGGGGACCCTTCAGTGAGCCGATGGCGGCTGCAATGGCAGAGTAGGTGTCTGTCAGGGAGGATGTTACCACATGTGTGGTAAAGGAGGAATTGTTTCCTCCGCCGTGCTCCATGTGAAGTACCAGTGCAATGTCGAGGATCTTGGCTTCCAGCGGTGTAAAGGAACTGTCAGGCCGTAGAATGTGAAGAATATTCTCGGCAGTGGAGAACCGGTGTATCGGTTGATGGATAAACAGACTGCTGCCGTCGTGATAATGGCGGTATGCCTGATAACCGTAAATGGACAGAAGCGGGAAGAGACTGATCAGCTGCAGACATTGCCTGAGCACGTTGGGGAGGGATGTGTCGTCTGCTCTGTCATCGTATGAGTAGAGCGTCAGCACACTCCGGGCCAGGGTATTCATCATGTCCCTGCTGGGTGCCTTCAGAATGATATCCCGCACGAAGCTGGTGGGCAGTGTGCGGTAGCCTGAGAGCATCTCACGGAAGGACGCAAGCTCACCTGCATTGGGAAGTTCCCCGAAGAGCAGAAGATAGGTAGCCTCCTCGAATCCGAACCTGTCGTCAGCGGTAAAGCCGTTCACCAGATCTTTTACCTCATAGCCTCTGTAGAACAGCCTGCCTTCACAGGGCACACTGACACCGTCTATGATTTTACTGGCGCGTACATCCGATATATGGGTAAGACCTGCCAGCACGCCTTTGCCGTTTAGGTCACGCAGGCCGCGCTTTACATCGTACCTGGTAAAAAGCTCGGAATCAATGATGCCGGCATTTTCAGATAATCTGGCAAGTCGGATGATTTCAGGAGTAATGTCGGAATAAATATTCTGGTTCAATAAAAAACCCCCCTTTCATTATGGGCTGAGTTATGTAAATCATATAATATGATAACATATATACGAGCAGTTTCGCAAGTAAAAATTACCATATTGTATACAGGTATCCGTTGCATTTTGGAAGGACAGGTATTACAATAATCAAAGACAATATTCAAAAAGGAGGTCATTATGACAACACAGGAAATGCTCACACATGTGGATCACACACAGTTAAAGGCTTTTGCCACTTGGGATGATATCGTGAAACTTTGCGAGGAGGCGATTCACTACAGGACAGCCAGCGTATGTGTACCGCCCGCATATATCAAGAGGATCCATGACACCTACGGCGACAGGATCAATATCTGTACGGTAGTGGGTTTCCCGCTGGGTTACAGCGTGACACAGGCTAAGATAGCTGAAGTGGAAGCTGCCCTTAAGGATGGCTGTAATGAGATCGACATGGTGGTCAATATCAGTGATGTGAAGAACGGTCTGTTTGATCAGGTTGAGGAAGAAATCAGACAGTTGAAAAAGGCATGCGGTTCCCATATTCTGAAGGTGATCATTGAGACCTGTTATCTGACGGAGGAAGAGAAGATCGCCATGTGCAAGGCAGTGACAGCTGCCGGTGCTGATTATATCAAAACTTCCACGGGATTTGGCACGGACGGCGCCACCAAAGCGGATATCGAGCTCTTTAAGGCACATATCGGTCCCGACGTTAAAATCAAGGCTGCAGGCGGTGTATCCACTTTGGAGGATCTTGAAATGTTTCTGGAGCTTGGCTGTGACCGTATCGGGACATCCCGGGCAGTGGGGCTTTGCAAGGGCGAACTGACAGGGGGTTATTGACTTTTTGCAAGAGGAAGTAAAGATGCAGAATAAAAAAATTGCAGAGAGACTTATCAGGCTGCGTCAGATTATGGCGCAGGAGAAGATTGATTTTTATATGATCCCTACGGCCGATTACCACGGATCGGAGTATGTCAATGACTATTTTAAAGTCAGGGAGTATTTTTCCGGCTTCAGCGGTTCCAACGGAACGCTGTTGGTATGGCAGGAGGGGGCCGGACTGTGGACGGACGGCCGTTATTTTGTCCAGGCAGAAAAGGAGCTTGCCGGTACAGGGATTTCTTTGTTCCGCATGCTGGAGGAAGGAGTTCCTACCATCCGGGAGTTTTTGCAGGATAATATGGAAGACGGACAGACTCTCGGCTTTGATGGCAGAGTGATTCCGGCGCAGGGCGGCAAAGAGTTGGAAGAGGCTTTGGCAGTAAGGGGGATCGGAATCTCTTATGATAAAGATCTCTCGGAGATGATCTGGACGGACAGACCCGCTTTTCCGGGGGGAATCATTAGAGTTCTTCCGTCAGAACTTACGGGAAAAAGCGTGGAAGAGAAGCTTGCACAGCTCAGAAAGGAAATGGAGAGAGCCGGAGCGGAAAGTACCTTTCTGAGCAGACTGGATGATATTATGTGGATCTTTAATATCCGGGGCTGCGATGTGGAATGTAATCCGGTGGCCATGTCTTATGCCTATATCAGTGACAGTGAGGCAATGATCTTTTTGCAGGAGTGCGCCCTTACAGGAGAAGTGAGAGAATATCTGACAGAGCACGGTATCTGCTTGAAAGCTTACAATGAGGCGATGCAATATCTGGACGAACTGTCGGAGGGACTTAAGATTCTTGTGGATCTCGGTTCGTGCAGTTATGCCGTGTATCAGCTGATCTCGGAAGGCAGGAAGCTGATACGCAAAAAGAACCCGGTGGAACGGTTAAAGGCCGTGAAGAATCCGGTGGAGCTTTCTCATATGAGAGAGACTTATCTTTCCGATAGTGTGGCTGTGACAAAGTTTATCTGTTGGCTGAAGAAGCATGTGGGTATGGAAACACTCAGCGAGATTTCGGCGGCTGAATATCTGGACGGGCTGCGCCGGCAGATTCCCGGCTTTTTGGATCTGTCCTTCCCGACGATCGCTGCTTACGGCGAAAATGCAGCGATGCTGCATTACCATGCAACTCCTGAAAACTGTGCCAGACTTCTGCCGGAGGGACTGCTTCTGGTGGATTCGGGAGGGCAGTATCTCGGGGGGACTACAGATGTGACCCGCACCATTGTCCTTGGTCCAGTTTCTGATGAGATTAAAAAGCAATATACGCTGACAGCGGCAGGGATGTTGCAGCTGACCCATGCTGCATGGCTTTACGGCTGTACCGGGCGCAACCTTGACATTTTGGCAAGGCAGCCCCTTTGGGAGATCGGCATGGATTACAGATGTGGTACCGGCCATGGGATCGGCTATATTCTGAACGTACATGAGGGCCCGCAGAATGTCCGCTGGCGGTTTGGCGCCGGTTTGGAGGAGGCCGTGTTGGAGTCCGGCATGGTTGTTACCAATGAACCCGGAGTCTATGTAGAGGGAAGTCACGGTATCCGCATAGAAAATGTGCTTGCGGTGTGCGACGGTGAAAAGAATGAATACGGACAGTTTATGCATTTTGAGACGCTCACATTTGTACCTATAGACCTGGAGGCAATTGATATTTGCAGTATGAGTGATGTGCATAGAAGACACCTGAATAATTATCACAGGCAGGTGTTTGAGAAAGTGTCACCGTATCTGGATGCTGAGGAGAGAGAATGGCTCAGGGCGGCTACAAGAGAAATTTAAAAATTTTAACACCATATATTGACAATTTACTTGATTTTTGGGATAATAAAATTGTATACGGCGCACTTTTAGGATTTGAATAAGAGAGCGTCGAAACTTAAAAAATATCGCACTGTTGCGATAGTAATACATTATTAAGGAGGACGTTATAAATGTCAACAAAAGCTTATTATCCGATCGCTGAAATCGGTGCTGGCAAGACCGGATTCAGTAAGACACGTTCCATCATCGAAGGTGCTTTCTACGGTAATAATGTAGTTAAAGTTAATACTTTGAGAGAAGCTTATGAGTTAGCTAAGAATTCCCCCGGAACCATCGTTACCGATATGCCTGTTTACAAAGCAGAAGAGCAGGGTCTTGAAAGAGATTCCAAGGTTCTGTTATTTAACGACGGTGCTGTTACCGGACGTTACGCTCAGGCTCGTCGTATCAAGGGTGAACCCGGTGTTGACAGCGCTAAGCTTGACAAAGTAGTTATGGACGCTGTTTACGAGACCCGTTGGAAGACCATGTACCATGCAGAGGTTTACATCGGACTTGATCCCGAGTTCATGGTAAAGGCTCATCTGCTGATCCCCGAAGGAGAGGAGAATATCCTTTACAACTGGATGCTGAACTTCCAGTATTTGTCTGACGAGTATGTAAGAATGTACAACGGCTCCAAGGCTGTAGGTGACGGCAAGGAAGCTGACATTTATATCTTCTCCGATCCCCAGTGGATCCCTCAGGAGCGCCCTGACCTTGATTACAGCTGCTTAAGCGATCCTCTGACCCTGTGCTACTTTGATACCAATGAGAACTGTGCAGCTATCCTTGGTATGAGATACTTCGGTGAGCACAAGAAGGGTACCCTGACCATGGCATGGGCTATCGCTAACAGAAACGGTTATGCCTCCTGCCACGGCGGACAGAAAGAGTATTTGCTGGCTGACGGCAGCAAGTTCGTTGCTTCCGTATACGGCCTGTCCGGATCCGGTAAGTCTACTCTGACTCATGCAAAACACAACGGCAAGTATGAGATCAAGGTTCTTCATGATGATGCTTTCATCATCAATACCGATACCTGTGCATCCATCGCTCTGGAGCCTTCTTACTTTGATAAGACTGCAGACTATCCTACCGGATGTGCTGACAACAAGTTCCTGATGACTGCTCAGAATGTTTCCGCTACTCTGGACGAGGAAGGCAAAGTTCAGCTGGTTACCGAGGATATCAGAAACGGTAACGGCCGTGCGATTAAGTCCAAACTGTGGTCTCCTAACCGTGTAGATAAGATTGACGCTCCCGTTAATGCTATCTTCTGGATCATGAAGGATCCCACCATTCCTCCCGTAGTGAAGCTGAAAGGTGCAGCTCTGGCATCTGTTATGGGTGCAACTCTGGCTACCAAGACCTCTACCGCAGAGCGTGTTGCTGCAGGTACCGATATGAACGCACTTCGTATCGTTCCTTATGCTAACCCGTTCAGAACCTATCCTCTGGTTAATGACTACGAGAAGTTTAAGAAGCTGGTAGAAGAGAAGGACGTAGACTGCTACATCATCAACACCGGCGACTTCATGGGCAAGAAGGTTAAGCCTGCTGATACCCTTGGCGTTCTGGAAGCTATCGTTGAGAAGAAGGGTGAGTTCACTCAGTGGGGACCTTTCTCCGATATCGAGATCATGGATTGGGAAGGCTTTACTCCCGATCTGAATGATGCAGATTATGTTGCTGCTCTGAAGAATGCTATGCAGAACCGTGTGGATGCAGTAGAAGGCTTCAACACCAAGAAGGCCGGCTACGATGCACTTCCCGAGGAAGCACTGGCTGCTCTGAAGAAGATCGTTGATGAGGCTGCTTCTCTGTAATTGATTTTCACAAATTAATAACAGGCAGGCTTTTACAGCCTGCCTGTTTTGATGTAATAAGTATTCCTGATGTATCATAATTGCTTTTGTATAAAAATGTTAACAGGAGAGGACCCATATGTATAATATTTTGGTAGGCCAGTCCGGCGGCCCCACAGCCGTGATTAATGCTTCCTTATACGGAGTTGTACAGGAAGCCATTGAGAATCGTGATATTGATGTTGTTTACGGTATGGTAAACGGTATTGAAGGATTTTTGAAGGATCGTGTGATCGATCTGACTGAATATGCAAAGGATCAAGATATTTCCCTGCTTAAGACCACGCCGGCATCTTTTTTGGGCAGTTGCCGGTTTAAGCTTCCGGAGGATCTGACAGATCCGGTATATCCCGCTATCATGGAAAAGCTTGCGGAGTATTCTGTCAAGGCTGTATTTTATATCGGTGGAAATGATTCCATGGATACGGTTTCCAAGCTCAGCCGCTATGCTGCACAGATGGATTCTGACGTTCGTTTTATCGGTGTGCCCAAGACCATTGACAATGACCTGATCCTGACAGATCATACACCCGGTTACGGATCCACAGCCAAATATGTGGCAGCCACCGTCAAAGAGATCATTTTGGATGCGGGTGTGTATGAACATCCCGTAGTGACCATCGTAGAGCTGATGGGACGCAACGCAGGGTGGGTTACTGCCGCCGGTGTGCTTGCAAGAACCGATTATGACAGAAATCCGCTGCTGATATACCTGCCCGAAGCTGATTTTGATGTGGAAATGTTTATCAAAGATGTGAAGGAAGCATTGACAAAGCAAAATTCTGTGGTGATTTGTGTGTCTGAGGGAATTTCTGACAAGAACGGAAAATTTATTTGTGAATACGGTGCAGATGCCGGAGTGGACAATTTCGGACATAAGATGCTCACCGGCTGCGGCAAAGTGCTGGAAGGCATGATCAAGCGTGAGATTGGGTGTAAGTGCCGTTCTATCGAGGTAAATCTCCCCCAGAGATGTTCTGCAGTTCTTGCTTCCATGACTGATATCAGCGAGGCAGAGGGTGCCGGAAGATATGCGGTTAACCAAGCTTTATCAGGAAAGACCGGTATTATGATCACTTTCATAAGAGGGGAAGGAGAGTACAGTATTACCTTTGGTACAGAAGATGTCAACGCTATCTGTAACAGAGAAAAGAAGTTCCCTGAGCATTGGATCACAGGAAACGGTACTGACATTGCGAAAGCATTCTGCGACTATGTGTGTCCCCTGATCCAGGGGGAGAGCCCTGTTCCCTTCAAAGACGGAATGCCTTGTTATTTAAAGCCGGCATATAAATAGTTTTACCAACTTTTTCGAAACTCTCCGGGGGAGATGCCTTCCACTTTTTTGAACATTCTTGCAAAGTAATTGGCGTCGGACATGCCGCATTCCGATGCGATTTTTTCAACGGTCATATCAGAGAAGCGAAGGAAGCGCTTTGCATGGGTGATGCGGACCTGCAGCAGGTAGTTGTTTATGGTAATGCCAAACTGTTCCCGGAAGATCCTGGTCAGATAAAATTTGTTGATGTAAAAAAGCTCAGATAAGAGGTCAAGGGTGATCTTCTCCTGATAATGCAGGTCAAGATAATCCTTGACCTCCTGCATATTACGCTTCAAAGCAGAATCAGGAGTATGATTGGACAGTGACTGATTCTCTTCCATCAGAAGCGTCAGAAGTGAGGTGAGCTTTTCAAATAATTTCATGTCCCGGATATAAATGCCGGATGCAGCAATTTCGTAAATGCTGTCAAGCAGTGTGTCGTATGCGCCGGGATCTTTTGCGCGGAAGCAGACGAGACCACCTCGCTCAGCATATTTTTCATAAATACTGTTCATGTTGGGGCCGTAAAAATGGGCCCATTTCAGTGTCCAGAGATCTTCGGATGTGATATGGGAGTATGGCTTTCTGCAATCAATAAATACGCAATCCCCTTTTTTGAGCTCATATTGCTGTCCGTCATATTCCAATGTCCCGGAACCCTTCTGCACCAGAAAAAACAGATAAGAAGAAAGATTCTTTCTGTGGCTGGTATGAACCTCTCTGGCGTGCAATTGGCCGATCTCCTGCAAATGGATCAGATTGCTCTTTGCAAAGGAAGAGGGGGTATATAGGATTCGGTTGTGTAACTGAGGGTTAGCAGTCGTCATGGTATCTTCTTCTCCTGTTAAAAGCAGTGATATATATAATCATAACATAAAAGTCAATATAATGCTAGTACTTTGCAAGATATACACTTATAACTCCTTTTTATTGGGTTTAAAATAAGTCTCAGGTTGAATAGTGTGTTCAGTAAATCACGGCATAGAAGCCTTAATATGTGTAGCTTAGGGCAGCTATGTCAGTACCCTGAATGAAAAAATATAAACGGAGGCTTATATGAAGAGAGCGTTGATTACGGGGATTACAGGGCAGGACGGTTCTTATCTTGCAGAATTTTTGTGGGAGAAGGGTTATGAGGTTCATGGAATTACAAGGCGGTCGTCTATTTCCAACACTGGCCGTATAGATCATCTTATTGCCAAGAGGGCAGTGACACTCCATGACGGGGATCTGACCGACTCCTCATCTCTGATAAGAATCATCGGACTGGTACAGCCCGACGAAATCTATAACCTTGCTGCGCAGTCTCATGTACAGGTATCCTTTGACGTGCCTGAGTATTCAGGCGATGTGGATGCCATCGGCGTACTGCGTGTGCTGGAAGCGGTGAGAATACTTGGCCTTACAGAGAAAACGAGAATTTATCAGGCTTCTACTTCGGAGTTGTACGGTAAGGTGGAGGAGATCCCGCAGAAGGAGACAACGCCTTTTCATCCCTACAGTCCCTATGCCGTGGCAAAGCAGTACGGTTTCTGGATCACGAAGGAGTATCGGGAAGCCTACGGTATGTTTGCCGTGAACGGCATTCTTTTTAATCACGAGTCAGAGAGGCGCGGGGAAACTTTCGTGACCAGGAAGATCACTCTGGCTGCCGGAAGGATCGCGGAAGGTCTGCAGGATCACCTGGAGCTGGGCAATATGGATTCTCTGCGTGACTGGGGTTATGCCAAGGATTATGTTGAGTGTATGTGGCTGATGCTTCAGTATGATACACCGGAGGATTTCGTGATCGCTACCGGTGAGCAGCATACGGTCAGAGATTTTACGGAGAGAGCTTTTCGTGAGAACGGAATTACGATTCGCTGGGAAGGACAGGGCGTGGAAGAGAAAGGCTATGATGCTGTTACCGGCAATATGCTGATATGCGTGAACCCGGCCTGGTTCCGTCCTACAGATGTGGACAACCTGCTGGGGGATCCCACCAAAGCAAGGACTGTCCTTGGCTGGAATCCTCAGAAGACGAGCTATGAAGAGTTGGTCGCCATTATGGCAAAGCACGACCGCGCCCTTGCAAAGCGCGAGGCTGCCATGTTAAAGGCTGAAATAGATGCTGAATAATGGTCTGACAGATTTATACTGTGGGGAAAGAAGGAAAAATAATGATGGAGAAAAATGCTAAAATATTTGTGGCAGGCCATCGCGGGATGGTCGGATCTGCTATTGTCAGGGCACTGGAATCTCAGGGCTACCGTAATATTGTCGTAAAGTCTCACGGAGAGCTGGATCTGTTGAGGCAGGTTGATGTGGAACGTTTTTTTGAAGAGGAAAAGCCGGAATATGTATTTCTGGCGGCCGCAAAGGTTGGAGGTATTGTGGCAAACAATCAGGCACCCGCGGACTTTATGTATGACAATATGATGCTGGAGATGAATGTGATCCATGCTGCCTGGCAGAATCACTGTAAGAAACTGCTGTTTTTGGGATCATCATGCATCTATCCAAGAATGGCACCGCAGCCTATGCCGGAGAGCTGCCTGCTTACATCTGAACTGGAGAAGACCAATGAGGCTTATGCACTTGCAAAAATTTCCGGTCTTAAGTACTGTGAATTTCTGAACAGACAGTACGGCACGGACTTTATTTCAGCAATGCCGACAAATCTCTACGGTCCCAACGACAATTATCACCCCACCCACAGTCATGTGCTCCCTGCACTGATCCGCAGATTCCATGAAGCCAAGGTAAACGGTCTAACTCAGGTGACCTGCTGGGGCAGTGGAACGCCGCTGCGTGAATTTTTGTATGTGGATGATCTGGCAGATGCCTGCGTGTTCCTGATGAACCATTATTCCGGCAATGAGACGGTGAATGTGGGAACAGGTAAAGAACTCAGTATCAAAGAACTGACAGAGCTTACAGCCAAAGTGATCGGCTACGAAGGGCAGATCGCCTGGGATACTACCAAACCGGACGGTACCCCCAGAAAGCTCTTGGATGTATCGAAGCTGAAAAGCCTTGGATGGGAATATAAGGTTGAGCTTGAGGACGGCATCAGAATGGCATATGAAGATTTCCTGAGCAATCCCATGAGAGCGGAAAGATAAGAGGGGCGCTATGAATATTATTTTACTGTCAGGCGGGTCTGGAAAACGTCTGTGGCCGCTTTCCAATGACATCCGCTCAAAACAGTTTATCAAGCTTTTTAAAAACGCGGACGGTGAATATGAATCCATGGTGCAGCGTGTCTACGGTCAGATACGCAGAGCAGATCCGGATGCCAAGGTGACAGTGGCCACTTCAAAATCCCAGGTGCCGGCCATCCGGAGTCAGATTGGTGAAAGCGTGGGTGTCTGTGTGGAACCCTGCAGAAGAGACACCTTTCCGGCTATCGTGCTTGCCACGGCTTATCTCAGAGATGTTTTGGGCGTTTCCGAGGAGGAGGTGGTGGTGGTCTGTCCGGTGGATCCCTATGTGTCGGATGAGTATTTTGTGGCGTTAAACAGGATGGGGGTCTTAGCATCTTCCGGAGAAGCAGGGCTGGTATTGATGGGAATTGAGCCAACTTATCCCAGTGAAAAGTATGGCTATATCATACCGAAGGACACGTCAGCGCTTAGTGATGTAAAAACATTCCGGGAGAAGCCTGATGCTGAGACAGCAAAAAGATATATCAGCCAGGGAGCTCTTTGGAACGGTGGTGTTTTTGCCTACAGAATCGGCTATGTGTTGGAAAAAGCCAGAGAGCTTATGAATTTTACAGATTACAGAGATCTGTATGACCGATATGAAACCCTGACAAAGATCAGCTTTGATTATGCCGTGGTGGAAAAGGAAAGCAATATCAAAGTGATGCGTTTTGCAGGGGAGTGGAAAGATCTGGGTACCTGGAACACCTTGACCGAGGCCATGGAAGAAGGCTGTGTGGGAGAGGCAATGTTTAACGAGACCTGTGAAAATGTTCATGTGATCAATGAGCTGAATATGCCCATTCTGTGCATGGGGCTCAAGGATGTTGTGATCTCTGCCAGCACGGAAGGAATTCTGGTATCGGATAAGGAGCAGTCCAGCTATATTAAGCCCTTTGTGGACCGTCTGGATCAGCAGATCATGTTTGCTGAGAAATCCTGGGGTAGTTTCCGGGTGCTTGATGTGGAAGATGAGAGCATGACTATTAAGGTCACCCTGAATCCGGGTCACAGTATGCATTATCACAGCCATGAGAGGCGTGATGAGGTCTGGACGGTGATCGCGGGTAAAGGCAGGACGATTGTGGACGGTGTGGAGCGACCTGTGAAAGCGGGCGATATGATTAACATGAAGGCAGGCTGCCGTCACACCATTATTGCGGATACAGAGTTGAAGGTCATAGAAGTGCAGCTTGGCAGGGAGATCAGTGTAGATGATAAACAAAAATTTCCGCTTGTTTGATTTGAGTCAAACGTAAAAATTTCCTGTTGTCAAACGGACTGTAATTGGCTATAATAATAGTAACCTGAGATGTGCGACAACTCCTGTTTATTTTGAACCTACATTTACTTTAAACGGGATTCCTATATTGCCAAGTGGCTGTCAAGCCCTCACTCATTAGAGGATTGCAAGGGAAGGCAAAAGCTTTGGTTGCGGATTTTACCCACCTGGCGTGAGCTAGGAGTCAAAAGGCAGGAAACGGCATCTTGGGGTATATAAGCTTACTGCGAGAGCAAAGAGTTGAAGGTACAAAAGATAAGAGAGCAGTCCTTTAGGGCTGCTCTTTGACATTATTACATAGACTGGAGCGATATTGTGGACAAAACTCAGAGAATACATTTAAAAGCCATAATCAGTATCTTAGGAATCCTATTGCTTTTGATCCTGTTTGGGACAGCTGCTTTGATCGGATTATTGAAAAAAGAGCCTGAGCATATCCCGGTTGTCCGTAAGCTTACCAACGTATGGGTAATGGAGGTGGAGGAAAACTGTATCATAGTGTATGAGAACGGAGAAGAACATACCTATCTGACAGCAGATGGGTATACACCAATGAAAGAATGCAGGGAACAGGTTGCTGATATCACGCTGACAGATGACAGAGTGTCACAGATTTACTGCAAGATTCATAAGGTAAACGGGAAGGTTCTGTCGGTTGATGAGACAGGTGTGACTGTCGAGGGGATCGGCTATCTGCCTTTTGCAGAGGATTGGAAGGGCTATCAGCTCTATGGGACACTTGCCATGAGCAGTCACTCCGATATTATGATCGGCTATGATTTTGCGGATTTTGTAGTGGAGGATCAGACAATCTGCGGTGTGTTGCTGGTGAAAGAAGAAGCGATGGAATACATAAGGGTATTGATTATGGCAGGCGATTATCAGGCACAGCTCCATGATACCCTCGAAGTAACCTGTGATACGGACTATATGATCGAATACGGTCCTTATGAAGCAAGGGTACAGGAGATGCACAGTGCCGGAGAGATCACTTCCATTACCGCGGACAGTGACCGATTCCAAAGTGAAAGGATACGCATTGTTCCTTCCGTGCTTACCGGCAAGGTAATCCTGAACAGTGTCAGCAGAAGTCAGGGTGTTCCGGCGTACCGCGGTACCATGGAGGTACTCAGGACAGAACAGGGACTTGCGGTGATCAATGAAGTGGCGCTGGAGGAATATCTGTACAGTGTGGTTCCCAGTGAGATGCCGTCGTCATATCCTACGGAGGCGCTGAAGGCGCAGGCAATCTGTGCCAGAACTTATGCATACAGGCATATGCTGCATGCTGGGATTGCCCGTTACGGCGCTCATGTGGACGACAGTACAGGATATCAGGTATATAATAATATCAATGAACAGGAAGCTACAACCTCGGCAGTAAAGGAGACATACGGTCAAATGCTTCTTGAGGATGACGGCGTTACACCTGCGCAGACCTTTTTTTACTCCACCTCCTGTGGGATCGGAACGGATCCATCCATCTGGCAGTTGGAAGAGGCTGATGAGCTTACCTATCTGACGCCTCAGCCTATTTCGCATCAGGAAGTAGAAGACCGGGAAGAGGACGGCGCATTTCAGGCGCTGGCTCTCATGGAAGAGAATAATTTTGCAGAATTCATATATGCTAAAGACGAGGATCACTATGAGGTGTCGGAAGGCTGGTACCGATGGGACTATACTGTGGCGGAGCTGGATGCCGAACTTATCAGGGATCGGCTGATACAGCGCTATGAAGCAAATCCGAAGCGTGTGCTGACACTTGTGGGAGAAGACCGTTATGAAAGCCGTCCCGTGAAAGAGTGGAACTCTGTGAAGGAACTGTATATTGCAAAGCGCGGTCTTGGCGGTGTTGCAGGTGAACTGGTGATCGTAACGGAAAAAGATACCTATAAAGTGTTAACAGAATATAATATCAGATATGTGCTTTGCGATACTGCAAGTCAGGTGGAACTGCAGAACGGCAGTCAGGTGAAGGCCGGCAGTCTGTTGCCAAGCGGTTATATCGTATTGAATGTTGTAAAAGAGAAAGAGAACGTTACGGGTTATCGCATTCACGGCGGTGGTTACGGTCACGGTGTTGGTATGTCACAGAATGGGGCAAAGCATATGGCTTCTGACGCAATGACGGCATCGGATATCCTTACGTTCTTCTATCAGGGGTGTATTGTGAGAAATATTTATGGATCGTGATGTCAGGTGTGGGGTAGATGAAGACAATCATAAGGCTAATTGTTGCCATACGAAATTTTACCGTACAGATGAAACAGAAAGATATCAGCGCGTTTGCTGCAAGTACGGCGTTTTTCTTTTTCCTGTCCGTGGTGCCTATGCTGATCATGATATGTGCGATCATACCGTTTACACCTCTGACACAGGAAAATCTCCTGCTTGCAGTGACGGAGCTTACACCTGATGTGATCGACCCGTTAGTGGCTGATCTGCTTTCTGAGGTGTATGATAAATCTGCGGGTATCCTGTCTGTTGCGGCATTTGCCACACTGTGGTCTGCAGGTAAAGGCGTGCAGGCATTGATGCGCGGGCTGAATGCTGTATATGATGTGGAAGAGAAAAGGAATTATTTTGCCCTTCGTCTGATTGCCTCCATGTATATCCTTGTTATGCTTGTGGTGGTCGTATTATCCCTCTTTGTGATGGTTTTCGGAAATCAGCTGGTCAATCTGCTGCTTTACAAAGTGCCTCAGTTTCGTGTGGTTGTAGCCTTTTTGATGCAATTCAGATTTCTGGCTGTCTGGCTTGTGCTGATGCTTTTGTTTTCGGCAATGTATGCCTATGTACCGGATGTAAAGCTTCGTTTCCGGGATCAGTTTCCCGGCGCAGCCTTTTCTGCTGTTGCATGGAGTGTTTTTTCCTGGGGATTCTCTATGTATGTCAGCAATAGCAGGACTTATTCCATTTACGGAAGTCTGTCAATTATAGTGATTGTCATGATATGGCTTTATTTTTGTATGTATATTCTGCTGATCGGTGCGTATCTGAACCGGCAATATGAGTATTAAATGTAAGTCGGAATAATGCATGGACAAATCCGGTTTTGGGGTGTAAAATAAAAGAAACTAAAATTGACAGATCAGGAGAATACTCAATGGACAAAATCACGTTGAAAGAAAGAAAAATTGATATTTCGGCAACTTGTGATGTGCTTGTGGCAGGAGGCGGTATCGCAGGAATCTCAGCTGCACTTGCCGCAGCAAGAAACGGTGCCGATGTGCTTCTTGCAGAACAGGAGTGGATGCTGGGAGGACTTGCCACAGCAGGTGTTGTAACCATATTTCTTCCTTTGTGTGATGGTGTGGGTAACCAGCAGATCTTCGGTATCGGTGAGGAGTTGTTGCGTCTTTCCATCAAATACGGACATGAGGCCAGATATCCGGATTCCTGGCTTGACGGCAATGACTTTGAGGCCAGAAAGAACCAGCGTTTCCAGGTGCAGTTTAATCCTCAGCTCCTGGCAGTTGCGGCGGAACAGCTTCTTTTGGAGAACGGTGTTCGCATTCTGTATGGAACAAAGGTGTTGGATGTATATCAGGAAAAAGGAAAGATAGAAGCGGCTGTTCTCAACAACCGCGAAGGCACTTGTGCCGTTGCTGTCAAAAATCTGATCGACTGCACCGGTGATGCGGAAGTGTGTTACCTGGCCGGCGAGGAAATGCGTTATTATACCAATAACTTTGCGAGCCTCTGGTGTTATTTATCCGCTTATGGTGCGGATGAAGGCGGATATACCATTTATGCGGAGAATTATCCGGATAAGAACGGGATTGACGGAACCAAGGCAGAAGAGTTGAGCGACCTTATGATCTATGTACATAAAATGCTTCTGGACCGCACGTTAAAGCAGCGAGAGATTAAGGGTAATGACCGGATCATGCCTGTCACCATGCCCAGTATACCGCCGATCCGCATGACAAGAAGTATTGTGGGTGCCTATACTCTTGATGAATCGGAGGAGGGCGTAAGATTTGCGGACAGTATCGGCCGCACTACCGACTGGAGAAAAGCCGGCCCTGTATTCTCCGTGCCCTACAGATGTCTCTACGGTAAGACCGCGAATCTTTTGACTGCCGGCAGAAATATATCCGTCACGGAAGATATGTGGGATATTACCCGGTGCATTCCTACCTGTTGTGTGACGGGAGAAGCTGCCGGTGTGGCAGCGGCTTTGGCTTCCGCACAGAATAAAAATGTTATGGATATCTCTGTTGAAGAACTCCAGGCTATCCTGAAGAAGAATCAGGTTATTGTCGATTAGGCGGGAAATTGTTGAATTCTTGTATTTGGGGCTTGACATTTCCAAAATAACTTACTAAAATAAATTCAGCATATATGATAAAAGCTATGAAGGTGTCAGTAGAACATCATTTTCTTACAGAGAGAGGAAGTCACCGGCTGCAAGCTTCCTTAAGTTCAGATGATATTTCGAATTTCCCACCGAAGCTGCCCGGAGGAATGGTCGTAAGACTCAGTAGTTCAGGCCGTGAGCGCACGTTAAGCGCAAAATGAGTGTCTGTCCGTTTATTGATTTTGGATAGGAACCTGGGTGGTACCGCGGAAGTAATTTCGTCCCATGTTGTATGAGAATACGACATGGGATTTTTTTTGTGGATCACACTGCGTCGGAAGGCAATCTTTGATTGCAGAAGTTGTCTGCTTCGCAGATTCGCCGCAGGCGAAGAATTTTGCAGAGCAAATACATTTTATTAATAGTAAATGATTATTGGGCTTTGGCCCGAGAGAAAGGAAGAGAAATGAAAGAGAAATTATTATTGATCAGAGAACAGGCTCTGGCACAGATCAAGGCTTGTGACACAACCGAGAAGCTGAACGAAGTGAGAGTCAGCGTTTTGGGTAAGAAAGGTGAACTTACCGGTGTTTTGAAGTCCATGAAAGATGTACCTGCAGAGGACAGACCTAAGGTTGGACAGTGGGTGAATGAGACCCGTCAGGAGATAGAGACTGCATTGGAGGAAGCACGCACCGCCATGGAGAGTGCCCTCAGAGCTGCAAGAATGAAGGCTGAAGTCATCGACGTTACCCTCCCTGCCAAGAAGTCAGAGATCGGTCACAGGCACCCCAATACCATCGCTCTTGAGGAAGTAGAGCGTATCTTCATCGGTATGGGCTACGAGGTTGTGGAAGGACCGGAAGTAGAGACAGATTATTATAATTTTGAAGCATTGAATATCCCTGCAGATCATCCTGCAAAGGATGAACAGGATACATTTTATGTGAACGGTGATATCTTACTTCGTACCCAGACTTCCGGTGTACAGGTACATGAGATGGAAAAAGGCAAGCTGCCTATCCGCATGATCGCTCCCGGAAGAGTGTTCCGTGCAGATGAAGTTGATGCCACACATTCTCCTTCCTTCCATCAGATTGAGGGACTTGTGATCGATAAGCATGTAACTTTTGCCGATCTGAAGGGAACCCTTGCTGAATTCGCAAAGGAACTGTTCGGAGCAGATACAAAGGTTAAATTCAGACCTCATCACTTCCCGTTCACAGAGCCCAGTGCCGAGATGGACGTAAGCTGTTTCAAGTGCGGCGGTAAGGGATGCCGGTTCTGTAAGGGCAGCGGTTGGATCGAGATCCTGGGCTGCGGTATGGTACATCCCAGAGTACTTGAGATGAGCAATATTGATCCTAAAGAGTACACAGGTTTTGCATTCGGTGTGGGTCTTGAGAGAATCGCTTTGCTGAAATATGAAATTGACGATATGCGTCTGTTATACGAAAACGATGCAAGATTCCTTAAGCAGTTTTAGTTAACAGTTCAGCCGGCGGCAGCGTTTTGCAAATGGGCGCTGCTGAACGAAAAAAGATATAAATAAAGAGAGGATAACAAATCATGAATACAGCATTATCATGGATTAAAGAATATGTGCCGGACCTTTCCTGCGAGGACCAGGAATATTGCGATGCGATGACGCTTTCCGGCACCAAAGTGGAAGGATTTGAGAAATTAGACAAGAACCTTGAAAAGATTGTAGTGGGACAGATTGTCTCCATCGAGCCTCATCCCGATGCAACCAAGCTGGTTGTTTGTCAGGTGAATGTGGGTGCAGAGACCATTCAGATCGTTACCGGTGCCTCCAACGTACGCGTTGGTCAGAAAGTTCCCGTTGTGTTGGACGGCGGTAAAGTAGCCGGCGGTCATGACGGCGGTCCCTTGCCTGAGGATGGCATCTGCATTAAAGCTGGTAAACTGAGGGGAATCCCTTCTTACGGAATGATGTGTTCCATCGAGGAACTTGGTTCCAACAGGGATATGTATCCGGAAGCTCCCGAAGAAGGTATCTATATCTTCCACGATGATGTGGAAGTCGGTGCAGATGCGGTAGCGCTTCTTGGACTTCGTGACACTGTTTTTGAATATGAGATCACCAGTAACCGTGTGGATTGTTACAGCGTTCTTGGTATTGCAAGAGAAGCTGCTGCTACTTTCCGCAAGCCCTTTATTCCCCCTGTTGTAAAGGAAACCGGCAATGGAGAGGATGTAAACGATTATGTGAGTGTTGAGGTGAAAGATACGGATCTGTGCACAAGATACTGTGCGAGAGTCTGCAAGAACATCAAGATCGCTCCCTCTCCTCAGTGGATGCAGAGAAGACTTGCTGCCAGCGGTATCCGTCCCATCAACAATCTTGTAGATATCACCAACTATGTAATGGAAGAATACGGCCAACCGATGCATGCTTTTGATCTGGATCTGGTTGCAGGCAAAAAGATAATTGTCCGCAGGGCGCAGGACGGTGATGAGTTCCAGACTCTGGACGGTCAGATGAGAAAGCTTGACAGTGAAGTGTTGATGATCTGTGACGCTGAGAAGGAGATCGGTATCGCAGGTATCATGGGCGGTGAGAACAGTAAGATCACCGACGATGTGAAGACAGTACTGTTTGAAGCAGCAACCTTTAACGGCCCGAACATCAGAAAGTCTGCCAAGAGAGTGGGACTTCGTACAGAGGCTTCCGGTAAGTTTGAAAAGCATCTGGATCCCATG
>JAZRCR010000039.1:0-6822 GCA_045659805.1 Acetatifactor sp.
GGTCATACGTTCCTGTGGCAAAGAAGTCATAAAGCACCTTATTGTCGTTGGAAGCACAGATCAGCTTGCCGATGGGGAGACCCATGTTCTTGGCATAGAAGGCTGCAAGAATATTGCCGAAGTTACCGGTGGGAACAACCACGTTGATCAGTTCACCCTCAGCGATCTTCTCTTCTGCCAGAAGCTTCACATAAGCATATACGTAATAAACAATCTGAGGTACCAGGCGGCCGATATTGATGGAGTTGGCAGAGGAGAACTGGAAGCCCTTTTCCTCCATCTCCCTGGCAAGCTCTTTATCGGAGAAGATCTTCTTCACACCGGTCTGAGCATCGTCGAAGTTGCCGTGGATACCTACCACGAAGGTATTGTCACCCTTCTGTGTCACCATCTGCTTCTCCTGGATGGGGCTGACACCGTTCTTAGGGTAAAATACGATGATCTTAGTACCTTCCACTCCCGCAAAGCCTGCAAGGGCAGCTTTACCGGTATCACCGGAGGTAGCTGTCAGGATCACGATCTCATTGTTTATTTTGTTCTTCCTTGCGGACGTGATCATCAGATGAGGCAGGATGGAAAGTGCCATATCCTTAAATGCGATGGTTGCACCGTGGAACAGTTCCAGATAATAAGCACCCTTTGCTTCCACCAGCGGTGCGATCACCTCCGTGTCGAACTTCTCATCATACGCTCTCTCAATACAAGTCTTCAGCTCTTCCTCCGTAAAATCGGTGAGGAACAACTTCATCACTTCATAAGCCACTTCCTGATAGGTCATGGCAGAAAGTTCCTTCAAAGATTTATCAAAAGCCGGAATCCGGTCAGGTACAAAAAGACCACCATCGTCAGCCAGTCCCTTCAGGATCGCTTCCGAAGCCTTTACCTGACTTCCTTTACTTCTTGTACTGCTGTATAAAACTTCCATACGTTCTCCCTTCATGCGGCAAAGCTGCCACATCTATGTATTCAATCTTTTCTCATCACAATCACTGCACCTTGTCAGTGCAGTGACTTCAAACTATTTTACCATATTCATGATGTTGGTGCAATACACAAAATCGGCAGATTTTACTCTGCCGATTTTAAGATTGATATTAGTCTGCCTTATCACACTTACTGTGAATCTCTGTGTGCTCATACTCGTCAAAAATAAAGTGAATCATATGACAGCCGGCACAGACTTCTTCGCCCTTGGTCACATATTCATATACATAGCAATCCGCTTTAGAAAACAGTCCGGGTTTGTGATACCCTTCACTCATAAGTTCCACTTCCTTCTCGCACACAGTAACTGCCATCCAGCCACAATCATAACACCTGCAACCCTGCGGAGGATTTCCTCCAAGAGGAAGATTCTCTTCATATACACCAATGTACTTGAACGATTCCGGAGAATTCATAATTTCTTCACGGCGTCTATCGCCTTCCTCTTTATACGGAGCATACCATTCCAGAAAATCTTCCATGCTGTCATCATTTGCACATACCGGGAGCACAAGCATCAGCAACATGGAAAGGATCAGTACACCGGATATTATTGTTTTTTTCTTACTCATATTTCACACTCTCCTTATGTATCAGTCGCTATCGGTCTCCTACTCCAATCATCACTGTGGGCTTTATACTGTCTCCAGTCACCAGTATGATCTGCAGGGTGGTGTTCTCTGTTTCCCACTTGTACCCCTTAAAGACACACTCCTCTGATGCATTGTCCAGAGTGTCCGTCTCTTCGCCATACAGTGTCTTAAGCTCTTCCACTCTCTTTTCGTACCACAGCTCATAATCATCTCCAAGATGAAAATGAAACTGCACCGTATTCAGATGATCCGACAAAAATTCAAAGCAGGCTTTTGTGCTGTAACCGTCTAAGGAAACCGGATATTTCGATCTGTAAAAAACTCTTCCCGTGGTAGAAGAAACCTTTTCCTGATCCCTTACTATCTTATACGGAATATAATCATTCAGTTCTTTCTGAGAGATCAGCCAAGGGGTCCCGCAATACCGATATTCTCCGTCAGTCTTCAACTGAGCCATGGTAAGAACCGGTGTTTCCACCACATCCTCTTCCCTGAATATGTACTTTGACAGAAAAAGTGCAATCACCAACGATACTAGCACGGAAACGATGATAATACTTTTCTTTTTCATAGGCATACACTCCTTAACAAAAAGTTATCTGACTCCAACACCTAGCACTACAGTGGGAGTTGCCTCTCCGGAAATCATCAGGATCTGCAGGGTGGTCTCCTCTGTATCCCACTTATATCCCATGATTCTGACTGCTTTATCAAAAACATCGGCAGTGTTATCGACAGAATCACTTTTTTCTCCGTAAAGCGCGGTCAACTGTTTTACTGTATCTTCAAACCATTCCGCACCGTCTTCACCAACACGGAATTGAAGCTTTACAGTATTCAGTTCGTTCTTATAATATTCAAAGGAAACTGTCGCCTTATACTTATTTAAAGTCACCGTGTTGGGGGCCAAGTAATAGCTCTTATCAGAAGCAGAAGTCTGTCTAGATTCATCTTCAGTCAACTTATAACCTAATACATTTTCTGTCTCTCGTCGGGACATACCCCATATTAATTTTCCGTACTGATATTGTTCCTCACTCTTCAGCTGTTCTAGAGACAACTCTGATGCGGCATCCTTAATCAACAGGAAATACCCAGCTAAAAAAAGTGCAACCAATGTCAATACAATAATAATGATGATTCTCTTCTTCATACACTTTATTCCCCTTGATACCTGAAGTTTTTACCTTTTTAATTTTACATTATTATGTTAACACAATTCTTGAATTTTGTCAACCTTTTTATGCTAATACTCAATTATTATCTGTCATTTCAAATTATTACATAATAATGTATGATTATTACATGTATGGTCAGCAGAAACAGTTTATTTATATCAAATGTAAAATTCATGTCCTCCATGCTTGAACAAAAACGTCAGGTTCTCATCAAACCATTTCATATTATCACTGTCTGCAATTTTTCTGGCGGCAAAATAGAGCGCACCACTGGAAATATCCTCACCGGAAAGAGCCCTGTCCACTGCCCGTACGGTCTCCTCACTCACCTTTACCCGCCATATCCTGCCGGAAGATACCGGTGAAAACTGTGTAACTCCTTTTGAAGACTGTAAAATCACTTCAGAAACAGAATCCGGAAACTCACTGCTTTCCACACGATTCAGCACCACATTGGCTACCAGCAGCTTCCCTTCCTCATCCTCTCCTCCCGCCTCCGCTTCAACAATACGGAGCAATAGATCATACTCCTCCCGGCATAGTCCACATACAACCTCTGACTCACTTTCATATACCACTACCGCAGATTCCGGCTGCAGCTGCTCCATCATTGCAAAGTCAACCACTCGCTCCTCAGATGCCGAACGGTAAACCAATCCTATGGTCTTCCTCATATCCTGCCGTTCATCACAGCTCTCCACCTGCTGCTGTAGGGCCGGTTGAACCGCCAATCTGGAAAACTCAATTTCTTTTACGCAAAAAGCTCCTGCCAGCAGTAACAGATTTGCTGACAGAAGCCCACCGATAGCCTTCTGATACATATTCACAACAATCCTTTCTGCAGTATGACTCTTAATTATTCTATACCGCATGGCTATGTGTTATGACACTTGTACCAAAAGCTCTTTTTCTATTCATTTACAACAATTGACTTTTTCGGACACTTTTCCTGACAGATGCCGCAGCCTGTGCACTTCTCATGGTCAATGACCGCGTGGAAATTCTCGACCTTTACCGCCTCGGAAGGACAATTTCTCACGCAGATGCCGCAGCCGATACAGCCCACCTGGCAGGCCTTCATTGTAACAGGTCCCTTATCCGCGGAACTGCAGGCAACCACCCGCTTCGCACTGTAGGGAATCAGTGAGATCAGATGCTTGGGACAAACTTCAATACATTTGCCGCAGGCCTTACACTTTTCCTTGTCAACAACAGCAACACCGTTCACCACTCGGATCGCGTCAAAAGGACAGACCTTTGCACAGGTACCGTATCCAAGGCAACCGCTGTTGCAGGACTTGGGACCGCCTCCGGGTACAAAACTCATCATCCTGCAGTCCTCGATACCAAAGTAATCGTAGTCAACACGAGTCTTCTCACAGTCACCTTGACAATGCACAAAGGCTACCATTCTGTCACTCTTCTGTGCTTGCACGCCCATGATGGCTGCAATCTCCTGCGCAACAGATTCTCCGCCCACGGGACATGCACCTACCGGTGCTTCCCCTTTGACAATAGCTGATGCAAGACCGGAACAACCCGGATAACCGCAGCCTCCACAGTTATTACCGGGGAGTGCTGCAAGCACTGCTTCCTCTCTCTCGTCTGTCTCCACCTTAAACCGAATGCCGGCCACACCCAGGAACAGTCCCATGAAAATTCCAACAAGACCTACTACCAGTGCTGCCGCAATGATTCCGTTTACCATACCGCGCCCCCTTTACAATAGACCGGAAAATCCGCAGAAGGCGATGGCCATAAGCCCGGCCGTCAAAAGAACGGACGGCATCCCCTTAAAGTACTCCGGAAAATCATTGTGTTCCATCTTCTCACGCAAGCCTGCCAGAATGATAATGGCTATGGTAAAGCCCACTGCCGTGGCAAAACCGTTTACAATGCCGGCCAGAATACCATATTCTTTTTGAACGTTTGTCAAAGCCACTCCGAGCACGGCACAGTTGGTAGTAATCAGCGGCAGATAAACACCAAGCGCCTGATACAGGGCCGGCATTACCTTTTTCAAAAACATTTCCACAAACTGTACCAACGCTGCGATCACAAGAATAAACACGATAGTCTGCAGATATTCCACATGGAATCTCTGCAACACATATTTATAGATCACACCGGACACAGCACTTGCAAGGGTGATCACAAAGATAACCGCACCGCCCATACCTGCCGCTGTGTTCGTCTTTTTGGACACACCTAAGAAAGGACAGAGCCCCAGGAACTGACTGAGCACTACATTGCTCACCAGAGAGGAGCTGATCAATATGATGAGAAGTTCTTTTACCGTTGTCATACTATTTCTCCTCCGTTTCCATCATTCTGTGACTGCATCCCTTGACGCCGCAGTTCATGCAATCCTCGCTGCAACCGGACTGGATCTTACTGACATCTTTGCCTTTCTTTGCGCCCTTGATCTTCAGATAATTCTGAACCGATGTCAGTGCCGCCAACACGAAGAACGCCCCGGGAGCCAGCACAAAAATACCGATCGGTGTGAAAGAATCGGGCATGATGCGATGTCCGAACACCTCTCCCGTTCCCAGGATCTCTCTCACTGCGCCGATACAGGTAAGTGCAAAGGTAAAGCCGAGACCCATACCGATTCCATCAAACAGGGACGGCAGAGGCGGATTGGAATAGGCATAGCTTTCCGCGCGGCCCAGAATGATGCAGTTTACCACGATCAAAGGGATATACACACCAAGCGCTGTATTCAGTTCCGGCAGATAAGCCTTTAAAAGCAACTCCAAAACTGTAACAAAGGAGGCAATGATCACGATAAATGCAGGGATCCTCACCTTCACGGGAATGA
Source organism: Acetatifactor sp. (assembly GCA_045659805.1). Taxonomy (GTDB): domain Bacteria; phylum Bacillota; class Clostridia; order Lachnospirales; family Lachnospiraceae; genus Acetatifactor. Next base: position 5,580 of record JAZRCR010000039.1, read on the forward strand.
TCTTTCGAAGCTGTGAAATGATCAGATTGCTCATTGCAAGTACTGCCGCAGTGGTCAGTCCCATTCCCAGACCGTTTACAGCAGATGTGGTCACCGCGAGGGTCGGACACATGCCAAGCATCAATACAAAAGTAGGATTTTCTTTGATCAGACCGTTATAAAGCCTCTCAAACGCTTTATTCATTGCTGTGTCCTCCTTCCCCGTCAGAATTCAGGATCATCGATGCGACGTCCATGACAGAAAGCTCTCTTAATACCGCCTTCAGGCCGCCGTTTACAGCATTGACTACGGCTCCGGTAGTCACGGTAGCGCCGCTGATGGCATCGATCTCGCTGTCAGACTGACTACCGTTCTTGGTATATGTAAATTCCTCTGCATATTTATTGTGGAACTGAGGCTTCAGCACCTTGCCGGCGTTCATGCCAAGTCCCGGCGTCTCCTTGATCTCCAGGATGGAAATATCGTTCAACATTCCGTCTGAAGTTACGCCCACGTACAGCGTGATATTGCCACCGTAACCCTTGGAGGAAGTAGATTCCACCACATACCCCAGAATGTTGCGGGCCTCATCAAGCGCCACATATGCTTTGCCGACGGTTACACCCTGCGCAGAAAGCTCGTTTGCCAGTTCTTCTCCGGGCAAATAATCAAGCTGAGAAAAACTGTGTGCCTGCTCAAACACTGCCTTGCAAGCCTTTTGTATGGCCAGTTCCTGTTGTCTTTTAATAGGATCCTTCGTCAGTTCATAGATAAAACCAAGCACCAGACCGGCTATCAGAGTGATCAAAAAGAGAATCCCTGCATCCTTAAGCATATTGCGGATATCGGATTTATTTCCCACTAAGCGCACCTCCTTTTCCGAATGCTGTGGGCCAGGTGATCTTCTCGATCAGAGGCACCAGAAGGTTTCCGAAAATGATCGCGTAAGAGACGCCTTCCGCAGAGGCACCAAAGATACGGAAGATACCGGTCATGATTCCAAGAATCACACCGTACAGATACTGTCCTTTCGCGGTAATTGGCCTTGTCACGTAATCAGTAGCCATGAAAAATGCACCAAGCATCAATCCGCCACCGGCAAGCTGCGCGCTCAGATAGGTCAGATCAAAGCCGTGACCGCCGAACAGACCCACGAATACAACAAAAGACACAAGATAACTTCCCGGGATCCGAAGATCAATGACACCAAACAGGATCAGGATACTTGCACCGATCAAAATGGCTAAACAAGAGGTTTCACCG
>JAZRCR010000040.1:0-2454 GCA_045659805.1 Acetatifactor sp.
CCAGCAGGCCTTTGACCTGGGTGTGGGAGGCACCGGTGTTTTTCGGATCGGAGCCGGTTTCACAAAAGGAATGCCCGGACCTTTCTGCGCAGAGGGCACTGTCCGATCCCTTCATGACGGATATTTCCGGCCGGATAAGAACAATGTAAAGTATCTGGGTAACAGCGCCGTTGTCAGCTTTGGAAATATCGACATTCTCCTATGCTGTCAGGGTAGTTCCTCCGGAAGTCCCATGATCTTCCGAAATTTCGGCATGGAGCCGCTGCATTATGACCTGGTGGTAGTAAAAGCCAACACCTCTTTCCGTGTGCCATACAGTGCCATCAGCGACCTTATTTATGTGGCAGATACCCCCGGTGCAGGTGCATCCAACTTAAAACTCTTCCAATGGGAAAACCTCCCCGCCGGTCTTTACCCCTTCGACCTGCCGGAAAACTACACCCCTGAAAAAGCAACCCTATGGTAACCATCCCACAAAGATACTCCAGTCGAAATTCCGACTGGAGTACTTTTTATCAGCTTATCGTTGTGTCTTTATGGGTAACATGTATTTGTCCGGCATCGTCTACTGTAAGGTCGATCACGACTGTTTCTGAAGTGCCATCCTTGAAATCAACGGTAACTGTTACAGTGTCGCAGATTGCAGAGAGCCTCATATCCGGGTTTTCATCGATCCGGTTGATGGTTGTATCAGACAGGCTCCAGTTGATATGGATACCTGTGTCGATTTCTCTCACAGAGCCGTCAGGTCCGATCTTTTCATAGGGATACGGAACCACTGTCGCACAACCTGCTTCTGTTGTTTCTACAGACATATCCAGCACTTGCGCAAAGTCCGATACTGCAATATAAAGAAACTCGTTTTGTACCAGGGAAACAATCGAATTTTCTGAACCCCAGCAAGTGGAGCCCTTTTCTCCCTGTGGACCGGTAGCAGATGCAACTGCTTTTTGATTGATCTGCTTCTCCTCCTCCATAATTTCCGCCCGTCGTTCCGCATTGCGTACTTTCCGAATGTCCCGCACACGAATCAAAAAATCCAACGGTGCTTCAACATCCTCCACCATTTCCTTCTGCTCTGCATTCCCGGCATAAAAGACCTGTAAACGGGAGACACCTTGTTTCAAATCAATGGTCTGTTCTGTCGGTAATGTCTCATTCTTACCACCGTACAAAAAACCTGCGGACAGGATCAGGCACAGCATTGCCGCAAGGGATGCCCCGTACATCCATTTTTTCTTTCTTCTCGCACGGCACTTTTCCCCTTTTTCCAATACGGATCGCGTCATTTCTTCATAAGTCTTCATAGGTAAATCCCTCCTCAGAAAGTTTCTTCTTCAGGGCAAGCCTCGCACGATAAACAAGGGTTTCGGTGTTATGGACAGATTTTTTCAGAATTCTGGCGATTTCTTTCAGCGTAAAGCCTTCAAAATAATACAGCCACAGCACCTGCATGTATTCCAGTTTTAACTTCCTTATCGCTTTGTGAAGAACTTTGGACTCTTCTCTTTGGATGTAAGCATCTTCCAGGCTCAGTATATCATTTCCCGGTTCCTCACAATCGTCAAGAGACACAGTCATATTTTTATGTTTTCTGAGATGATCCGCAGCCAGATTTCTGGCAATGGCATACAGCCAGGTTCGCAGCGAGGAATTGCCCGAAAACTTAGGCCGCTTCACAAACAGTTTTACAAAGACTTCTTCCGTCACTTCTTCAGACAGAGACGGATCCTGAAGGTAAGCATTCAGATACAGGATCAGTCCATCCTTGCAAGTCCGAATGATTTCTTCCAGTCCGGTATCGTCCCCACGCAAAAAGCGGTAGTAATTCTCTGTCAATCGATCCATAAGCATCCCTCCTTTCTTGCCCTTTCACCTATTAGACGGAAAAACCTGCAAAATCCTCACAGAGAAAAAGGAGCCGTTTTTCACGGCTCCTTAAAATTATTGGTTCAATTCTGTCAATACGTCCAGTGCACCGGAGATGAGGATGTCGGCGCAGTTGGCGGCAAAGGGTGAGGTTGCTTTTTCGTAGCAGTAGCCGGGCTCTGTATAGGCCTTGCAGTCGGGGTAGTAGCCTTCGTGGCCGTTGGTACAGGCAGTGACCACTGTCATAGGTGCACAGCTTTGTGCCACAATGTCCATTCCGATGGTGGAGAAGGGCTCACCGGGAATGCCGATAAAGGAAACATCACCGATACGAACACCGGAGATCCGCAGGTTGAAAAATTCCGGCCGGGAGAGATTGGCGTTAATACGCAGAGCCTCCCGGTAGTGAAGCTCCGGATACTTATTCAGTTCCGGTGCTTTATCACCCTTTTCCCTGTCATCTGGACGCTGCTGGGCTCCTTCAAAAACCCGCGTGAGGTTTACAAGGCCAACCCCGTTCTTTTCTTCCCCACGGTATGGTATTTTGAAAACTATACCGAGCTGTTCACGACGACCGCTCAGACG
>JAZRCR010000041.1:0-45082 GCA_045659805.1 Acetatifactor sp.
GTCAGAGTCAAGGGCTCTCAGGGCTCTGCCCGTCAGAGTCAAGGGCTCTCAGGGCTCTGCCCGTCAGAGTCAAGGGCTCTCAGGGCTCTGCCCGTCAGAGTCAAGGGCTCTCAGGGCTCTGCCCGTCAGAGTCAAGGGCTCTCAGGGCTCTGCCCTCTTGAACCGTAAGTATCCACCATCTCCAAAGAGGCATATCTTATGAAGAAACGAATTAAGTTAAAAGGAAGAATTAAGACGTTTATAAAGTCAGGCATCTATCTCGGAGTGATTCTGAGCTTTGTAAACGCTGCGCTGTATTTGATAGATTATCGTGCGGGAATCGTTCTGACATGTTTCCTGATCTTTTATTTTGCGATCACACTGTCTCTGTATTTTTACAATAAACCCGTTATCATGAATGAGCTGGTAAGCTTTGCCACGGAATACGGACAGATTCAGCGCAAGCTTTTAAGAGAATTGGATCTGCCCTATGCACTGTTGGATGATACCGGAAAGGTGGTCTGGACAAACCATGCATTTGAGCATGTGATCCACCAGCCGAGAGGCTACAACAAGTCTATCACCAGCCTTTTCCCTACCATCACCAGAGACAGGCTTCCTGATGATTCCGGACTGGATGAAGCACAGTACGAGCTTACCTACGAAGGCAATGAATATGTTGCAAAATTTAAGAAGATCCCGCTTCAGGAAATGGCCGGGAACAGCAACATGATAGATGCCACCGACTACAATGGATTTCTCATTGCGGTGTATCTGTTTGATGAGACTGCTCTGCACATTGCGCTGCAGGAAGTGGATGATCAGAGTCTTTCGGTAGGCATGATCTATCTGGACAACTATGAAGAGGCGCTGAGCAGCGTAGAGGAGGTCCGCAGATCCCTTTTGATCGCGTTGATAGACCGAAAGGTCAATAAGTACATATCGGCGCAGGACGGTATCTGTAAGAAGCTTGAAAAGGACAAGTATCTGATTATTCTGCGCAAGAAGGCGCTTGCACAACTGCAGGAGAGCAGATTTGATCTGTTGGAAGAGGTTAAAACGGTTAATATCGGCAATGAGATGGCGGTCACTATCAGTATCGGGATCGGCCTGGACGGCTTGAGTTATGCGCAGAACTATGAATTTGCCCGCAATGCCATTGATCTTGCGTTGGGCCGTGGAGGAGACCAGGCTGTGCTTAAGACACCGGATGCCGTGACGTATTATGGTGGAAAGAGTCAGCAGGTAGAGAAAAATACCCGTGTAAAAGCGCGCGTAAAGGCACATGCACTGCGTGAGATCATCACCTCCAAGGATCGTGTGATCGTCATGGGGCATCGGATACCCGATGTGGACAGTTTCGGTGCGGCTGTGGGTATCTATAGGATTGCACAGGCTCTTGGGCGTAAAGCCAATATCGTGCTTAACGAGGTGACGACTTCTGTTCAGCCTATGGTGGATCTGTTCCGTAATAATCCGGAGTATGATGCTGACATGATCCTTAACAGTCAGCAGGCGATAGAGGCGGCAGGCAGTAATACCGTTCTGGTAGTGGTGGATGTGAACAAACCGTCCATTACGGAATGCCCGGATCTGTTGCGCTACTGTAAATCCATTGTGGTGCTGGATCATCACAGGCAGGGGACAGAGACCATAGAAAATGCAACGCTGTCCTATGTGGAGCCATATGCTTCCTCTACCTGTGAAATGGTGTCGGAGATTCTGCAATATACATACGACAATATTAAGATGCGAACAGAAGAAGCGGATTGTATGTACTCCGGTATTATGATAGATACCAACAATTTTGCGAGTAAGACTGGTGTCAGAACCTTTGAAGCGGCAGCTTTTCTGCGCCGCAACGGAGCGGATGTCGCCCGCGTGCGCAAATTGTTCCGCGAGGATGCACAGGAGTACAAGGCCAGAGCGGATGCTGTCAGTCAGGCAGAAATTTACAGGCAGTGCTTTGCCATATCAGTATGTACGGCAGATGATCTGCCCAGTCCTACCGTGATCGGTGCCCAGGCTGCCAATGAGCTTTTGAATATCAAAGGAATCAAGGCCAGCTTTGTGCTCACGGATTTTCAGGGTAAGATTTTTGTGAGCGCACGGTCCATCGATGAAGTAAATGTACAGATTATTATGGAGCGTATGGGTGGCGGCGGTCATATGAATATTGCGGCATGTCAGATGGAAGGGACAAGCCTGGCAGAAGCTATCGGCGTATTAAAACGCACTATTGACTATATGCTGGAGAATGGTGAAATATAACAACGAAAGGGAATCATATGAAGATCATTTTATTACAGGACGAGAAGAAATTAGGGAAAAAAGGCGATATTATAGAAGCCAGTGAGGGCTATGCAAGGAATTATATCCTGCCTAAAAAGATCGGTGTGGAAGCTAATGCAAAGAATCTCAATGATCTGAAGCTGCAGAAGGCCGGTGAGGAAAAGAAAGCACAGCAGCTGCTGGATGAAGCGCAGGCGCTTGCAAAGCTGCTTTCCGAGAAGCAGGTGGAAGTTAAGATCAAGGCGGGAGAGGGCGGAAGGACCTTCGGTTCCGTATCCTCCAAAGAAATTGCCGCAGCATATAAGGAGCAGCACAATATTGAGATCGACAAGAAAAAGATCGTCCTGGCAGACAGCCTGAAGAGTTTCGGGGCTTATGAAGTGGCTGTCAAGCTGCATCCCAAGGTGACGGCAAAACTCACCGTGAAGGTAACGGAAGCCTGACGGATTTGAGGCGATGTTTTGCAGAAAGGTAAGACAGGTACACAGTTGATGGATGAAGCAGTTTTGAAGAGAGTACTGCCCCACAGTCTGGAGGCGGAGCAGTCTGTCATAGGTTCAATGCTTATGGACCGTGAGGCTATTGTGGTTGCATCTGAGATAATAAGCGGAGATGATTTTTATAACAAACAATACGGTGTTCTGTTTGAGAGTATGGTTGAGCTCAATGATCAGGGAAGCCCCGTAGATCTTGTGACTCTCCAGAATCGTCTGAGGGAAAAAGATGTTCCCCCTGAGGTCAGCAGTCTGGAGTTTGCAGGAGAGCTGATCAGGGCCGTGCCTACATCAGCCAATATCAAATATTATGCCAATATTGTGGCAGAGAAATCTACCCTCCGTAAGCTGATCAGGCTAAATGAGGAGATTGCAAACACCTGTTATGCAGGCAAGGAAAATCTGGAATACATTCTGGAAGATACGGAGAAACGGATTTTTCAGCTTGTGCAGAAGCGTAACACGGGAGACTTTGTGCCTATCCGCCAGGTAGTCATGAATGCCATGGACAGGATCGAGGCAGCATCGCGCAATAAAGGTGCCGTTACGGGCATTCCCACGGGATTTATCGATCTGGATTACCGGACTGCCGGTATGCAACCCTCGGACCTTGTCCTGATCGCGGCGAGACCTTCCATGGGCAAAACGGCGTTTGTGCTGAATATTGCACAGCATGTGGCTTTTAAGCAGAATAAGTCTGTGGCCATTTTCAGCCTGGAAATGAGCAAGGAACAGCTGGTAAACCGAATGTTTTCGCTGGAATCAAGAGTGGATGCCCAGCACCTCAGGACAGGACAGCTGAACGACCAGGAGTGGGAAAAGCTGATCGAGAGTGCCGGAGTTATCGGGCGTTCCAATTTGATCATCGATGATACTCCAGGTATCAGCATCTCGGAGCTCAGGAGCAAGTGCCGTAAATATAAGCTGGAGCATGATTTGTCAATGGTCATCATCGACTATCTGCAGCTGATGACGGGCAGCGGAAGGTCGGATTCCAGGCAGCAGGAGATTTCGGACATTTCAAGATCGCTGAAGGCCTTGGCAAGAGAACTGAATGTGCCGGTGCTGGCACTTTCCCAGCTGAGCCGTGCTGTAGAGCAGAGACCGGATCACAGACCTATGTTGTCTGACTTGCGTGAATCAGGTGCGATTGAGCAGGATGCGGACGTGGTAATGTTTATTTACAGAGACGATTACTACAATCACGATACAGAAAAAAAGGACGTGGCAGAGATTATCATAGCCAAGCAGAGAAACGGTCCGATCGGTACTGTCGAGCTTGCATGGCTTCCGATGTACACCAAGTTTGCCAACCTTCAGAAATAAGACAGTACAAAAGAGAACAGCCTGATAGGCGTGTTCTTTTTTGTTTTATATATAATCAGGATACAAGCGTCAGAAAGGGGAAAAGAATGGAACGCTATTTAATGATTTCGGATGCTGCCAAAGAGGTCTGTGTTGAAAGCCATGTGCTGCGCTATTGGGAAGAGGAATTGCATTTGCCCATACGCCGCAATGAAATGGGACACAGATATTATACAGAGGGTGATGTAGAACTGTTTAAACAGATCAAGAGTATGAAAGAGGGGGGATTGCAGTTGAAAGCGATCAAAATGATTCTGAAGGACGGAAAACTCGATGTGATGGGTCAGGAAAACAGTAGCCTGGAGCCGGAAAGTGAAAAAGGAGTGATGGTAAAAGAAATCGGTGTAAAACTGCCGGAGGCAGAAAGCCGCGAGGACAAGGCCAGAAGGCTGCAATGGCTGTTGCAGCAAATGATCCGGGAAACGCTGCAGGAGAACAATAAGGAACTGTGCCGTGAGATAAAGGAGAGTGTTGTGAAGGAACTGGATTATCAGTTCAGGGCGCAGGAAGAAAAAGAGGAAGAACGGGACAGGCTTCGGGAAGAGCGGGAAGAGGCTCACTATCAAAAGCTGGATGCTTTGCTCAGAAAGAAAGTGAAAAGAGAGAAAGAGCAACCGGAAGGGCGGATAAAGGAGGAAAAAACTTCAAATTCCGGAAAGAAGCCGGAAAAGCAGGAAAAAGGAAAGAAGCATTTTGCTATTTTTAGGGGGAATACTAACTGAAGAAAAAGGTGATATTGCGAAATAGATGAATAATCTATGAGCATCAGCTCCGTTTTTGTGCCCAAAAACAAAAAAACAGGTTCCGAATGATGTCTCTGTCAGACTGCTCAGCTACCGATTGGATTATATATTGCTGTATGAGTAGCACCAATATCTATAGAAAATTTGTAGTTATCTTATATATAATTAAGATGTCATTGCGGGGATAACAAAATATCTGAACAAGGAAATGGTGAAAAGAGGCATGCAAAGAATCTTTGCGTGACTTCTTTTTGCCAATATGCTACTATATTTTCAAAGAAAGGGGGAGAAACATCAATGTCAGATAATATTGGGCAGTATATTCGTACAATAAGAGAAAATAAGCAGTGGACGCAAGAGGAACTTGCCGATAAGCTTCACGTAACACGGCAAACCATATCCAATTATGAAAAAGGCAGATCCAAGCCCGATGTGGAGATGATAAAAAGAATAGCATCTGTACTTGAGGTTGATGTACAATATCTGTTTTATGGCGAAAGTTTGTGGCCAAATAAATCTATCTCACCACGAACTTGGGGTGGTGCACTAATTATCCTTATTTCTATTATAATATTAGATATTTTACATTCCATTTCCTCATGGTATTCATCCAGATATTTTGTTATTTACCCTTACTTGATATTGAATTTGTTTTTGGACCCGGCCGTAGCATTTTTTTCGGGTTGGTGGAGCGGGAGATTTGCAACAACACTGTTATGTAGAAATTTAATAAAGGAAAAACTGAATCGCCCAATCATCACCATAATAAATATCTTTATTATACAATATTGTATAATTGCAATATCTGGCTTGGGAAATAGAAATATTGTTTTGCACAGCATTCCGGGGTATACCATTTTTCTCGATTATCTGTACCGATTCTGTTTGGAAAAACATATCCTCTTTTGCATTGCGTTTATCTTGGTTGGTTTTGCAAGAGGCATCGTAAAAAAACGCAAAGTGATATCTCAAGAAGATTTTTCTTAAAAATAAAATGCCGAATTGAGATGGCCCCCAAAAAGAGGCTGCGGAAAAGTTAATTTCCTGCAGCCTCTAAAATGGTTTCTAAGAAGATCTTAGTAAGATTATGCCTGCTCGATAGCACCTACAGGGCACTGACCTGCGCAAGAACCGCAGTCGATGCACTTGTCGGCGTCGATCTCGAACTTGCCGTCGCCCATGCTGATAGCGCCAACGGGACACTGTGCCTCACAAGCACCACATGCTACACAGGTATCATTGATTACGAATGCCATAATATTAATCCTCCTTGATTTTAAAATTGATACAGATTTATCAATTGTTTCTTATATTGTAATATAAATGCAAGCTGAATACAAGGGGCTAAGATGAATTTTTTAAGAATCTTTCTGTTCAGCGCGTCTTTTTCTGATGCCGTCCAGAATAACCTTTTTTTTCTCGACCAGTATATTTTTGTCCATGGCGGGGACACCCTTTAATTTATAGGGGATACCGAGCTTCTCATATTTTGCTTCTCCCATGGTGTGATAGGGGAGCACATCCAAAGCCTTCAGATTACTGAACTGACCGATAAAATATCCAAGGTCGTATAAATATTTGTCATCGTCGGTGATGCCGGGTACCACTACATGGCGGATCCACATAGGGACCTCTTTGGCATTCAGGTAGGCGGCAAATTGCAGGATACGCTCATTGGGCTGTGCGGTGAGTTCTTTGTGTTTCAGGGGGTCGATATGCTTGATGTCAAGCATCACAAGATCGGTAAGCTCCATCAGCCGGTCGAGCTTGGCCATCAGCACTGCGCTTTGGGGGTTGAAGGCGATTCCGGAGCTGTCTATACAGGTGTGGATATTTTTCTCTTTGGCCAGGGTAAAGAGCTCAATAAGAAAATCCGGCTGCATCAAAGGTTCGCCCCCGGTTACGGTAATACCGCCGCCTTTATAGAAACTGATATTTCTTTCGTACTGTTCAATAATATATGCCGGTTCCATTAGTGTTCCCGTATTCATTTCCCAGGTGTCCGGATTGTGACAATAGGCACATCTCATGGGGCAACCCTGCACAAATACAACAAACCGTGTGCCGGGACCGTCTACGGTACCAAAGCTTTCAAGAGAGTGGATTCGTCCCTGCATAAATACTCCTTTCTTGTACAATAAGAAATTCCTTCGGATTTCTTATTGTATGAAAACACTCCGTGAGGATGCGCACTCGCGCGTACAAGGTAAATGTCGCTTTCGCGACCGCGCTCGGCGCGAGAGTCGCAAGAGGACTCTTTGTTAAAAACACCCGGGAAGATATGCTTCCCGGGTGTTGATCAGCTGAACTGTTTTATCTTAGATAGACTCGTGGAAAGTACGGGAAATAACGTCAGCCTGCTGTTCCGGTGTTAACTTGATAAAGTTTACAGCATATCCGGATACGCGGATGGTCAGCTGAGGGTAGTTCTCGGGATGCTTCTGAGCATCTAACAACATTTCTCTGTTCAAAACGTTTACGTTAAGGTGATGACCACCTTTTACAGTATAGCCGTCTAATAAGTTTACAAGGTTGTCAACCTGTGCTGCATTAACTGCCATGATATGATTCCTCCTGTTTTACTGTTTACTTATAATCGTCTAATCCTTCGTGAAGTGTGGGTACACTGCAGGCCAACGGTGTTCTGGAACAGTCCGTGCAGCCCATTGTCTGAACTCGTTTAGATTGCTTTCCGGTCTCTTCGCAGTTTACATTCATGTGTCCTACGCCGTTTGCCATGCCGTTGTCCAGCAGCTTTACAAGATCGTCAATCGTCATCTTTTCATCCATGTGTATTGCCTCCTTCCGGGATAGTAAAAGTCATCTGTCTGCGTTTGCAGATTAGTTGTTCAGATCTAATTCAATGTCGCCGGCGAAGATCTGATCTTCTTTACCAAGAGCACCGGGGATGATGGTGAAGGTATTGGAGATACCATCCTGTGCATCGCCAAACGGCAGCTTGGATACGGAAGACAGGGATGCGATAGCACCGTGGGTGTCGCGTCCGTGCATCGGGTTAGCACCGGGTGCGAAAGGCTGTCCCTTCTTACGTCCGTCGGGAGTATTACCGGTAGCCTTACCGTAGGTAACGTTAGAGGTAATGGTCAGGATGGAAGTGGTAGGAACACCGTTTCTGTAGGTGTGATGTCTTCTGATAGCGGTCATGAACTTGTGAACGATATCCTGTGCGATAGAGTCAACGCGGTCATCATCGTTACCGTATTTAGGGAAGTCGCCGGTGGTCTTGAAGTCAACGATAACGCCGTCTTCATCACGAACAACTTCAACCTTAGCGTACTTGATAGCTGATAAAGAGTCAGCAACGATTGAAAGTCCTGCAACACCTGTAGCGAAGTAACGCTTAACATCTCTGTCATGAAGAGCCATCTCTGCTCTCTCGTAGCAGTACTTGTCGTGCATGTAGTGGATGATGTTCAGGGTGTTAACGTAAACGTCAGCCTGCCACTCGATCATGTCAACAAACTTATCCATTACGTCGTCAAAGTCAAGAACATCGCCTTCTACGGGACGGTACTTAGGACCTACCTGCTTCTTGGTTACTTCGTCAACACCGCCGTTCAGAGCGTACAGCAGACACTTAGCCAGGTTAGCGCGAGCACCGAAGAACTGCATTTCCTTACCGATAACCATGGAAGATACGCAGCAAGCGATACCGTAGTCATCACCGTGGTCATGTCTCATCAGATCGTCGTTCTCATACTGGATGGAAGAGGTCAGGATGGACATCTTAGCGCAGTATCTCTTCCAGTTCTCAGGAAGTCTGGGAGACCACAGAACTGTCAGGTTGGGTTCGGGTGAAGCGCCCAGGTTGGTCAGGGTGTGCAGATAACGGAAGCTCATCTTGGTAACCAGAGGACGGCCGTCAACGCCCACACCTGCAAGGGACTCGGTTACCCATACGGGGTCACCTGCGAAGATCTGATTGTACTCCGGGGTACGTGCAAATTTGATCAGACGCAGCTTCATGATGAAGTGGTCAACGAACTCCTGGATCTGCTCCTCGGTGAAGGTACCGTTGGCAAGGTCTCTCTCAGCATAAATATCAAGGAAAGTGGAAGTACGTCCAAGGGACATAGCTGCACCGTTCTGCTCCTTAACTGCGCACAGATATCCGAAGTATACTGCCTGGATAGCTTCCTGTACGTTCTCAGCGGGTCTGGAAATATCACAGCCGTAAGAAGCAGCCATTTCTTTCATCATTTTCAGGGCAACGATCTGCTCGGAGATCTCTTCGCGCAGACGGATCACTTCGTCGGTCATCACGCGGCCGGTGGAATCCTTCTGAGCCAGCTTGTCTTCGATCAGTCTGTCAATACCGTACAGAGCCACACGTCTGTAGTCACCAATGATACGTCCGCGGCCGTAAGCATCGGGAAGACCGGTGATAATATGGGAAGAACGGCATGCTCTCATCTCAGCGTTGTAAGCATCGAAACAACCTGCATTGTGGGTCTTTCTGTGAGTGGAGAAGAACTCGCTGATCTCGGGATCAACTTCGTATCCGTTGTCGGAGCAGGCCTTCTCTGCCATACGGATACCGCCGTAAGGCTGTAAGGAACGCTTGAAAGGCTTGTCAGTCTGGAAACCTACGATGGTCTCTTTGCTCTTGTCAAGGTAGCCGGGGCCGTGAGAGGTAATGGTGGAAACAACCTTGGTGTCCATGTCAAGAACGCCGCCTGCTTCTCTCTCCTGCTTCTGCAGCTCAAGTACCTGTGCCCATAAATCCTTGGTGTTCTGTGTAGCGTCGGCAAGGAAGGACTCGTCACCGTCATAAGGATGATAGTTCTTCTGGATAAAGTCGCGTACGTTCACTTCTTTGTCCCATTTGCCGCGTACAAAATCTGTTTCAACTGGTCTCATTTTGAAATAGCCTCCTGTAAAATTTGTAATATTGAAAAAATATAAGTTACTTTAAGTTCCTGCCATTATTATATGAAAAACCACTTTCGTAGTCAAGGCGAGTAGTGTACTTTTTTAAGTACAGAAGGGCATATAATGTATGTTTTTAAGTACACGCAAAAAATGTAAAATACAGGAGAATATCTTGCCATATCAGGGGAAAAGTATTATACTGAAAAGGCATGATATGATGCGTCAAGAGGAAAAGAAAGGAGAATACCTCATGAGTAATGTTACCAAAGACATGACGATCGGTGAAATCTTGAGAGTGAACCCTGCAGTTGCACCTGTTCTGTTAGAGGCAGGCATGCATTGTCTCGGATGTCCTTCCGCACAGGCAGAGACACTGGAAGAAGCAGCAATGGTCCACGGTATCGATATTGATGCCTTGATGGCAGCTATCGAAGCAGTATAAGAGATGATAAAAACGCCCCGGACGCTTCCTGTCCGGGGCTGTTTTGTGTTCGATTGTTATTCGGAAAAATGTCTCCGCTGTCAGACTGCCAGTGACTGCAGGGCATTTTTGCGGATCAGTGCGGTGCAGTGCTCCTCCAGGTAAGTCCGGCCTGCGGTGGATTGTTTGCACAGTTGTCCGTACTCAGACAGGGTATTGCAGATTTTGCCGAAATCTGCAGGTGCCATGGTATCAGGGGAAAGTACCAGCAGATATTTGCCGGTGTGCTCCTCTTTGTAAAGCGAGCTTTCGCCCGCATAGCGGATGCCGGTGATCCGGGCGGCACACAATACTGCCTGTATGGAATCCATACGGAAGATATGTCCGGCCGGTGTGTGGGCAGCTGCCGCATCTTCTTTTATGTGCTTCCTGCTGCTCCCGGGAGCGGCCTTGTGACTGTCCTGCAGCCTGCGGAACAGATCCAGCACCTCTTCGGAGGATTCCTGCTGCCCGTTGTCATCGGTGGCATATTCCTCTTCTGTGTCATCGTCGGCCGGAGTGAAGCGGGAAAAACGTGTGTCCAATTCCTCGGGGTCTTCCACTTTTGTGATAATGAGAACAATGCATTCCCCGTTGAGAGGAATGGCTTCTATCATCAGCGGGATGTCCTCGGCTTCAAAACCGAATTCATAGTTGGCCTGTTGCATCATATCCCGAAACAGAGTCTTGGCCTTTTCGGTACCGTAAGCAAGCTCACTGATCTTCAGCTGCCGGCTGGCCAGATCTTCTCTTGTCAGCGTGCAGCGTATCTGATTATCATTTACTTTTTCTATCTTCATAAGCAGCCTTTCCTTTCTGCAGCCCCTTGCGGCTGCCGAGTGGTATGCAATTAATATGCTTTGTTATTGGATAAAAGTATATTATACTTTCGGAGGTTTTAAGTCAAGAGGACTTGTAAACTTTAAAGATTTTTAATATTTTGCGGCTTGCAAAAGAAAAATTCCTGCGCTATAATGCAAGCAGAGATGCTTCCGGTAAACGGCGCCGGAGGGAGGTTAGTGATCGGGTCCCGTTTTACGGACCGGTATATCACAGGAACGGATGGTTCCGTCTGATCCTTAGGATTCTCCTGATATAGTATATGTCATTTTGTGTCTTTCTGACATGGAGATATAAGGATGTCTTACAAGCGTACGTGCTTGTGTCCATACTTTATTCCACACTTATTTTATTCTTACTGTTATAATTCTATTTTAAACATATGGTAAAGTATTTTTATTTTGCGCAGCCGCGGCATCTCTGTGATCGTTATCTCTGAAAAGGGTTTGTTGTTATCAGTTTGGAAGGCTTGGATTTGATATATTCACAGATACTTTTGGTCTGAAGCCTGAACCGGTAAATATCTGCAGGGTGCCTCTCTGAAGAAAGATACGGAAATTATAAAATTTGGTAATGACGATATCCTCAGAGTCTGTTATAATTAGAACGATCCGTTTTACCGGCAGACTTCTGCGGATGTCTGCCGAGATATACCGAGTGTGACGGCGTGCAGTGCATGGCCTGAGAATGACAAGAGAAAAGGGCAGTAAAGATGATGAAGAAGTTGATCCCCGTATTGATTGCAGTGCTTTTGATCCTTTTGATCGGAGCGGGAACCGTGGGAAGCATGTTAATGGAAAAATATTCTTATTCCAAGGAGAGAGCAGATCTGGACGAGTACTTCGGAGTGAGCGGCGAAGCGCTTGCTATTGTGCTGCAGGATGACATGGTGGAGGATAAGGCTTTGCTCCGCGGCGGGATGTGCTACTTTGATCTGGATACTGTGCAGCGCTATTTTAATGAAGGATTTTATGCGGACCGTACAGAGGGTCTGCTGATCTATACAACGGCTGTGGAGATCATCAGTGTTCCCCTGGGAGGCACATCCATGAGTGTGAAGGATTCTGTGCTCAGTGAAGCACGGGTGCAGGAACTTTCCTATCAGGCAGCCTTTGAGGAGAAGGATACGGTTTATCTGGCAGCAGATTTTGTGAAGAGATTTACCAATTATTCCGTGGAGGTTTTTGACCGCCATGTTCAGGTTTATACCCAGTGGGGGGAGAGAGAGACCGATACGGTGAAAAAGGATACTCAGGTGCGCTTAAAGGGCGGCATCAAGAGTCCCGTTCTCTGTGATCTGAAAGCAGGGGATGAGGTAGAGATCCTTGAGAAAATGGAAACATGGTGCAAGGTCAAGACCGCAGATTCCATCATCGGGTATGTGGAAAACAAGCTTCTCACCCTCGCATCGAAGGATCAGACTAACACAGTTTCGGAGGAGCCGGTGACTGATTATGTGGAGCCGGAGTACACCTCTGTTGCTATGGCGGGCAGGGTAGGCCTGGGCTGGCATTCTGTGGGAGGAGCCGGCGGCAACAGTACCCTTGAGACCATGGCAGCAGGAGCGGACGGTATGAACGTGATAGCACCCACCTGGTTCAGCCTGAATGATGAAGAGGGGAATTTCAGGAGTTTTGCCCAGAAGGATTACGTGGATCGCGCCCATGGGCTGGGTCTTGCGGTCTGGGGAGTATGGGATGATTTTAATTACAATAACGAGACAGATTCGGAAGTCAGTGTGACGGCAGTGCTGTCGAAGACATCTTCCAGGCAGCGCCTTGTGGGCAATATTGTCAACGCGGCGCAGGAACTTTCGCTGGACGGCGTGAATCTTGATTTTGAGAAGATCACGGAGGAGGCAGGACCTCATTATGTGCAGTTTATACGGGAACTTTCCGTGGAATGCCGTAAGGCAGGACTGATTTTTTCTATAGATAATTATGTCCCTTATGACTTCAGGGATTATTACCGTCTGGATATTCAGGGTAAGGTGGCAGATTACGTGATCATTATGGGGTATGACGAGCACTGGCACGGGAGCGGTAACCCCGGAAGTGTGGCAAGCATCGGCTATGTGAGCAATGGTATCACAAAGGCATTGGAGGAGGTGCCTGCCGATAAGCTGATGAATGCCCTGCCTTTCTATACGATTCTGTGGAAAAAGGAGGGTATGAAAGTCACAGACAGTTATCTCACTTTAAATAATACAGCAGATTTTTTGAGAAGGATGAACATTACGCCCCAGTGGGATGAGGAATCCTGTCAGAATTATGCCGAGTGGACCAGCGGATCGGTTACTTATCAGCTGTGGCTGGAGGATGAGGAGTCCATTGCAGCCAAGCTTAACGTCATGTCGGCACAGGATCTTGCCGGTGTGGCGGTATGGAGATTAGGCTATGGCACCGAGAGCGTGTGGAATCTGATCAGAGGGTACATCAATCAATAGAACTGCGGCGATAATTTTTGCCGAGAGTTGCTCATATATTATAAAAAGTCCCTTCAAAGGAGCGGGAGAATTTCCCGAAACACATAAATATGAGTAAATTTCAAGATAAGCTGCTGTCTGTGATAATGGGCGGTCTGCTGGTAGTATCGATGTTGGCCCTGTCCAAGGAGGCGGCCCAATATGCCGCATCCGGCAAAGTGCAGGTGAAAGACCAAAAGTTCTGTGTAGTCATAGATGCCGGACACGGTGGAAGCGATCCCGGCAAAGTGGGGATCAACGGTGCTCTGGAGAAGGATGTCAATCTGAGTATTGCCCTTATGGTTAAGCAGTTTCTGGAGGCCAATGATGTACAGGTGATCCTTACCAGAGACGGCGATGAAGGGTTGTATGATGAAAATGCCTCCAATAAGAAAGTACAGGATATGAAGAAAAGGGTCGGCATTATCGAAGATACAGCGCCTCACGTGACTGTCAGTATTCATCAGAACAGTTATCCGGAAGAGTATGTGCACGGTGCTCAGGTGTTCTACTATGATACCAGCACGGAGGGCAAAGCGCTGGCAGAAATTCTTCAGACGAGACTGAAGGAGGATGTAGATCCCGGGAATAAAAGGCAGACTAAAGCAAATGACAGTTATTATCTTTTGAAAAAGACGGCAACGCCCATTGTTATTGTAGAGTGCGGCTTCCTGTCCAACCGGGAAGAGGCGGATAAGCTGTGTGATCCGCTGTATCAGGAGAAGATGGCCTGGTCCATCCATCTTGGGGTGCTGCAATACCTGAATGGAAAAGAAAGTTGATGCTTTTGACAGGGAACTGTGATATACTGAATGGAAGATAATGGAACAAAGCAAACCTTGAAAGAGACATATATTAGATGAAGACAAAGATAATTACCGTATCGGAAGAAAATATACAGGAGGAGCTGCTCAGGGAGGCAGGCGAGATCCTCAGGCAGGGCGGACTGGTGGCTTTCCCCACTGAGACTGTGTACGGTCTGGGAGGAAATGCGCTGGACAGAGATTCTGCCTGCAAAATTTATGCGGCGAAAGGGAGGCCCTCTGACAACCCGCTGATTGTGCATATCAGTTGTTGGGAGGATATCTACCCTATCGTTTCGGAAGTACCCCTTGAGGCAGAAAAGATCGCGCAGGCGTTTTGGCCGGGTCCGCTGACGATGATCCTGCCCAAGTCTTCCAGGGTACCTTATGAGACTACCGGCGGCCTCGATACGGTGGCAGTCAGGATGCCTTCCCACAAGGTGGCGCAGAAGCTGATCGCATATGCAGGAGGCTATGTGGCCGCCCCCAGCGCCAATCTTTCCGGCAAACCCAGTCCCACGCTGGCGAAGTATGTGGAAGAGGATATGTCGGGAAGGATTGATATGATCATTGACGGCGGAGAAGTGGGGATCGGTCTGGAGTCTACCATCATCGATCTGACGGTGTCGCCGCCGCAGATCCTGCGACCGGGGTTTGTCACACAGGAGATGCTTGCACAAGTGCTTGGCCGGGTGGAGACAGATGTGACCGTGCTGAGGGCAGACAGCGGACAGGCACCCAAGGCCCCCGGCATGAAATACCGTCATTATGCACCGAAAGGAGACCTGACAATCGTGACAGGTCCCCGGGACAAGGTGGTGGAATATATTAACAGAGAGGCAGGTAAGGCCGCCCTTGCGGGGGAGAAGACGGGCGTCATCGGTACGCAGGAGATGCTTGACCGGTATCGTGCACAAGTGGTGAAAAGTGTTGGAAGCCGTGGAGACGAGCAGAGTATCGGAAGACATTTGTATACGATCCTGCGGGAATTTGATGATGAAAAGGTTACAAGGATCTATTCGGAGGCTTTTGAGGTGCAGGGATTTGGACAAGCCATCATGAACCGTCTGCTGAAAGCGGCAGGGCATAAGGTGGTGGATCTTTCCTGAACTTGTACCAAATTTAAAAATATGTTACAATATAATTCAGGGCAGTAATCCAAAAGAATTCAAAGGAGGAAGAGGAAATGATAGCGATCGGATGCGATCACGGAGGATTTGATTTAAAAGAGAAAGTAAAGAAGTATCTGGAAGGTCAGGGAATCGCATGTAAGGACATGGGCTGCAATAGCAAGGATTCAGTAGATTATCCGGTATATGGCAAGGCTGTGGCAAAGGCTGTTGCTTCCGGAGAATGCGAGAAAGGAATCGTGATCTGTACCACCGGTATCGGTATCAGTATATGCGCCAATAAAGTGCCCGGCATTCGCTGTGCGCTTTGCAGCGACGTATTGTCAGCCAAGATGACCAGGCTGCACAATGACGCAAATGTACTGGCAATGGGAGCCGGTATTGTAGGTGAAAATCTGGCGTTTGCCATTGCAGATACCTTTCTTCACACGGATTTTTCGGGGGAAGAGAGACATCAGAGAAGAGTTGATTTGATCGAAGCATAACGCATACGGCAGAGGAACCGGAGAACCCTGCATGAAACAAAGGAGGACAAAGAAAT
Organism: Acetatifactor sp.; assembly: GCA_045659805.1. Lineage (GTDB taxonomy): Bacteria > Bacillota > Clostridia > Lachnospirales > Lachnospiraceae > Acetatifactor. The sequence goes on from JAZRCR010000041.1 coordinate 16,005, forward strand.
GGCGAAAGCAGTAGTAATGGATCATGCCCTGATCCAGCACAAGATCGGATTGATCAGGAAAAAAGAGACCGGCACGAAAGACTTCAGGCAGGCCATCGGCGAAATTGCCATGCTGATCTGCTATGAAGCCACCAGAGACCTGAAGCTGGATGACGTGGAGATCGAGACTCCCATCTGCAAGACCATGGCAAAGGAACTGCGCGGCAAGAAGATGGCTATCGTGCCTATTCTGAGGGCAGGTCTGGGAATGGTTGACGGTGTGTTGCAGCTGATACCGGCTGCTAAAGTCGGACATATCGGTCTGTACCGTGACCCTGAGACACTGAATCCGGTGGAGTATTACTGCAAGCTTCCTGCAGACTGCGCGGAGCGTGAGGTGTTCGTGGTAGACCCTATGCTTGCTACCGGCGGTTCCTCCGTGGCAGCCATCCAGATGTTAAAGGATAAGGGCTGTAAGAATATTCACTTTATGTGTATCATTGCTGCCCCCGAAGGCGTGGCTAAGATGCAGGAGTGCCATCCCGATGTGGATATGTATATCGGCGCGCTGGACGAGAAGCTGAATGATCATGGCTATATCGTACCCGGACTGGGCGATGCAGGAGACCGTATCTTCGGAACCAAATAGGAGCTGGTTATGGGCGGTAAAAGAGAAGATTATATCAGTTGGGATGAGTATTTTATGGGTGTTGCGGCACTGGCCGGCATGCGCTCCAAGGACCCCAACACGCAGGTGGGTGCATGTATTGTCAGCGATGATAATAAGATCCTTTCCATGGGATACAACGGTTTTCCCAGAGGCTGCTCAGATGATGAGTTCCCCTGGGAGAGAGAAGGGGACATGCTTGCTACCAAATATCCCTTTGTGACCCACAGCGAGCTCAATGCCATCCTGAATTACAGAGGCGGCTCTTTGGAGGGGACAAAGCTCTATGTGTCACTTTTTCCCTGCAATGAATGTGCCAAGGCTATCATTCAGGCAGGAATCAGGACGGTGGTTTACAAGAGCGATAAATATAACGGTACCCCCGGCAACATAGCATCCAAAAGGATGTTTGATGCAGCGGGTGTCAGATATGTGAAGTACAGCCGTACCGGCAGGAATATTCTGCTGGAGGTTTAGATCGGGTCTGACACGAGACCCTGATGGGAGAGGTGTGACGGAAAGCAGCGTGAGAAGTATGAGTTTAGCAGTAGGAAAAAAGATCGCATTGTTGCTTCTGGTGTCTTTGACAGCAGGTTCTTTTCCTATTCATTCGTTTGCCACTACCACCCAGCAGAAGATTGACAAGACCGAACAGGAAAAGGATGTTCTGGAGGGACAGCTTGGCGACAAACAGGATGAACTGGACGGACTAAAGGGCGAGCAGAACACTCTGAAAGGGCGGTTGTCCGCCTTGAACAGTGAGCTTACTCAGATTAGCGAGAACCTTGCGGACCTTGAACAGCAGATACTGAAGAAGGAGCAGGAAATCTCCGATACCCAGGCGGCCCTTGATGAAGCCAGACAGACGGAGGTCCGGCAGTACTCCAGTATGAAGACCAGGATACGGTATATGTATCAGAGTGGTGAGAAGTCGTATCTGGAGGCAATCTTTGCTTCTGCCAACATCGGAGCATTTTTAAATGCGGCCGATTATTTTGAACGCATTGCGTCGTATGACAGGATGATGCTGGATTCCTATGAGGAAAACCGACAGTTCATTGAAACGGAGGAGGCAAGACTTCAGGAGGAAATGGCAGAGCTGGATGACCTGAAGAGACTGGCAGAAGAACAGAAGAGCAGGGTATCTGAATTGATTAACAATACATCCAAATCTATTTCCCAATATGCAGACGAGATCGCTCAGGCAGAAGAGGAAGCGCGGGCGTACGAGGCTGAGATCAAGAAGAAGGAAGCGGACCTGAAAGCTCTCCGTAAGAAACTGGCAGAGGAAATTGCGATTTCACAGGCTGCAGCAAACGGAAAGTGGCGTGATATCTCAGAGGTGACCTTTGCAGAGGGAGACAGGAAGCTTCTTGCAAACCTGATTTACTGTGAGGCAGGGGGAGAACCCTACGAGGGGCAGGTGGCAGTTGGAGCGGTGGTAATGAACCGTGTGCTCAGCCACCAATTTCCCAATACCATAGTGGGCGTTATTTACCAGAATCGGCAGTTTTCACCGGTGGCCAGCGGAAGGCTTGAGCTGGCACTGGCTCAGGATAAGGCTACGGCCAGTTGCTACCGCGCAGCGGACGAGGCTATGAGCGGTATCACCAATGTAGGAAACTGCATCTTCTTCAGAACACCTATCCCGGGATTGACGGGAATCTCCATAGGCGGTCATATTTTTTATTAGAATTATGTTGTTTGACGGAGGGATTGGTGCTTGCCGGTTCCTCCTTTGCTTTTGAATCGGTTATATTATAAGTTTCATAAATTGTTTAGAGAAAATTTATATGGGAATGATACACGTCCCTAGACAATTCAGGGTTTTTTGGGTATAATTTAACGTGATTGATGACGCACAGTTAATTTGAGATCCGGTTGCAGGGAGGAACTTTCAGGTGAAGAAAGACAAGCCTTATGACAGAAGTGTATATCAGTCCCTGACGATGATCATGCAGTTCGGGATTAATATGATCGTTCCCATCGCTATGATGACAGTGCTGGGGATCTGGCTGGATCGCAAACTGGAAGTGGGATATTTTACCATTATATTATTTGTTTTAGGAGCCCTTGCCGGCGGACAGAATATATATCGCATGGCAAAGAGGATCTACGGTGAGCAGAATGCGGGAAATGACAGTTCGGGAAAACACCGGGACTGTGAGGGACTGAGAGAGGAAGAGCGGGATTGACTATGAGTTTTTCGGAAGTACTGCGAAAAAAGAACCGGACGCTTTTGGAAATGCACATAGGGATGCTGTTTTTCGGTGTAATCTTTCAGATATTAGGTGGTCTGGGCTTTTTGGCAGGTCTTTCGTTTCTTTCAAACCTGCTTATTTATACCTTGAGTCTTTGGGCGGGAGTGTTTCTGGCGATGCTGTCCGCATTTCACATGTATCGGACACTGGACCGTTCTCTGGACCAGGGAGAGGCAGCAGCAAAGCTGATCGTAAGGGGTTATTACATCCGATATGTATGTATCGTCGTGATTATGATAATGATAATTGTGACCGGGGTACTAAACCCGTTGGTCACATTTGGGGGATATATGAGCTTGAAAGTAACGGCTCTCATACAGCCGGTTACTCATAGATTATGCAATCGATATTTTGGGGAGACGGATCCGGAACCGGAGCCGATAGATCCTGATGAGGAGGAACCTCATGAGGATGGACTACCGGAAGAAAATTTGTAAGGGAGGTGAGAGTATGGAACATGGGATTTTGTTATCCGCGTCTTCTGACATAGATGTTATGGTGCACGGCGTGTTCAAGTACAGTTTCTTTGGCCATGAAGTATGGATAACAACCACACATGTATGTCTGCTGATCGTAATGCTCCTTCTGATCGGGTTTTCCGTTGCGGCGGGGATGGTCATGAAGAAAGCCACTGAAGTTCCGCACGGTTTTCAGAATGTGATAGAGCTGATCGTGGAGAAGCTGGACGGTATGGTAGACACTACCATGGGGAAGAGCGGAAAGAAATATTATAATTACATCGGTACCGTATTTATTTTCATTCTTTTCAGCAACATCTCCGGATTGTTGGGATTAAGGCCTCCCACCGCAGATTACGGTGTGACGTTGCCCCTGGCTGTGCTGACATTTATACTGATCCACTATAATCAGTTCCGATATCAGAAACCGAAAGATATCTGGAAGGACATGTGCTCTCCGCTGCCGCCCTGGCTGCCTGTCTGGCTGCCCATCAATGTGATCAGCGAGATCGCGGTTCCCATTTCGCTGTCCCTTCGTCTGTTTGCGAATATTTTGTCGGGAACCATCATGATGACCCTGGTGTACGGATTGTTGGGATGGATTGCAACCATATGGCCGGCGGCACTGCATGTATACTTTGATCTGTTCTCCGGAGCGATCCAGACGTATGTGTTCTGCATGCTGACCATGACCTATATATCCAATGCCATAGGAGATACGCAGTAACCGTTAACCAATATTTAAATTATAAAATCAGGAGGAAATGACAATGGATTTCAATGAAAACTTTATTTTAGGATGTTCCGCAATCGGTGCAGGCCTTGCACTTATCGCAGGTATCGGACCCGGTGTAGGACAGGGTATTGCAGCAGGTCATGCAGCTGCAGCAGTAGGACGTAACCCCGGCGCAAAGTCTGCCATTACTTCTACCATGCTTCTCGGTCAGGCAGTAGCGGAGACCACAGGTCTGTACGGTCTTCTGATCGCTATCCTGTTATTATTCGTAAAACCCCTGTTATGGTAAGAAGCCGGAAAGGAGACGGGAAATGATACTATTAACCGGAGGCGAGACCTTCGACAGAATGTTTGGCCTGGACTTTCAGTTAGTGGCAGATTCCGTACTGACGCTAATCGCGGTCTTCATCCTGCTTTTGGTCATGAGCTACTTTCTGTTCAATCCGGCGCGCAAGATGCTGAACGACCGTAAGCAGAAGATACAGGGAGAGCTTTCCGAAGCCAGGACGAACATGGAAGAGGCCATGCTTCTGAAGGCGGATTATGAAAGCCGGCTTAAGGATGTGGAAAAAGAAGCGGAGAGCATCCTGAGTGATGCGCGCCGCAGAGCGTTGGATAATGAGAACAGGATCATTGCCGAGGCCAGGGAGGAAGCGGCCCGAATCATGGACAGAGCCCGCACGGAAGCAGCTTTGGAGAAGCAGAAGCTGGCTGATGAAGTGAAGAAAGAGATCATCGGCGTGGCATCTGTGATGGCAGGTAAGGTTGTGGCGGCTTCCATTGATGCCGAGGTTCAGGATCAGCTGATCAATGAAACTCTGAAAGAGATGGGTGAAAATACATGGCTAAGCTAGTATCCAAGACGTACGGAGAAGCTTTATTTTCCGTTGCTGTGGAAGAAGACAAGGGCTCCCTTTTTCTGGAAGAGGCGGAAGGGATCCGCAATATTTTAAAAGACAATCCGGATTTTGACAGGATGATGCTGCATCCGGGTATCCCCAAGCAGGAAAAACTCACTGTGCTGGAGCAGGTGTTCGAGGGCAGAGTGAGCCCGGAAATGACAGGTTTTCTGAAGGTCATAGTACAGAAGGAAAGGTACAGTGATCTTAAAGGGATCCTGCAATACTTTATTGATAAGGTCAAAGAAGCGCAGAAGATCGGTATCGCCCATGTGACCACTGCTGTGGAGCTTTCCGGACAGCAGAAGGAACAGGTGTGCCGGAGGCTTCTTGAGACCACGAAGTATCGGTCCATGGAGATGCATTACAAGACGGATCCGGGGATCATCGGAGGCATGATCATCAGAATCGGTGACAGAGTGGTGGATAGCAGTATCCGCAGTAAATTAGATGATTTGACCAGACAATTATTACAGATCCAGCTTGGCTGATACCGGGCTGGGAGAAAGGCTACAGAATCATGAATTTGAGACCAGAAGAAATAAGTTCCGTGATCAGGGACCAGATCAAGAGATATGCAGCGCAGCTGGATGTCTCTGATGTGGGTACGGTTATCCAGGTGGCTGACGGTATCGCCCGTATACACGGACTGGAAAATGCCATGCAGGGTGAACTTTTGGAGTTCCCCGGCGGCGTATACGGCATGGTGCTGAACCTGGAAGAGGATAACGTGGGTGCAGTTCTTTTGGGAAGCCAGAAGAACATCAATGAAGGGGATCTGGTTAAGACTACAGGACGAGTGGTTGAGGTTCCCGTTGGCGATGCGTTGCTCGGCAGGGTTGTGAATGCACTGGGTCAGCCTGTGGACGGCAAGGGGCCGGTACAGACGGACAAATATCGCCAGATTGAAAGAGTGGCAAGCGGTGTCATCACCCGAAAGAGTGTTGATACTCCTTTGCAGACGGGTATTAAGGCTATCGACTCTATGGTTCCTATCGGACGGGGCCAGCGTGAGCTGATCATCGGAGACCGTCAGACCGGTAAAACTGCCATTGCCATTGATACCATTATCAATCAGAAGGGGCAGAACGTAAAATGTATCTATGTTGCCATTGGCCAGAAAGCTTCTACCGTGGCGAATATTGTGAAGACTTTGGAAGAATACGGTGCTATGAATTACACTACCGTTGTGGTTTCCACGGCAAGTGATCTGGCTCCTTTGCAGTATATTGCTCCTTACTCCGGCTGTGCCATCGGTGAGGAGTGGATGGAAAACGGTGAGGACGTACTGGTAGTATACGATGATCTGAGTAAGCACGCTGCTGCCTACCGTACACTCTCTCTGCTTCTTCGCCGTCCGCCCGGACGAGAGGCTTATCCCGGTGACGTATTCTATCTTCACTCCAGATTGCTGGAGCGTGCCGCGAGAATGAATGAGGAATACGGCGGAGGATCTCTGACAGCACTTCCCATTATTGAGACCCAGGCAGGTGACGTATCTGCTTACATCCCTACCAACGTGATCTCTATCACTGACGGCCAGATTTATCTGGAGACTGAGATGTTCAACGCCGGTTTCCGCCCTGCAGTCAATGCGGGCTTGTCTGTATCCCGCGTAGGCGGTGCCGCCCAGATCAAGGCTATGAAGAAGATTGCCGCGCCCATCCGTGTGGAACTGGCACAGTACCGTGAGCTGGCAGCATTTTCCCAGTTCGGCTCCGAACTGGATGCGGACACAAAGGAAAAGCTTGCTCAGGGTGAGCGGATCAAGGAAGTATTGAAGCAGCCGCAGTACCGTCCTATGCCGGTACAGTATCAGGTTATCATCATTTATGCGGTTACCCGCAAGTACCTGCTGGATGTGGCGGTTGATGAGATCACAGAATTTGAGAAGCAGTTTTTTGAGTTCCTGGATACCAAGTATCCGGAAGTGCCTGAAAGCATTGCCCGTGAGAAGGTGATGAGTGAGGAGACAGAAGCCACTCTCCAAAAGGCAATCGTGGAATTCAAGGAAAATTGGAAATAATTTAAGTAGAAACAATAGCCCGGTATCAGCCGGGATGGAATGGAGCAAATTATGGCATCAATGCGAGACATAAAGCGTCGCAAGGGGAGCATTCAGAGCACCCAGCAGATCACGAAGGCCATGAAGCTGGTTTCTACTGTAAAGCTGCAGCACGCAAGGGCAGATGCTGAGAGATCAAAGACTTATTTTGAGTGTATGTATGAGACGGTGAACCGGGTTCTGTCCCGCGTGGGCGATTTGGAGCACCGGTATCTTGTGCCCGGTGATGCTGAGAAGAAGGCTGTTATCGTGATTACCTCCAACAGAGGTCTGGCAGGCGGCTACAACTCCAATATCGTAAAGCTGGTCATGAGGCATGAGGCTTTCCGCAAGGAAGATCTTCAGATCTATGCCGTGGGTAATAAGGGAAGAGAGGCACTTGCCAGAAACGGCTATGAAATTGCGGAAGATCTGTCTGCAATGGCGGAAGAACCTGCCTTCAGTGATGCGATGCATCTTGGCGAGAGACTCCTGAAGCAATATGCCGACGGAGAGATCGGTGAAATCTATCTGGCATATACCGCATTCAAAAATACTGTAAGTCATGAGCCGGTATTGCTGCGCCTGCTCCCGGTGGAACCCGTGACGGAGAAGAGTGAGTATGAAACTTTGATGAATTTTGAGCCGGCTGACGAAGAAGCTTTGAACATGATCATCCCCAAGTATATCACAAGCCTGATTTACGGTGCACTGAAGGAATCTGTTGCCAGTGAAAACGGAGCCAGAATGCAGGCGATGGACAATGCCACCAGCAACGCAGAAGAGATGATCAGTGATCTGACGCTGAAATACAACAGAGCACGACAGGGCTCTATCACACAGGAATTGACAGAGATTATTGCGGGAGCAGAGGCGATCTCCTAGCAAGCAGAAAGGATAACAGGAAATGGCAGAAACAAATAAAGGAAAGATCACCCAGATCATTGGAGCGGTGCTTGATATCCGTTTTGATGAGGGAAAACTGCCCCAGATCAATGAGGCGATCCTCATTCCCACCAAAGGCGGTGACCTGACTGTAGAAGTGTCACAGCATCTGGGAGATGATACGGTCAGATGTATTGCCATGGGACCTACTGACGGCATGATAAGAGGGATGGATGCGATCGCTACCGGAGCACCCATATCCATTCCCGTTGGCGAAAATACATTGGGACGCATTTTCAATGTGTTGGGAAAACCCATTGACAATAAGCCGGCACCGGAGGGTGTAGAGTATGAGCCTATCCACAGACCGGCACCTGCATTTGAGGAACAGTCCACAGATACCGAGCTTCTGGAGACCGGTATCAAGGTGGTTGATCTTCTGTGCCCTTATCAGAAGGGTGGTAAGATTGGCCTGTTCGGGGGCGCGGGCGTAGGAAAAACGGTTCTCATACAGGAACTGATCCGTAATATTGCCACAGAGCACGGAGGATATTCTGTATTTACCGGTGTAGGAGAGCGTACCCGTGAAGGAAATGACCTGTATCATGAAATGCAGGAATCAGGTGTTATTGATAAGACCACTATGGTGTTCGGTCAGATGAATGAGCCCCCCGGAGCCAGAATGAGAGTGGGACTTACCGGACTTACCATGGCGGAATATTTTCGTGATAAAGGCGGTAAGGATGTACTTCTTTTCATTGATAATATCTTCCGTTTCACACAAGCGGGAAGTGAAGTGTCAGCGCTGCTGGGACGTATGCCTTCCGCGGTTGGTTACCAGCCCACTCTGCAGACTGAGATGGGTGCGCTGCAGGAACGTATTACATCTACCAGAAACGGTTCCATTACCTCCGTACAGGCAGTCTATGTGCCTGCGGATGACCTGACCGACCCCGCTCCGGCTACTACCTTTGCACATCTGGATGCTACTACCGTATTATCCCGTTCCATTGTAGAGCTGGGTATTTATCCGGCGGTAGATCCTTTGGAGTCTACTTCCCGTATCCTTGATCCCAGAATTGTCGGTGAGGAACACTACAGAACTGCCCGCGGTGTGCAGGAGATCCTTCAGCGTTATAAGGAACTGCAGGATATCATTGCCATCCTCGGAATGGATGAACTGTCAGAGGAAGACAAGCTTGTGGTTTCCCGTGCCCGTAAGGTTCAGAGATTCCTGTCCCAACCGTTCTTTGTGGCAGGACAGTTTACCGGTCTGGAGGGAAAGTATGTGCCCATCAATGAGACCATCCGCGGATTCAGGGAGATTCTGGAAGGAAAGCATGACGATATCCCCGAGAGCTATTTCCTGAATGCCGGCAGCATTGATGATGTAATTGCTAAAAGTTCAGCCAGATAAGATGCTTGCACGAATTTTCATGCAAGCATCTTATCTGAGGGAGCGCCCCATTATGAGCAAAGGTAGTCGCGAAGCAACGGAAAGCACCGAAGGTGCGGCTTTGCGAATGGGCGCGGCTGAACGCAGACCGCTGCGAATGGGCGCGGCTGAACGTTAACAGATTGAGAGAGGAACCCCATGGCAGAAGACAGAAAGTTTACACTGCGCATTATTGCCCCGGACAGGGTGTTTTATCAGGGTGAAGCGCAGATGGCAGAGTTCAATACAACAGAAGGCGAGATTGGTGTTCTGCCCGGTCATATCCCGATGACAGTGATCATCAGTCCCGGCGTTTTGAAGATCCACGAGGAAAATGAAGAGAAGCATGCTGCGCTCCATGCCGGCTTTGCGGAGATCCTGCCGGACCAGATCACAATCCTGGCAGAGATCGTTGAGTGGGCCCATGAGATTGACGAGCAGCGCGCGCAGGCGGCAAAACAACGTGCAGAGGACAGACTGAGGACTCATACACCGGATATCGATGTGGTGCGTGCAGAGGCTTCCCTTAAGAGGGCTCTGGCAAGGATAGAAAGCCTGAAATAAATGAAGTCCGCAGGATATGGGATTTGAGGAACAATGAACTGTTCTGCAGCATATGCTAAGAGAAAAAGGGTTATGCATATGGACTTTGATCGTAGAATCCTACCCTATTACATGACATATCCCGGACCGTATGGAACCAGAAGAGAGGACACAGTGATCCGGGATATGGAATACCTGCAGCAGCTGTATCCTGCAGAGGTCAGAAGATATCAGCGGAGAGTTGCGCAGATTCTTGACAGAATGGACTACGAAGGAAGTATGATATATGACGAGTATCCGGACAGATTCAGTCTGGAGCGGCTCGCCGGAGGGATTATCAATATTCTGAAGAGAGAGGAAGCGGACGCTGCACCGGAGAATCCCACATCACCTGAGAAGTGGCTGTGGCTGCAGGATCTGATCCTGGTGCTTCTGTATAACGAGGTATATAAAAGAAGGCACGGCGGAAGAAGAGGAATGTTTCGGTTTTAAATAAGCAATTTTAGAGGAAAGTTATTACAATATGGGCATAACTGTATTGTAATAACTTTGATTTTTTGTTACATTTAGAAGAGAACCCCATGTAGGGGAAAATGGCTTTTGGAGTAAACAGAGGATATGGAAGAATTAAAGAGACTGCTTGAGAATATTCTGAATGAGAGCCTGGAGCAGATCGTGCTCAGCGATTCCCGCAGGAAAGAGGTCGCTGTTAAGATAAAGATCCGGCCGGTGCTTGTGAAAGGGGAACTGTTATTTCAGGAGACACTGTACCGCGGAACCCAGGTTTTCCATCACAATTACAATAAGGAGCAGATACAAAATAGAATCTTTGACCTGCTTGTGGGAGAGGATGCTTTGTTTGGACAGGCGCAGTTTGCGGCCCTTGACAGGGATGCTTCCGTGCTTGTCAGTAAGAAGGGCAAAGTGACATTGAAGGAGAAAAGGAGGGCAGTTTCCTGTCTCAAACCAGACGAAAGCAAGCTTGACCATAACAGGGCCAGACAGTATATTCTTAAGGAAGGCTGCCCGGTGGACTTCCTGGTGGGGTTGGGTGTGCAGTCTCCGGACGGTAAAGTGACGAAAGCAAAGTATGATAAGTTCCGTCAGATCAACCGATATTTGGAGTTTATCGAAGACGTGTTGGATGAGCTTCCGGATGAAAGGACTATCCGCATTATTGATTTCGGGTGCGGTAAATCTTATCTTACTTTTGCTATGTACTATTATCTCCATGAATTGAAAGCAAGAGATATCCGGGTTACCGGTCTTGATCTGAAAGAGGATGTGATAGACCATTGTAACCGTCTGGCAGAAGAATGCGGATATGACAATCTGCACTTCGAAAAGGGAGACATCAGCACCTATACCGGAGAAGATCAGGTGGATATGGTAGTGACATTGCATGCCTGTGATACTGCCACAGACTATGCTCTGGAGAAGGCGGTCAAATGGGGAGCCAGGGTGATTATGGCAGTTCCCTGTTGCCAACATGAAGTGAACCGTCAGATCCGCTGTAAGGAGCTGGCGCCGGTACTGCAGTACGGACTGATCAAGGAGCGCATGTCCGCGCTGATCACAGACGCAGTCAGGGCCAATCTTCTGCGGGAACAGGGATATGATACACAGATACTGGAATTTATAGATATGGAGCATACTCCGAAGAACCTGATGATCCGTGCCGTGAAGAAAAAAGGAATGCGGCCGGTAGCTGTCGGTGACGGGAAACAGTTTTTGGACTATCTGGGAATTAAGCCCACCCTTGCGGGGCTTCTGGAGGAAGTGAATGAAAAGAACGATCATTAAGATTGTGGGTTTTATTGTGATTTTTCTGATCTCACTTGTTTTGATCAGCAGAGTGATGAATCGAGGAAACGACAATCTGACCATGGAAATGGCAGGAGCAACTTTGCCGGTAGTCACAATGGAGCAGGCAGGTATTGCATACAATCAGCTGCATGGCTATAAGACCTCGATGGATACTGCATATCAGAGGGAGACCATTACTGAACTTTCTGAAAAAAGGGAAGTTGACTTTACGGTAGATCCCTGTAACTGTACTGTCATGAATATGAGCTTTGAAGTGCGCAGCTTAAACGGTGAGCGTCTGATAGAAAATTCCGGAGTCAATACTATTTCTCAGGTTGACAGGGACGGAAATATCAGCTGTACGGTGGCACTGAAGGATCTTATTGAAAAGGATACCGAATATATGCTGATCCTTTTGCTGGACACAGAGGAGGAAGGTACGATCCGTTATTACACCAGGGTTATCTGGAGTGATAAGACGTATGCACAGGAAAAGCTATCCTTTGTGAAGGAATTCCATGAGATTCTTTACGACAGACAAGCGGCCCGGGAATACAACGTCCCCCAGTATCTGGAGTCTGATTCCACGGGAGATAATACTACTTTTCACAAGGTGAACATTCACAGCAGTTTTCAGCAGATCACATGGGGAGACCTGAATGTTACGGAGGAGACGGAACCGGTTGTCCAAATGACGGAACTGGGAACCCAGACTGCAAGCTTTGTTCTTCATTATTATGTTTCCACAAGCCGGGAAAAGACCACCGCCTACTACAAGGTGGAGGAGGCATATCGTGTGCGTTTCCTGACCAATGCTGAGAGAATGTATCTGCTGGATTTTGAGAGGACTATGACCCAGATTCCCGATGTAAAGACAGATATTTACAGTAATGATAAAATTATACTTGGAATCGTGGATGAGAACCTTCCGCTGATGGAGAGTCCGGATGGCAATATTGTTTTGTTTCAGGCGGCAGACCGGCTTTGCAGCTACAATGCCACTACCGGGAAGATTACAGTGTTATTTGGCTTTTATGATAAGAAAAATACAGACGCCGGAAGCCTTTACTGGCAGCATGATATCAAGGTCCTGGATGTGGATGAGGGCGGTAATGTGTTTTTTGCTGTATACGGTTACATGAACAGAGGACGCCACGAAGGAGAACTGGGGATCGCTGTTTATCACTATGATAATAAGTTAAACACTGTCGAAGAAGTGGTCTACATTTCTTCCGGGAAAAGCTTTGGGGTACTTGCCCGTGAGATGGAGCAGCTGTTGTACTTGAACAGGGAGGGTGAGTTGTATCTGTTTCTGGATCATACGGTGTTCCGGATCAATACAGCAGACAGAAGCTTTGATGAGATTGTGAATATTACGACAGATGATGCCATTATGACCTCTGAAGACCACCAGGTTTTAGTTTGGCAGGAAGGAGAATCGCCTTATCAGGGAAGCAGTCTGCAGATAAGGAATCTGGGTAATGGTCGGGAAGGACAGGTTGAGGCAGAGGAAGGAACTGCCATTAAGCTGCTGGGCTTTATGGGGACAGATATCATTTATGGGGTGGCAAGATTGGAAGACGTATCCCGTGACAGTAACGGAACAATGCTTTTTCCCATGTATAACATTGGTATCTGCAACCCTGAAGGTGAACTGTTAAAGAAAAGCGGACAGGAAAATATTTATATTACAGACTGTATTGTTGATGAAGGACAGATTACTTTGGAACGTATGCTCAGACTGGAGAACGGCAGGTTTGAGAAAACCTCATCAGACTATATTATGATTAATGAAGAGCCGGCGACGGCAAAGAACAGATTATCTGTTACCGCCATCGATGTTTATAAAAAGTATGTACAGATACAGACGAGGAACTCGATCAATGAGAAAAATCTTCAGGTCCGCACTACCAAAGAGGTGGTATTTGAAGGCGGAAGAGAACTTCAGCTGCAGACGTCCGTTGATGCAAACAGGTATTATGCATATGATATGTACGGTGCCGCGGCAATCTTTACAGATCCTGCAGACGCAGTGAAGGCTGCATATGACTGCTATGGGGTAGTGACCGATGACAGCGGAAGCAAGCTATGGGCGCGAGGTAACCGGGTGTCCAGAAATCAGATCATGGCGATCAAAAGCCAGAAAACAGATGAAACCAGAAGCCCCCTGGCAGTATGTCTTGACACCATGTTGCAGAAGGAAGGAATCACCAGAAATACCCAGATCCTTTTGGATGAGGGTAAGACGGTCCGCCAAATCCTTTCAGAGGGACTTCCCGGGTGCACAGTGCTGGAACTTACAGGAGCTCCCATGGATGCAGTTCTTTACTATGTGAATCAGGATATCCCGGTGCTTGCACTCCTGGAGGACGGAGAAGCCGTACTCATCACCGGTTTTAATGAGTATAACGTGGTGATCATGAATCCTACCACCGGGGAACTGGGCAAAAAAGGCATGAAGGATTCCGCCAAGTGGTTTGAAGAAAACGGCAACTGCTTCATCACCTATATGTACGATACGCAATAGAGAAAAAGAAACAGTGTTAAACGCCCGTGCCTATACACCACCGGCCGGCATATTGTTTGAATAGCGGCACGCTCTCGCTCCTTGAAAAAGCGTAGTGGACGCCAGGCTCGAAAGTACCTCGCCAAGCGCCAACGTTTTTCAAGGGCCTTTATTCAAACAATATGCCGGCCGGTGGTATGTAGGCACGGACTTTTATTGCGAACTATGAATTTAGATTCAGGCGGAAGATCTGTCGGGCGTGCTTATGCAGGATGCTGAAAAGCAACATTCCCAGGATGCCGCAGGAGATGAGTTCTCCGATGCAGACGGTTGCCATAAAGTACGGTACGGATCCTTCAAACCGGTATACATAAGCAAGTACAAAGGGGACGATCAGGGTATTTGAAATAATAGGTGAAATGGGAGCCAGCCATTTGCTGCTGCGTCTCAGAAAATAAGTTCCCAGAGCGCCAAGAAGTGTTGCAAGGCTTCCGAAGATCACATCAAAAACAGCGCAGCCCGTCAAAAGATTGCTCAGCAGGCAGCCTGCAAATAAACCGGGCACAGCGGCCGGCGTAAAAACAGGTAAAATTGTAAGTGCTTCGGAAAAACGGACCTGAATGGCATGGTTTGCGAGGCCCATGGCGTTGGCTATCATGGTGAGCACAACGTAAAGAGCAGCGATGACCGCTGCATGGGTGAGATACATGATCTTGTGAATTTTCATTATAAAATCTCCTGTAGTTTTGTTTTTTCCCTGCCATGGCAGTTCGGTGAGGAAGGTTGCGAACTCACCAAAAGATGCTCTCTAAGTATAGCATGTTGCGGACAATTGTCAATAATAAGAATCAGTAAAAAATCAGCCCGTCCAAAAGACAAGCTGATTTTTTATTACAATGACACAGTCCGTTTGGAGTTATTTCTTCTTGAACGTAGATACAAAGGAGCCGCTCACGATGAATACCAGTGCCGCAAATACCTTGACACCCGGCACGATGCCGTTAATGAAGAAGGTGGCAAAGGGGGTGAGGATCGGCTTGATAAAGAAGGCAAAGGATGCGGTCATTGCGCCGCCCCTTTCCAAGGCCTTGAAGTAGGACCAGTAGCCGATGCCGGTTACGATGATACCCAGGTAGCACAGTACGGAAATGTTGCGTGTGTTGAGCACGGGAACCATATCAACCTGCAGGACGAGCAATAGGATGAGCAGTACCAGGCTTCCCAACAGGAAGGAAAAACTGGTCTGTATGATGCCACCGATCTTTTTCATGAATTTTCTGCTGAGCACGGTGTAAAGGCTGAAGCTGAGAGCCGATACAATTGCAAGCAGGACAGAGGTCATGTTGGTGCCGGAACTGAAATCCGCACAGATGATAACGCCGATCACGCACAGAACGATTGCCAGAAGCTTCTGCTTTGTGAGCTTTTCTCTCAGGATCAGGATGGCAAATATAATTGTGAACACGGAATTGGCGGAAAAGATAATAGCAATCAGGGAAGGGGTATCTGCTTTTTTCACAGCCAGCTGCAGCATCACCATGCTGAAACAGATGCAAAGCGTTCCCAACAGGGTAAGGATACCGATATCCTTGACGCCAATCTTGATCTGTTCTTTTTTGATCTTTCGCAGAGCAAAGGGCAAAAGCATGAGAGAGCCGATGATAAATCTCCATAAGGTGATGGAGTAGGGATTTACATCTTCGGCGATTAATTTGCTTACGGGTTCCAAAGTGGTAAAAACGACTGCTGTTATCAGTGCGTAAAGGAGCCCGTTATTGCGTTCTTTGGTTGGAGTGGTCTGCGTCATGATTTGTTCTCCTTGCTGGTTATGTAGTCATAGACTAAAGCAGTAAAGGGATAGTTACCCTCTTGATCCTGTGTAATTAAATACTGGCAGTGCGAGCCATGCATCAGCTTGAACTCAACCTTGGACATATCGTATTGGAAATGCTTCATGGTGGAGAGCACAAGCATGGTCTGTTCGTATCTGTTTTCTATATCGTTGTCTGATACAATAAACAACATCGGAGCATATTCGGGTTCCAACCCGATATAGTAAAGGGGAGCAGTCTCGTCCACAATGACCCGTCTGGAATCAATTCCTCTTTCCCGAAGGACATTATAGTGTGAGGTAGGTTGGCCGGCATCGTGAATAAAACCGGCAATCTGTGTGGGCTTTATGTGGTAGGGCGCCAGGTATGCCTTGTTAAAGCAGAGCATCATGGAAAGATAACCTCCGGCAGAGCTTCCGCCCACGAATATCTTTTTACACTTTCCGTACTCATTGATATGCTTGAAGGTCCATGCTACTGCAGCTGCAGCATCTCTGACAAATTCCGGGAATACGGAAGAAGGGTACATGCGGTAGTTTGCACTCACTACGGCAATTCCTTTTTCTACCAGCCCGTTCAGGAAGGGTACCTCTTTCCGGCCGCTTTCCAGTCCGCCCCCGTGAAAATAAACAAATACATCAAATTCTTCGTTCTCCGGTAAGTACACATCCAGTACCTGATTGGGATTACCGATATCGCTATAGAGGATGTTTTTATAAAACTTCATGATAGTTCCTCCTGATTATCTCGGATGCAACGATATTTCAGTTTACATTATAACAGTTTATTTATTGCATTACAAATATATTTGTGGTACCATGCATATAACTCAAAAGTTATAAAGAGGGGCCAAAAGATGGAATGGAATCAATTGCAAACTTTTCTGGTGGCTGCCAGAGAAGAAAATTTTTCCAAGGCAGCTGAACTGTTATATACATTCCAGCCTTCCCTGAGCAAGACGATCAAACGTCTGGAGGAGGAACTGGGGTACCCGCTTTTTGAGAGAGAGGGGAAGCGGATTCGTTTAAATGAGTACGGAAAAATCTGGGTGCAGACCATGGGACAAATGGAGAGTATGTACGAAGATACCAAGGTGCGCTTGGAGGAGCCCATTCTGTTGGCAGTGCCACGGGATCACCATCTCGCCGATGCGGAGGAGATCACGGTAAAGGATCTGGAAAAAGAAGAATTTATCAGCTTGAATGACAACTGGGCACTGAGCAGGAATATTTTTCGGGAGATGCGAAGAATTGGATTTGTGCCGAAGATAACAATGTGGCTGGACAATCCCAATCTCATGAGAGAGCTTTTGAAGCAGCACATGGGAGCCGCGTTTGTGCCGTCTGTGACCTGGAAGTCTTTTGCAGAGCCAATAAAGCGATTGGCAGAAATATAAAAGCTGTATGCGACAACCGGATCGGTTGCTGCATACAGCTTTTTATGCAATAAGAAAATTACAGCTCGCCGTTCTTGTAGCGTGCAACGATATTCTGGATTCTCTCATTGGGATTCAAGAGATCGCTGATTGACGAATCGTGGTTCAGAGTATCGATGATATATGCGATATACTTACTCATATCACAGTTGATATACCATTCGCGGTTTAACAGATCGGGAGTCTGGTAAACCAGATTGGTGGTCAGAACTTTGTCAATGATTCCCTGCTCATATGCCTTGTCAAACTTGTCCAGACCGTTGGTGAACAGACCAAAGGTGGAGAATACAAAAATGCGGTTGGCTTTGCGCGCCTTCAGTGCGGCAGCTACTTCCAGAACACTCTCACCGGAGGAAATCATGTCGTCAATAATGATCATATCCTTACCTTCCACACTGGAACCTAAGAATTCATGGGCAACAATGGGATTGCGGCCGTTTACTACCTGGGTATAGTCGCGGCGCTTGTAGAACATACCCATATCCAGTCCAAGTACGTTGGCAATATAGATGGCACGGCTCATTCCGCCTTCATCCGGGCTGATCACCATCATGTGATCGGAGTCGATCTGAAGTCCCTTTACATTGCGCAGCAGTCCTTTGATAAACTGGTATGCAGGCTGAACGGTCTCAAAGCCGTGAAGGGGGATGGCGTTCTGGACTCTGGGGTCATGTGCGTCAAAGGTGATGATATTGTCTACGCCCATGCGTACAAGTTCCTGAAGTGCCAGCGCACAGTCTAAGGATTCACGGGAGGTTCTCTTGTGCTGACGGCTCTCATACAGGAAAGGCATGATCACAGTGATCCTTCTTGCCTTGCCGCCTACAGCAGCAATGATCCTCTTCAGGTCCTGATAGTGGTCATCGGGGGACATATGGTTCTGGTGACCGCACAGGGAATAGGTCAGACTGTAGTTGCAGACATCTACCAGCAGGTACAGATCAGTACCGCGGACAGACTCGTTGATGACACCTTTTGCTTCGCCGGAGCCAAATCGGGGAACCTTTGTACTCAGCAGATAGGAAGGTCTCTGATAACCGGAAAATGCCAGAGAATCCTTGTGCTCGTTTTCTCGCTCTGTCCTCCATTTTACAAGATACTGATCGATCCTTTCACCGAGAGATCGACAGCTTTCCAGAGAAATAATTCCCAGAGAGCCCACAGGGATGGTTTCTAAGTTGCGTTTTTCTTCGCGAACCGGCATGGGTAATCCTCACTTTCTTATTGTCATTTATTCATTCGTTTTTTGTAAATCCGGATGTCTGGTCCGGATAACTTACAGATAGTAAAATTGCTGGTGATCCGGGAAAAGATTCTGTCGGAATACCTGTCCCGCAGCTCCTCCAGGCTTAAGTTGGTGGAGATGATCGTAGCTTTCTTTTGCAGAAAACGTTCATTGAGACAGCCAAACAGCTGGGAGGTCACAAAGGAATTGGTAACCTCTGTTCCAAGATCGTCGATGATCAGCAGGTCGCAGTTATACAGATCCTTGCAAAACCGGTAAAGGGCGTCCTTCTGCTTTGCGTCGAAGGAATATCTGGCCAGCGTGTCAAACAGTCCGGCAGCGCTGAAGTAGATCACGGAGTGCCCTGACTGCAGCAGTTCTCTGGCGATACAGCCGGAGAGGAAGCTCTTTCCAGTACCTACTGTACCATAAAAAAACAGATTTTGGTAGTCTTGTTTGAAGTTTTGTACAAAATCCAGGCTGATTCTTACGGCTTCCTGGAATTTTCTGCGGTCTTCTCCCTCATAGTATTCAAAAGAAAGGGTGGAAAAATTCTCTTTCTCAATTGTTTTCTGAATATTGGACTGCTCATAGAGGAGAGCAATCTCTTTCTGGCGCAGACAGCGGCATTTTTCCCTGCCGGCATTTTCGCCGTCTGAAGGCAGATATCCGGTGTCCCGGCACAAGGCACAGTGAAAGACAGGTGCCAGATAATCGGGAGAGTAGCCGTGCTGCTCCAGCAACAGTTTCTTTTGATCCGAAACCTCAGCCAGCTTATTTTTAAGAACGGCAATAGCCTGCTCATCCCCGTTTAACAGCTTCAGGACGCAGGCTTTGGCGAGAGCTCCGGTAGATTCGGCGAGCTCCCGGTATCCCGGTATGTTTTCATGGATTTCTTGTTCCCGCTCTTCGAGAATGCGGCGGTTCCTGTTCTGGATAAGTTCGTATTCCCGCATGATCGATGCGTACTGTTCGTTGGTTAATGCCACGTTTGCCTCCTTCGGCGCC
The DNA here is from genome assembly GCA_045659805.1 of Acetatifactor sp. Classification (GTDB taxonomy): domain Bacteria; phylum Bacillota; class Clostridia; order Lachnospirales; family Lachnospiraceae; genus Acetatifactor. The sequence goes on from JAZRCR010000041.1 coordinate 35,724, forward strand.
GGATGCCGGACGGGTGATGAGGGTCAGCTGTCAGTTGCTGAGAAGCTCGCGCTCCAGCTGGTCAAAATCGTAGTTGTTCTGTGTGAATTGATTGAATTTGTTGGAAGTAACTGCCTTTGCCGAACTTTTCCGTCTTGCCTGGTATACTTCGTCCATGCGGATGATGTCGGATCTGTGGCGTACGCCTTCTTTTTGCCATTTGCCCAGAATGCTGTCGGCATATTCAAAGCGGTGCTTGTCTGTAGCCAGCACTGTGCGTTCACAGGCCTCGAAGATGATATCGTTGGTAAATCCCCATTCTCCTGTCCAGCGGTTGATGAACTCAAGCTCCTTGGCAGTGGGGGAGGTGCTCTTGCCCAGCTGGTTCATAATGGCATATACATTTTTGTCGTATTTGGTTGCGGTCTTCTGTGCCTGTGCCGGTGTGGTAATACCCTGCTCGGCCCAGTTGACAGCTACCTTTTCAATGTATTTGAAGTCCTTCTTGCCCCGGTCTACACAGTACTGGATCAGGTAATCGATGAGATCCTCCGAGAAATGCAGTACATCCATCATGAAAAGGATGGACTTCATCTCGGCCGGAGTAAGAGGTCTGCCGAGATAGGACTGAGCAATAAAGAGAAGCTGCGCCGTATCCTGCCGTTCCTTAAAATCCTTGAGGTGCTGTGCGGTATAGGAAGGCTTCTCATAGGTGGGCACAGGGCAAATGGAGAGTGCCGGTGAGGATTCTTTGCCGGCAGTTTCCGGTTGGGCGGGTGAGACATTCCCGTGGGCGGATAGATCGCACAGGCGAATGCCGTTAAGACTGCCGTTTTCGTCGTAATCCAGAGAGAGCAGATTCTTGCTTTCCCAATATTTTAATGCACGCAAAACATCCTTCTCCGTGTGGTTGAACTTGTCCGCGATATCGGACACACTTACAGCCTCATTGGCGTTCAGCATACGGAGCAGGTAAAGATAAACTTTCAGTTGGGCATCGTTGGCTTCCTTTATGTATTCGTCAATAAAACAGTTGGGCACAACGGTGCAGTCTGTATGAGTATCTTTGTAAATTGTCAAGCGTGCCATGGTAACACTTTCCTTTCGTGAGTCATAGCGGAAGTATAGCACAACGGTCATAAAAAGAAAATAGCCAAAGTGACGGAAATGTAAATGAGCAGTGTGGCGGAAAGCTTTTGTGGATAGTGTGGATATTGTGGACAACTTATGGCTGTCATATCCGTAAAGCTCCTGTATATCAACATTTCTTTAAAATATTAGCAAAGGGTACTTTTCCACAATTTTCTTCAAAAAATCCACAGCCTGAAAAACGCATTGAAAGTCTTCAAACTGTGGATAATGTGGATAAATCAGATTCCAAGCAGGTTTTCCCCGATTTTATGAACATCTCCGGCCCCCATAGTTATCAACAGGTCACCGGTTGTGCAATTTTTCAAAAGAAAATTTTCTATCTCATCAAACGTACAGAAATGAACGCAATGATGTCCAAGCTTTAAAATCTCCTCCTGCAGCACCTTGGAACTCACTCCCAGTGTGTCAGTCTCTCTTGCGGCGTAGATATCTGCCAGCACGATGCGGTCCGCTGCGCAGAGGGCTTTGGCAAAGTCTGAAAGAAATGCCTTTGTTCTGGTGTAAGTATGGGGCTGGAACACGCACCAAATAGTTTTATGGGGGTAGTTCTGGGCCGCCTGCAGGGTTGCAGAGATCTCTGTGGGGTGATGGGCATAATCATCGACCACTGTGACACCGCCGATTGTTCCCTTATATTCAAAGCGCCGATCCGTTCCTTCAAAGCCCATAAGCGCTTTCTCTGTAATGACGGGATCGATGCCCAGATAGTCCGCAAGGGCAATGGCGGCCATGGCATTGCTTATGTTGTGATCTCCGGGGACTTTCAGGGAGAACTCACGCACGGAGCCGCAGGGGGCATGGAGGGAAAAGGCCGAATGCGCCCGGTCATCATGGGAGATATTCTCCGGGTGATAGTCGTTGTCCTGGGAGAAGCCGTAAGTGATGATCCGGCAGGGTAAGCCTTCCGCGATCTCCTCCCAATGATCAATGTCGCCGTTAATGATGAGACAGCCGTCTGCGGGCAGAAGCTGTGCAAATTTCCGGAAAGAATTCCGGATATCCGCAAGATCCTTGAAAAAGTCCATATGATCCTCTTCAATGTTAAGGATGATGCCGATTCTGGGGAAGAAGCTTAAAAAGCTGTTGGTATATTCACATGCCTCTGTCACGAAATAACCGGACTGTCCCACGCGGATATTGCCGCCGATGGATTTTAAGATACCGCCGATGGAAAGGGTGGGATCAGTGTCCGCGTGAAGCAGGATATCACTTACCATGGAAGTGGTAGTGGTCTTGCCGTGCGTGCCGCTGATGGCTATGGGGGTATGATAGTTGGTCATCATCTGTCCCAGAAGCTCAGCCCTGGTCAGGTGGGGGATATTAAGTGCCATAACCGCCTGATATTCGGGATTATCCGGATGGATGGCACTGGTAAAAACTGCGCAGTCGATATCCGGCGTGATATTCTCGGCCCGCTGGCCGTAAAAAACACGGATTCCCTGTTCCTCCAGCATTCCGGTGATGGCGCTTTTCTTAGTATCGGAACCGGACACCTGAAAGCCGGCTTTCTTCAAAATCTCCGCAAGACCGCTCATACTGATGCCGCCGATGCCCACGAAGTAAACAGATATAGGGTGTTGAAAGTCTATCCTGTACATAATACACGTCCTTATTTTCATTGTTGTTATCATAAAGTTGAGGAACTTACTCCTCTCTTTCATTATATACATTCATGAGATAAAAAACAAATGGTAATTGTGTATTTCCGGAAATATTTGTAAGGATTTTGGCAAAAGTGTGAGAAATGTTAAAACTGCGCATGAAGTTATTGATATTGGCAAGAGGGACTGTCATAAATCGACAAAAATCTCCCAGAAAATGATGAAAATATGTATATTATGAATATATAAATTAGAAAAAGACACATTTTTTTGGTGATTAATATTCACTTTCCCTGTCCGTTATGTTATAATGATGTTACTATCATATGTAAAAGTCGGAACGAGGTGAAGACATGATCAAGAAAGAAATGATTGCCATGTTATTGGCAGGCGGTCAGGGAAGCCGTCTGGGGGTACTTACCTCTAAGGTGGCAAAACCTGCCGTTTCCTTTGGGGGAAAGTATCGTATTATTGATTTCCCCTTATCCAACTGTATCAATTCGGGGGTCGATACAGTGGGTGTACTTACACAATATCAGCCTCTCAGGCTGAACACACATATCGGCATCGGTATCCCCTGGGATCTGGACCGAAACATCGGCGGAGTGACTGTTCTTCCGCCTTATGAGAAGAGCGAGAACAGTGAGTGGTATACCGGTACTGCGAATGCCATATATCAGAATCTTGATTATATGGAGAGCTACAATCCGGAATATGTATTGATCCTTTCCGGAGATCATATCTACAAGATGGATTATGAGGTGATGCTGGATTTCCATAAGGCTAACGGAGCAGAGGTTACCATTGCAGTTATGCCGGTCCCTATGGAGGAAGCCAGCCGGTTCGGTATCATGATCACAGACGAGGAGCGCAGGATCACGGAGTTTGAGGAGAAGCCTGCGAATCCCAGAAGTAATCTGGCAAGTATGGGCATCTATATTTTCAATTGGAAAACTTTGAAAGAGGCGCTGCTTACAATGGCAGACGAGCCGGGGCTTGACTTCGGTAAGCATGTGATTCCCTACTGTCACGAAAAGGGGGCACCGCTGTACGCTTACGAATTCAACGGCTACTGGAAGGATGTGGGTACGCTCAGTTCTTATTGGGAGGCCAATATGGAGCTGATCGATATCGTGCCGGAATTCAATCTGTATGAACAGTTCTGGAAGATCTACACCAAGAGCGAGATCCTTCCGCCCCAGTATATCTCCGATACAAGCAGGGTGGAGCGCAGTATCATAGGAGAGGGCTCCGATATTTACGGGGAAGTCTACAACTCCGTGATCGGCTGCGGCGTCACCGTCGGCAGGGGTACGGTGGTACGTGATTCCATTATCATGAACGAAACCTGTATCGGTGAAGGATGTGAACTGAACAAGGCTATAGTAGCTGAAAAGGTAACGATCGGCAATGGCGTGAAACTGGGAGTCGGGGAGGAGGTTCCCAATGAAACGGCTCCTCATATTTACAATCAGGGAATCGTCACAGTTGGGGAGAGAAGCAGTATTCCTGACAATGTGAGTGTCGGCAGGAATACGGTGATATCAGGTTATACCGAAGCGGCAGATTATGACGGTTCTTATCTTGCAGGCGGCAGAACATTGATTAAGGCAGGTGAACAGCAGTGAGAGCAATCGGAATTATTTTAGCGGGCGGTAATAATCGCAGGATGAGAGAACTGTCACAAAAGAGAGCGATCTGTGCCATGCCCATCGCCGGCAGTTACCGCAGTATTGACTTTACACTGAGCAACATGTCCAATTCTCATATTCAGAAGGTGGCAGTTTTTACTCAGTACAATGCAAGAAGTCTCAACGAACATTTAAGTTCATCGAAATGGTGGGATTTTGGGCGTAAACAGGGCGGTCTCTATGTATTTACTCCCACCATGACGCCGGACAACAGCAGCTGGTACAGAGGAACGGCGGATACCATTGCACAGAATCTTTCCTTTTTGAAGAACAGCCATGAACCCTATGTGGTGATCGCATCGGGAGACGGTGTGTACAAAATGGATTTCAATAAGGTACTGGAGTATCATATTGAGAAAAAGGCAGATATTACGGTGGTTTGCCGCGATATGGAGCCGGGTACCGGTATTGAACGTTTTGGCACGGTACAGCTGGATGAGGACGGAAGGATAAAGGAATTCGAAGAGAAGCCGCTTTACGCCAAGACCAGCACCATTTCCTGCGGTATCTATGTGATCCGCCGTCGTCAGCTGATCGAGATGATCGAGAAGTGTGCCGAAGAGGACCGCTACGATTTTGTAAGAGATATCCTGATCCGTTACAAAGATCTGAAGCGCATCTACGCTTACAAAATGAAGACCTTCTGGAGAAATATCGCTTCCGTGGAGGATTATTATGAGACCAATATGGAGTTTTTGAATCCTCAGGTACGCGACTACTTTTTCAGGCAGTATCCCGATATTTACTCCAAGGTGGATGATCTTCCACCTGCCAAATACAATGCGGGTGCGCAGGTAAAGAACAGTCTGATCTCCAGCGGCTGCATCATCAACGGTACTGTGGAGAATTCCGTGATCTTCAAGAAGAGCTATATAGGTAACAACTGTGTGATCAGGAATTCCATTGTATTGAATGACGTTTATATCGGCGACAATACCTATATCGAGAACTGTATTGTGGAGAGCCGGGGTACCATTCATGCAAACTCCCGCTATGTGGGAGAAGACGGTATCAGGATCGTGGTGGAAAAGAATGAGAGATATATTATCTGACAGACCATAGAGAGTACCAAGGAGGTAACAGAAATGCAGATTACAGATGTCCGTGTGCGAAAGATCACAAAAGAAGGAAAGATGAAGGCTGTCGTATCTATTACTTTGGAAAATGAATTTGTAGTTCATGATATCAAGGTCATAGAAGGAGAGAAAGGGTTGTTCATCGCCATGCCCAGCAAGAAGTCGGCAGACGGTGAATATCGTGACATTGCTCATCCCATCAATGCAGCTGCCAGAGATAATATTCAGAGGATCATTCTGGAAAGCTATGAAAGGGCTGCAGCGGAGCAGCAGGAGTAAAGATACACGGACTTTGGTGTTGTTTGCAGGTATTATTTTGCGGACAGGTAAAACGCGGAGCGTTTTGCCCAATGTCATTTAGTTAGTTCAAAATCTTGTTAAGTTAAGGGGTAAATCTTCGGGTTTACTCCTTAAAAATATTTTCGGGGAAAAATTCACTATTAAGTTAAGCAATTTTATTAAGTGAGAATTTATAGGAAATCTATGGACTTCAATGTGTTTCGGAGGTATAATATAATAAAATGATGTGTTTAGTTTATGCGTGGCAATAACAGAAACAGAGAGAACACAGTAGAGAGTAGAAACCATTTTGAGAGATTAAGAGAGAGTATTTTCATTACAGTAAACAGAGAGAACAGATTTTTAGTAGAAACATTTTAGATTAGAGAGAAAAGAGAGAATAGGAAAACTACGCACACAAGATAGGCATTCCCTACATAGTAGGGCTGTTCGTCTTGTTTTTTATGCACATCATTAAATACTGTAATGAAAAGAGGTCTTAATGATGCAAATAGTAAATACTACTCCAAAGGTGTTAAAGCACCAAATTGAAGAAGCAATCGCAAAGGCGGTTGCAGATTATAGAACGGATTATCCAAACGATACAGGCTTTACACGCAAGTGTATTCTAAATATGGAAACAATGGTCAATCTTCTACTATCTATGCAGGGTGGAAGTCTTAAAAAGGAATTATATGATGCCGGAATTGATGTTACTGTATCTGCGTTTGTGCAGCAGCGTAACAAGTTATCTTGGACTGTTTTCGAGGATGCTTTTGAACATTTTAATGGGAATTGTAATGATGTAAAGAAATATAAAGGCTATCGTGTTCTTGCAATTGACGGAACAACAGTAAATATGGCAAGGAATCCGAAATCGGACAGTTTCGTGCAGAATGATAGCAATCCCAAAGGATATAACCAACTGCACGTCAATCCTCTGTATGATGTGTTAAATAAGACGTACACACATTGTATTATTCAACCACAACCTAAAATGGATGAGGTGGGATGTCTTGCCTTCTACCTATCATGGTATGATTTCAAAGAAAAGACCTTAATTGTGGCAGACCGTGGTTACGAGTCGTATAATGCCTTTGCTCATTTCTTGGAGCATCCGAATGTGGATTTTTTAATCAGAGTGAAGCAAGACCGCACCGCCATGCGTGAGATTGGCAAATTGCCTATGACAGAGCTTGATGTAGATGTATCATTCACGATTACAACCACGCAGACGAAGGTTGATAAGGAAAATGGATATATTTTAGTGCAGACCAGAAAGATAAGGTTTACAGTAGCAAGACAAGGGCAGGACGTTGGGACTTCCCTTCCCCATATCCTATGAAGTTCCGTGTGGTTAGAGTACTTCTTGATACGGGAGAATATGACACGCTTGCAACGAGCCTTCCACGTACTTTCACGCCTGCGGAGATAAAAGAGCTTTATCATGCACGTTGGGGAATTGAGACTTCCTTCCGAGAGCTGAAATACGGAATCGGACTTGTGAATTTACATGGGAAGAAAGACGATTTTGTGAAGCAGGAAATATTTTCCGCAATGCTGATGATGAACTTCTGCAACCGCATTGTGAATGAGATTGTGATTAAGCAGAAGCAGGAAAATATTCACGAATACAAGGTCAATATGAAAATGGCTATGTATTTATGCCGACAATTCTTCCGCACAAAAAATGCAGACGAGAAAAAGCTGATAAAGGATATTGCAAAATACCTTGAACCGGTACGTCCGGACAGACGAGATACGAGAAATGTAAAAGCAAAATCATTCGTTGGATTTGTTTACAGAGTATCTGCATAATACGAAAAGTTGCACAAGAAAAATACGGGGTGGAAGTTAGAAAAATCTGCTCCGTATTTCTATTTTTCTCAAAAAGTACCTTTTAGGGCTGAAAAACAAGGTTTTTCAAAAAATAATGCTCTGCTAAAACTAAATGGGAGCAAAAAATGCAAAATCAGACAACGCATAAGGCACTTTTACAACTAGTCTCGGAAATGTGGTAAAAAACGGAGCATATTCTGATTTTACGTGATAAACAAGGATGTAACAAAAATATCAACTAGTATTATGGAAGTAGACGAAAATAAATTTGTGAATTTTGTGTACCCCCTCTCTTTAGCAGATTGCACAAAGGAAAATGGAGGTTAAGTTAAGAAAATAATTTTTATGAGGTATTTCTATTTTTTGAAAAATGGGCGAATTTTTAATACGTTATGCTGACTAGTGAGAAAATACTCTAAAATCGGAATTATTACTGATTTTGAGAAAGTACTGCAATTTCCATGACATGATTACGACTAGTTGAGATTTTGAGGATATTGAATTTTTTGAAGTTCTGAGCGGATTTTTGATACGTTATACGGACTAGTTGATAAATGCGATGATTAAATATTTTGTATTTTTGAAACCATCATATTTTCAGAAGGGAATATTTGTGGTAGAATAACTTTGTTAGATAAACACGAACTTGTAGAGGTGTTTCGTATGAAACTTAGATTGGTAAAAGCATCGAATCAGTATTGTAACCAAATTTCAGATATGCTGGACGAATGGAATGCAACTGGCGAAAAAATTATCCCATACGCAATCCGCCGCATAGACTATCAAGATTTTGCCTATTATTGCGACAATCTGGAAGTAAAGGATGCAAGTGGTGGGTTAGTGCCTGATTCAACCTTTTTTTGCTTGGATGAAGAGCGAAACATTATTGTCGGAGCAGTAAATATCAGACATTATTTGAATGCGTCGTTGCTGCTGAATGGTGGACACATAGGCGACGGTGTGCGGCCATCGGAACGAAGAAAAGGAATAGCAACAAAAATGATTGCTTTGGCTTTGGATGAATGCAGAAAGTTAGGCATAGAAAAGGTTTTAATGGTTTGTGATAAAGATAATATCGGCTCGGCAAAAAGCATTCAAAATAATGGCGGTATTATGGAAAACGAGATTGAAGTTGACGGCGTTATAGAGCAAAGGTACTGGATTGAATTGGCTTGACCAATTTCAAGTATTCGCACAAGAAGAATGTTGAAAGATATGCATTTATGGAGATGTTGCAATGGTTAGAGAAGTTAACGAAAATGAGTTAAGCAAAATATTGGAATTATATTTACATTTGCACGAGGACACAATCCCAGAAATGACAGAGCATTTAGAAAGCACTTGGAATATGATCATGCAAGACAAAAACCATCACATTATTGTCAAGGAAATAGATGAAAAAATAGTGTCTTCATGTGTCTGTGTTATTATTCCCAACTTAACAAGAAACATAAGACCCTATGCGTTTATTGAAAATGTTGTTACACATTCGGATTATCGTGGAAAAGGGTATGCAACAGAAGTCTTGAATTATGCAAAGAACATAGCAGAAAATACAAATTGTTATAAAATGATGTTGCTTACAGGTTCAAAGAAAGACACAACATTGAACTTTTATGGTAATGCAGGATATAACAGTACAGATAAAATAGCTTTTATTCAATGGCTTGAATAATACAAACTAGAATTTGACGGACAGTATGGAAAAGGAAATCTCAAACCATGTTAGAACTAAGAAAAAT
>JAZRCR010000042.1:0-1504 GCA_045659805.1 Acetatifactor sp.
TGAATATGATAAAATAACTTTGTCAAATTCAGGCCTCTCCACTGTGGAAAGGAGTTTGACAATGTCCGCAAAAAGAAAAGACAAAAAAGGGCGAGTCCTTCGGACAGGAGAGAGCCAACGCAAAGATCTTACTTATCAATACCGTTATCAGGATATAACGGGTAAACGGCGTACCGTTTACGCACCAACTCTGGAAGAGCTTCGTGCCAAGGAAGAGGAAATTAACAAAGCACAGGATGCCGGTGTGGATTACAACGCAGGCAATGTAACAGTTCTGGAATTACTGGAACGGTATATCAGTCTGAAGCAAGGTGTCCGGAATGCTACCAAGGTAGGATACAACTTTGTATTCAACCTTGTGAAGAAAGAAGACTTCGGGTACCGAAAAATCCGGGATATCAAAACTTCAGATGCCAAGCTGTGGCTGATGAAGCTGCAAAAGGACGGCAGGGGATACAGCACCATTACCAGTGTGCGCGGCGTTGTGAAACCCGCTTTCCAGATGGCCTACGAAGAAGACATCCTTCGGAAGAATCCCTTCGATTTTAAGCTTTCGGATGTTGTGAAGAATGATTCCCAGAAGCGTATCGCCTTAACCCAGGAGCAGGAAGACATCTTTATGAATTTCATCAAGATGGACAAGCATTATCGCTGTTACTATGATGAATTCGTTGTGCTTCTGGAAACCGGAATGCGTGTCAGTGAATTGTGTGGTCTGACCAAACAGCAGCTGGATTTTGAGAACCGCAGAATCTGGGTGGATCATCAGCTTGTCCGCAAGCCTGACTGCGCCTATTATGTGGAGAAAACAAAAACAGAAAGCGGCTGCAGATTTATTCCCATGACGGATAATGTTTATAAGGCTCTGAAAAACATCATTGCCAGGAGACAGCGTCCTGCGAAGGAATGGCTGATCGACGGATACTCCGGATTTCTGCTTTTGGACAAGAACGGCAATCCCAAGGTGGCAATGCACATTGAACATCATTTTCAGTGGGCATTGAAGAAATACCGCAAGCTGCATCCGGATCAACCGCTGCCGAAAATCACCCCTCATGTGTTCCGGCATACCTTCTGTACTAAGATGGCCCATGCCGGTATGGACATCAAGAGCCTGCAGTATCTGATGGGTCATTCCGATGCGGGCGTTACCATGAATGTCTATACCCATGCTACTTACGACCATGCAGAGGCTACGATGCAGAAGATATTACAGTTACATTTGCCGGAAGGGGAGCGCAAGTCGGGATGACACACAAACACTTTTCTTACACCCAATTTACACCATTTGGCCGAAAAGTTACGTGAACTTATACACCGTTATAAAATTTAACAATCGCAAAAAGTTCGGAATAGTATTTAATATCAAGAAATAAGAGGTTATTATAGATGATAAAAATCCTTTTTTGTTGCCACGGCAATATCTGCCGCAGTCCCATGGGGGAATTTGTTCTGAAGGATATGGTGGAAAAGCTGGGCCGGGAGGAAGAATTTGAGATCGCGT
>JAZRCR010000043.1:0-8046 GCA_045659805.1 Acetatifactor sp.
CTTCCACTTTGTTCAAACCGTCAAATTCATACAGCTTGCTGACTTTTACCTTTGTCTGCTTGTCCGGTTCATGGTGATTGACGATCACCACCTCCTGGTTTAAGTCGGAGGCCAAGCGGTCTTAGGAAGACAATGTCATAAATCAACTCCTTGGCTCACAGAACGACATGGCTACGATCCGACTTCTTCCACTTTGTTCAAACCGTCAAATTCATACAGCTTGCTGACTTTTACCTTTGTCTGCTTGTCCGGTTCATGGTGATTGACGATCACCACCTCCTGGTTTACACGGATCACGCCGTTATCCACTTTTCCCACGCCGATACGGCCCACATATTCATTATAGTCTATGGTACTGATCAGTACCTGAGTGCCGGCTTCCGGATCTCCCTCGGGAGCGGGAATATAGTCCAGTATGGTCTCAAACAACGGCTCCATGCTGGTCCCGGGATCGTGAGAGTCCAAAGATGCGATCCCCGCCTTGGCGGAAGCAAAGATGAAAGGGCAGTCTAACTGGGAGTCATCCGCATCCAGCTCCAAAAACAGTTCCAGTACCTCGTCGATTACTTCGTCGGGTCTGGCCTCCGGTCTGTCAATCTTGTTGATACAAACGATTACGGGCAGCTTCAGCTCCAAAGCTTTTCGCAGCACGAACTTCGTCTGAGGCATGGCACCCTCAAAGGCATCCACCACAAGGACAACCCCGTTTACCATTTTCAGAACACGCTCCACCTCGCCGCCGAAATCGGCATGGCCCGGTGTGTCGATAATGTTGATCTTGGTACCTTTATACATAACTGCTGTGTTCTTGGAAAGAATGGTGATGCCGCGTTCTCTTTCAATGTCATTGGAGTCCATGACACGTTCTGCCACTTCCTGATTCTCCCTGAATACGCCGCTCTGCTTTAAGAGCACGTCCACCAGTGTGGTCTTTCCGTGATCTACGTGAGCAATGATGGCGATATTTCTGACGTCTTCTCTTTTTTGTCTCATATGATGCTTCTCCTGTTTTGTCCGGGTTAAATGTCTGATCCTGCCGCTTGCTGCCGACAAATGACTGTCAGAGGCAGATTGCGGTGGAAATTGTCTGTTGTTGTCGGACGATTTTTGTGTCGATTTTTCAAACTGTTACAGTATAACACCATTTGATTCCGTATGCAAGAAAAAATGGGCGTTTGCGGCTTTTCTCCGTGTTTTTTCATGCGTTTTTTTATGGAAAACAAAGCAGTATCACGCGATGTTTGACGATTACACGCGACGGGTTTGAGTGTTCTTTTTTTATGAAATGGAGTATAAATAAATTGAATTACAGGTAACTTTGCAAGCAGACCCGGGAAAGGGGAGGGTTGCCGGAAAAAGTCTTAATGGTAAGAAGGGAGAACTTTGAATGACAGATAAGGTAATTGAAAACAATCAGGTAACGGTTATGGGAGAGATCGTCGGCGATTTTTCCTACAGCCATGAGATCTTCGGAGAAGGGTTCTATATGGTGGATGTAAAGGTGTTGAGACTCAGTGAGAGCTTCGACATCATTCCTGTGATGGTGTCAGAGCGCCTTTTGGATGTGAGTGCCGATTATAAGGGAATGTATGTTAATGTCAGCGGACAGTTTCGCTCCTACAACCGCCACGAGGAGCGGAAAAACAGGCTGGTGTTGTCCGTCTTTGCAAGGGAAATAGAATTTGTAGATGAAATAGAGGAGAGCGCCAGGACTAATCAGATCTTCCTGGACGGGTACATCTGTAAAGAACCGATCTACAGGAAAACACCTTTGGGAAGAGAAATCGCTGATCTTTTGCTGGCAGTGAACAGACCCTACGGTAAGTCGGATTACATACCATGCATCTGTTGGGGCAGAAATGCCAGATACGCCAGCAGCTTCCGTGTGGGTGAGCGCTGTGCCGTCTGGGGCAGGATCCAGAGCAGAGAATACATGAAAAAGCTTGATGAAGAGAATGTGGAGCGCAGGGTTGCCTTTGAGGTATCGGTGAGTAAGCTGGAGCTCTTTGAGGAAGAATAGGGAAGAGTTCAGAGACGTATGCCGGAAGGTGTGCGTCTTTTGACTGTTGTCTTTTTTGCTTTTTGTGTTATAATTAGGAAAAACAATATACGCAAGATATATGAGGAGGCCATATGAAACGACCGCTTTTGGTTTTTGCCGGACAGTCCAATATGATGGGAGCGGCTGTCTATTCGGCCAAAGAACAGATTTATTATAAAGATTCCTTTGAATATCAGCACAAGGCAAAAAGATTTGGCGCTGCTTCCGGAACTTTTAAAGCCCATGGCTTCCCCGGAGGAGAGTTTGCTTATAAGGATCTTGTGGCGGCATATGGGGAGAACGGCAGTGCATCTGATATGAGCTGTCTGATCGGCTACACTCAAAATACTTTCTTTTGCCCCTCCATGTGTAATCTGAAAAGTGATGAAGACAAGACGGTCAATGCTTTCAATGACTACAGCGAAGCTACAGCCGGTATGGGAGTATGTCTCGCTCCCTTTGTGGTAAAAGGTCTGGAAGATGCGGGATATGCCTGTGCTTATGCTCACATTGCAAAGGGCAGTGTGACCATAGACTATTTTCTGGAAGGGGATGCTGCAGGATATTTTGATGAGAAGGCTGCAGATTTTTTTGAGGACTGTCAAGTACGTTTCAGAGGCGATGATACCTCGGAGAGAGTGTTTATCTGGCTTCAGGGAGAGGGGGATCTCTGTACGGGTTATGGCAGGTACAAGGAGTATCTGGAGCTGCTGTGGAAGAAACTGAAAAGAAACGGCTTTACAAAGTTCTTTATGATCCGTGTGGACTTTTGGGAGAGTGAGGAGATTGCCGATGTCATGCGTGCCCAGGAGGATTTTTGCAGGGAGAATAAAGATGTTTATATGCTGACAAGGGTTGCCTCCTATCTGGAATATGATGGACAGAATGTGGAAGGATGGTTTAAGGAGTCCGTTCCGGAGGAGTTTACTTACTGTAGAGACAGTTCCTACGGATTTGGTAATCCTCATATCAATGAGAAGGGATTCAGGGTGATAGCAAAGTATGCGGTGCCCAATATGATCAGAGTGTTGTTTGAAGGAAAGGAACCGGTCCCGGAAGAGGAGAGGATCCTGCCGCTAATGGAAGCAGAGGTGTGATGATGGAAAAAGGGATGGTCTATATCTATACGGGGGATGGGAGAGGAAAGTCACCGGCAGCGCTTGGCAGAGCCTTACAGGCGGCAGCAGAAGACAAGTCTGTGGTGATCATACAGTTCCTGAAAGGTAAGGGGTTGGCAGATTCTGAATTTATCAGGCGTCTGGAACCTCAGATCAAGCTGTTTCACTTCGAGAAGTCGGATGAAAACTACGCAGAGCTTTCGGAAGAAAAGAAAAAAGAGGAGTGTATCAATATCAAAAACGGTTTGAATTTTGCCAGGAAGGTACTGCTTACCGGAGAATGTGATTATCTGGTGCTCGACGAGGTGCTTGGACTGATAGAAAAGGATATTATCTCGGCGGATGAACTGAAAGCCATCCTGGAGAATCATGGAGACACCAATGTGATACTGACAGGTGCGGCACTGGAGGATGAGATCTGTGAGCTTGCCGATGAAGTTTCCAGGATTGAGACGGTAAAATTTAGAGCTTGACTATAAAGATTTTTGTTGACACTATTGTTGCATGATGTTATGATGAAAGAAAGATAGAGGTTGCGTATTTCAATAGTATTTTTTCAGATGTTGCAGGAACAGTTGAAGGAAGAGGAAAGGGGAATGCGCCGAAAGAGGAGGATCCCTGTGGTCCAAGTCTTGGGCATGCGGTTAAGAGCCGTATGACTGTCATCTGGTTGCTGGATGGAGTGCTATCGCGAAAGGGTTATTTTTGCGCCGGCGCTTTGTACGCCGGCGTTTTAAGCGTAAGACAAAATCGTTCCTTTCAGGAGCAGAATGGAGGATATGTATGGCTATATTTAAAGGTGCGGGAGTAGCGATCGTTACACCTATGAAAGACAATGGAGAAGTGAATTATGAGAAGTTTGCGGAGCTGATCGAGTTCCAGATCGCCAATCAGACAGATGCGATCATTGTGTGCGGAACTACAGGTGAGGCATCGACTCTGAGTCATGAGGAACATCTTGATGTGATCAAATACTGTGTGGAGGTAGTTGCCGGCAGGATTCCCGTGGTTGCAGGTACCGGTTCCAACTGTACGGAGACAGCTGTCTATCTGTCCACAGAGGCGGAAAAGTACGGTGTGGACGGTCTGCTTCTTGTGAGCCCTTATTATAACAAGGCAACACAGAACGGTCTGTACCGGCATTTTAAGACAGTAGCGGATTCCGTAAAGATTCCTGTGATCCTGTATAATGTACCCGGCCGTACCGGATGTAATATCCTTCCTGAGACAGTGGTAAGACTGTGCAAGGATGTGGAAAATATCGTAGGTGTTAAGGAAGCCAGCGGTAATATCAGCCAGATCGCACACCTTGCAGCCATTGCTGACGGATGTGTGGATATCTATTCCGGCAATGACGATCAGATCGTTCCCATCATGTCCCTGGGAGGTATCGGTGTTATCTCCGTACTTTCCAATGTGGCTCCCCGTCAGACCCATGAGATCTGTCAGAAATATCTGGACGGAGATGTGAAGGGAAGCTGTAAGATGCAGCTGGAAGCTATGAATCTTTGCAATGCACTGTTCTGTGAGGTGAATCCGATCCCTGTGAAGAAGGCACTTAACCTGATGGGTATGGGAGCAGGTGCCCTGCGTATGCCTCTGACTGAGATGGAAGAATCCAATGCCGCAAAGCTTAAAAAAGTTATGGAGGACTACGGAATCCTGTAAGCAATCGTATGTAGATCCCGTCTTTGAGACTTGTCAAGGACGGGATTGTTCGTTATACTATATATTGAACGGTGCCGCGGCACCGGAATGGAGGAAGATATGATCAGATTAATCATGCATGGCTGTAATGGCAAAATGGGGCAGGTGATCAGCTCACTGGTTGCTGCCGATGAAGCAGTGGAGATCGTTGCGGGTATTGACGCAAGAGATGACGGACATAATCCTTATCCGGTTTTTGCGAAGCTGGAGGATTGTAATGTGGAGGCAGATTGTCTGATTGATTTTTCTGTGGCATCTGCTGTGGATCATATGCTGGAGGTTTGCGTGGAGAGGCAGCTTCCCTGCGTACTTTGTACTACAGGACTCTCTGAGGCACAGCTTGAAAAGGTGGGAGAGGCTTCAAAGAAGGTTGCGATCCTGAAATCTGCCAATATGTCTTTGGGCATTAATCTTATGCTGAAGCTTTTGAAGGAGGCCGCAGGTGTTTTGGCTCCTGCAGGTTTTGATATGGAGATTGTTGAGAAGCATCACAATCTGAAGGTGGATGCCCCCAGTGGTACGGCCATTGCGTTGGCAGATTCCATCAATGAAGAGTTCGACGGCGCATATGAATATGTTTATGACAGGAGCAGTCGCAGAGAGAGACGTCCTGCGAAGGAGATCGGTATCAGTGCAGTGCGCGGAGGAACCATTGTGGGAGATCACGATGTGATCTTTGCCGGTGCGGATGAAGTGATCACTTTCTCGCATACGGCATATTCCAAGGCTGTGTTTGGAAAGGGCGCAGTTCAGGCGGCAAAATTTCTTGCAGGAAAGCCGGCAGGAATGTATCACATGAGCCATGTGATTGACGAACAAATATAAGTGAGTGCTTTGCGCTCCGGAATATAGGGGGTATCATGGACGAAAAGGAATTAAAGGTATTAAAAAGCCTGGCACATCAATATCCTACGATTGCTGCGGCATCCACTGAGATCATAAACCTGCAGGCGATTCTGAACCTTCCCAAGGGAACAGAGCATTTCCTGACGGATATTCACGGCGAATATGAGCAGTTTAACCATGTGCTCAAGAACGGGTCCGGCTCAGTCAGAAGGAAGATAGATGAAGAGTTCGGCAATACCATTACCAACAAGGATAAGAAGAGTCTTGCCACACTGATATATTATCCGGAAGAGAAGCTTGAGATCGTACAGAGAGAAGAGGATTGTATCGAGGACTGGTATAAGATTTCCCTGCACCGTCTGGTACAGATTACCAAAAGAGTATCTTCTAAGTATACGAGATCCAAGGTGCGTAAAGCACTTCCCCGTGATTTTGCTTATGTTATCGAAGAATTGATCACCGAAAAAGAGGAGATCCAGGATAAAGAAGCGTACTATAATGAGATCATCAATACCATTATAAGGATCGGTAAGGCGCCCCAGTTTATCATTGATCTGAGTTACCTGATCCAGAGGCTGGTAATCGATCATTTACATATTGTGGGAGATATATTTGACAGAGGACCGGGTCCCCACATTATTCTGGACACGTTATGTGGCTATCATTCAGTGGATATACAATGGGGTAACCATGATATCGTGTGGATGGGTGCGGCCAGCGGTAGTCTTGCATGTATCGCCAATGTGGTCCGTATGGCTGCCAGATATGGCAATCTTGCCACGCTGGAGGATGGATACGGTATCAATCTGCTGCCCCTGGCCACTTTTAGTCTGGAGACTTATGCAAATACAGACTGCAGTGCGTTTTCCATCAAGTACAATACGGATTATAATACAAAGGATCTGAGTCTGGATATTAAGATGCATAAAGCCATCACCATGATCCAGTTTAAACTGGAAGGTCAGATGATCATGCGCAATCCGGAATTCGGTATGGAAGACAGGCTGCTTTTGGATAAGATCGATTATGAGAAGAAGACCGTCACTGTAAACGGCCGGGAATACGCCATGAAGGATGTGGATTTTCCTACGGTGGATCCTGGGAGGCCGTACGAGCTAACTGATGAAGAGATGCAGGTGATGATGAGGCTTCAGCAGGCATTTATGCGCTGTGAGAAGCTGCAGCGCCATGTGAGATTTTTATTCTCAAAGGGTGGTCTTTACAAAGTTTATAATAATAATCTGCTGTATCATGGCTGTGTCCCCATGAATGAGGATGGCAGTTTTGCACAGGTAGAAATTTTTGGCCGGCAATACAGCGGTAAGGAATTGTATGATATCCTGGAACATTATGCCAGAAGAGGATATTATGCAAAAGATCCTTCCCTGCGCAGTGCAGGTCAGGATATTATCTGGTACATCTGGGGAGGAGTCGGTTCTCCGGTATTCGGTAAAGAGAAAATGGCTACCTTTGAGCGGTATTTTCTGACTGACAGTGAGACCCATGCGGAAAAGAAAAACAGTTACTATAGTCTGTTGGAGAAAGAAGAGATCGTCAATAAGATCCTGGAGGAATTTGATCTGAATCCAAAGGATGCCCATATTGTCAACGGTCATGTTCCGGTGGAACAGATACACGGTGAGTCGCCCATCAAATGCGGCGGTAAGCTGTTGATCATTGACGGCGGCTTTTCCAAGGCATACCAGAAGCAGACAGGCATTGCCGGTTACACATTGGTATGTAATTCCAGGGGTATGCGTCTGGTTGCGCATGAGCCGTTTGAATCCATGGTGGCAGCGATACGGAATGAATCGGATATTATATCAGATTCCATAGTGGTTGAAAATTTCTATTACAGGAGGCAGGTTGCCGATACGGATAACGGTAAGAGTCTGAGAGAGAGTATACGCGATCTGGAACAGCTCCTTGAGGCATACCGCGACGGTACGCTGGTAGAAAGTATGTAAAATGACAAAAAAGGCTGTCAAATGAGCCGTTGCACAACGACTGTTGACAGCCTTTGAAACAGTTAGCGGTTTCCGTTTCCGGTGGTAGCCGTAGTACTGTTGTTACTGTTTGTGTTATTGTTGTTGCCGGTCAGATCATCTGTGATGTCAGAGATACCGTTAGCTGCATCGTTCACAATATTACCTACCGCATTGCCTGCATCATCCACTGCGTTGCCTACGGCATTGCCGGTGTTGTCCAATACACCGCCGTCAGTACCCATCTGATCAGTACCGGTGTGATCGTTGCCGGTATGGTCTGTACCGGTGTGGTCGGTAGCGTTTGTGGTTGCGTCATTTGTGGTGTTTGCAGAACCGTTGTTAGTGC
>JAZRCR010000044.1:0-13517 GCA_045659805.1 Acetatifactor sp.
CTGAAATACGGCTGATCCAGAGTATAGGTAATGAACTCCGTCTTGCCGCTCTCCAAAAAACCGTTTATCACATATACTGGCTTCATAATATTGTCTTCCCCGATCTTTTATTTGGCAAACAGCTCTGAAAGCTTCTCTTCGTTCAGCTCGGAACCGATCACGCATATCTTGCCGGTCACAGCGGGCTTGCCGTCCCTGATCTCATACTCACCCGGAACGTAGTCATAATAAATCCATCTGCCGTCTCCGGAAGCAACCATTCCTTTGGCGCGAAGAACTACCCCATATTCTCCGCTGTCAAGAGCTTCCAGGATCGTCTCCATCTCAGCAGACGTATAAGAATTGGGAGTCTCCATACCCCAACTTGCAGAAACCTCGCCCGCATGATGATGGTGATGGTCATGGTCGTGGTGATGGTCATGGTCGTGGTGATGGTCATGGCAACCGCAGGTGCAGTGCTCATCATGCTCGTGGTGGTGATGATGCTCGTGGCAGCACTCCTCGTCATGTTCATGGTGGTGATGGTGCTCGTGGCAGCACTCCTCGTCATGCTCGTGATGGTGATGATGCTCGTGGCAGCACTCCTCGTCATGTTCATGGTGATGATGGTGCTCGTGCTCATGGCAGCCGCAGGTGCAATGCTCATCATGTTCGTGGTGCTCATGATGATGGTGTTCATGATGGTGTTCGTGCTCCTCCTGCACTTCGTGGAGCATATCCTTCATCATATCTTCCAACTTGTCTGCCCCTTCAATCGTCTCAAGTACGTCCTTGCCGTCCAGACGGTCCAAAGGTGTGGTAATGATATTGGCCTTGGCATTGTGCTGTTTTAACAGCTCCACACACTCGTTCATTTTCTCCTGAGAGGCCTTGTCCGCACGGGTCAGAATGATGGTTCCGGCGTGTTCCACCTGATTCAGGAAAAACTCACCGAAATTCTTCATATACATTTTGCACTTGGAGGCATCGACTACCGCAACTGCACTGTTGACTTCCACCGAAAGATCCTCTGCCACATCCTCAACAGCCTTCAGCACATCGGAAAGCTTGCCCACACCGGAGGGCACGATCAATACTCTCTCGGGAGCGTAAGTGGTCAGCACTTCTTTTAAGGAAGTACCAAAATCTCCCACCAGAGAACAGCAGATACATCCGGTATTCATCTCCTTGATCTCAATCCCGGATTCTTTCAGAAAGCCACCGTCGATCCCGATCTCTCCGAATTCATTCTCGATCAGCACCACGCGGCTTCCGCCCAGTGCTTCTTTTAACAGTTTCTTAATCAAAGTCGTCTTACCGGCTCCCAAAAAACCTGATATCACATCTATCTTCGTCATTTTCTCATATCCTTTCCGGTACCCGTGCTCTATCGGCACAGGGCGCCCGCAAACAGAACTTGCTGCCGCTGTTTCCTATTTTCCACCATTCGGACGGCCTTGTCAATATGCCTCAACCGAAACTTTTATAAAATAGAAACTTCCGTCAAAATAAGGCTCAGCGGAACCACAGCAAGATTTCCTTTTTCATCAGCTCCCGACAAAATTCCCACCAGGTGCCCGAACTGATCAAAAACGCCGCCTCCCGACATTCCCGGCTGTGCATAGGTGTGGGCCAACATCATATACTGACTGTAGTCCTGCATATAGATCCAGGGATCGGTCAGCTTTCCTTCATAAGCATTCCCTGCAACTTCCTCTTTACACCCCATTACGATCAATATATCGCCGTTCACAAGATCGTCAAACGCTTCCTTATCCACGGACGCATACCGGCACGCATCCAGCGACTCATCGGAAATCTGTGCAGTAGGCAGGATCAGAATGCCCAGATCCACAGTCTCCGATAAAACAATCTTCCAACTTTCCCCATATTCCTCATTCTCCTGTTTCAGCACGCTTCCGTCCACCAGAGTCACTTCCACACAATCAGTGTCCGCAAGCACATGACCGGCCGTCAAAATAACAGTATTCTGCTCATTCATCTCCCAGATCACACCGCTGCCCAGTCTGTCGCCTGCCAGGATCCTCACCATGACTCCCGCCGCTTTCTCCTGCAGCATGCCTGCGAGATTTTCATTTTCCGGATCCTGTGGCTCGATCAGAGGGCTTGGCATAAAGGAAACCTCCTCTGTCTCAGTCACCTGCCCGCCTGTGGGGCGCGTTTCCCCTTCATTCTTTTTCAGAGATGCAAAGATCAGATATAAACAAAACAGCATGCCCGCCACTATCATGGTAAGCGCAAAAATTCTCCACTGTCTGTACTTCCTTTTCACAGTTCCTTTCCTCCTGTCACGATACATTTTATTATATCAAAAAATCCCGCTCCCGAAAAGATGGTACGAAAAAAACACCCTGCAAGTGTTACCCTGCAGGGTGCCTGTAAAGCTTTCATTACTTATTTCCTGATGATTCTCATTCTTCTGCCGTAAACAGCAACACACACCAATGTGCCGATGCTCACTGCCAGGAAACCGAACCATGACAGAGCATCAAAGTTGTCTCCGGTCTTAGGGGAACTTCCCGGAACAACAGGGGGCTGAGGATCAACCGGTTGCTCAGGTTCTTCCGGCTGGTACGGTTCTGTGTAGGTATTCTTGAATTCTACCTCGGATACCGCTTGTGCCGGCTTACCGTCAACTCCTATCCTGTAATAGCCGGGATCGGAGACATTAAGCGTTCCGTCGCCGTTATCCTCTACAACTACTTCCACAAGGTACTCTGAAGTATCGTAGGTTACGTTGTTGTAAGTATTGCCGGAGCCTGCTCCCACAGGGATCTGCTCCTTCACAACATAATAATGTGTTTTTACTTCTTCCAGACTTTCATATTTGATCTCATCAAAGGTGAATCTGCCGTCCACATTACTCTTTCTGCCCAGCAGATCGCTGCCGTAAGAAACGGTTCCGTCAGCTGCGACAGTGGCCTTATAGAGTTCAAAAGTAAATGCTCTGTCTTCCAAAGTCTTGCCTGTCAGCGTCTTCTTACCGCTGATCGCTGCGCCTTCTTCTGCCTTCGCAGCGTACTCGTTTTCAAAGATGATATCGGTATCTGCCGCTCCGTCGATCAGCACTTCCTTCTCCAGGATTGCCCTGCCGGTGCCGTCGAATCTGCCGTCCGTAACCGTTACAGTCACCACATAAGAATTCAGGTCATAGGTAATACCGTCCTTGGTCTTATTGGCATCCGTCACGCCCTCGGGAAGCTGTTCCTTCACTACAAAGTAGTAGGTTCCGGCTTCACTGAAAGTAAGGTAATGGGTAGTCTCCTGCAGTCCGGTCTCCGCGTCGGTATATGCAACATCCTTGATCAGGAACTTACCGTCTGCGTCATTTTGTGCGGTGAGGACAGCGTCACCAACCGCTGCAATGTTACCCTGGCCGTCAGGCAATGCCTGATACAGTTCAAAAGTGAACTTGCCGTCAGTCAAGTCTACATTATAATTCTTTTCGCCTTCGATTTCCACAGTGACAGGCTCTTCGTCCAGCTCATTATAGAAATCGATATCGTCATTTACCTTACCGCTTCCGTCATTATCTGTGATCACCACAGAGTTACCCTTGTCGTCCACTCTCGTAATCGCCGGTGTGGCAATGAGACTGCCGTCAAGGCCATCTGTTACGTCAACCTCTACATAATATGTTGAAGTATCATATTTCATCAGCGGATCGCCGTCAGCAGGTACAGACTCCCTGATGATAAAGCGGTAAGCACGGATAGTATCAAAGTTCAGTGCTGCTATCTCATCATGGTCAAACACGAAGCTGCCGGTACCGTCGTCCGTCACTCTTGCGATCACACCGCCATCCTGAACAACGCTCTGGGTTGCAGTATCCCATTTTGCAAGATACAGCTCATAGTAGAAGGCGCTGCCGTCCGCAACAATATACTTACTGAGATCATCGCCTGTAAGGTACTTGGTACCGCTCAGATCGATATATGTCGGGTCAACATTATAAGAGTTGACGAACTGAACCGCTCCTCCGGGAACTGCCGAATAATCAACGATTGCATCGAGCTGTCCGTCGCCGTCATCTGTCACACTTACCGTTACGGTATATTCATTGGTGTCGTAAACAACACCGTAAAGCTTATTGTTCTGGGCGGTAACACCGTCAGGAAGCTTTTCTCTTACCGTATAGGTGTACACATCTGTCTTGGTATCGGAAATCACGGAATTGTAAGCGATCTCTCCGAATACGAAGGAAGCATTCTCTCCATCCACAGATGTTCCGTTCTGGGCTGTGCGGATCACTCTTCCGTTCACATCCAGGAGTTCAAATCCAAAGGCTCTTGCCTGCAGCTTACGGATGCCGCCCTCCAGATGTTTGGTTCCTCCGATCACAACACTTGTTCCTTCGGGAACGTAAACATTGTGGAATACCATCTCTGTCACAGCAGTGTCATCTTTGGCAATCACTGCAGCTGCAGAAAGGATACCGCTTGTGTTGTCAGGGGTTACCGTAACCGTGACATGATACTCGGAAGTATCGTAGGTCACTCCGTTCAGTTTATTGTTTACTGCCTCTGCAGGAATATTTTCTTTCACTACATAATAGTAGGTTCCTGCCTTGTCGTAAGTCAGATCTCCAAAGGTAAAGGTTCCGTCAAGTGCTGCCTGGGTGGATATTCCCTGAGCAGCAGGATCCACTGCGAAATCGCTGCCCGTCTCGTATAAGCTGAAAGTGAACTCTCCGGCTTCTCTGATGTCACGGCCGTCAAGAACTTTCTTTCCGCCGATATTGGGTCTCAAAGTCACAGGATCCGGTGTGTATGTATTTTCAAATCCGATCTCGGAAGTCTGAGCAACAGCAATACTATCATTGTCGTCCGCCGTAGCGCTCACAGGAGCTTCGTCATTCACCTGTACTTCCGCAGAGTAAGCGCCGTTGGTATTGGCTATGCTGATCCTGATCTTATAGATTGCTTCCGTAAATCGAACAGTACCGTTACCCTGATAGCCGGTGTTAAGTTCTTTCAGAAGATAATAATGGTCACCGGTCTCAGTCAACTCATCATAGATCAGGGATATCTCAGTCTTACCGTCTGCGCCGGTAGCAACGGAGGTTGCATAAGGTGTTCCGGAAGTGGTATCTGTCCAGTCCGCATCAGTCTCATAAAGAGCAAAGGCAAATCCGGAAGGAAGAATCTCAATGTCGCCGGCCGTACCGTCGATGGACTTTCCGATATTGAGCACAACCTTTGCCGCACCGTCAGCGCGGTATGCATTGTCAAAGGTTACTCCCACACTCCAGCTATCTGCAGTGGGCTGTGCCACTGTCGCATCTGACACGGCATTCACACTGCTCACATAGTACTTACCCAAACCGTCATCAGATACTGTAACAGTAAAGTAAGAAGGTGTTACATCATATATGATTCCTTTTTCGGCATTGACTGCATCAACAATCTCAACCACTCTGTAAGAGTACGTTCCTGTCGCCTGATACCCTTCTTCCTCAAGGCTCAGGTCAATTGCAGTACTGGAGGGATAATCCATCGCCACTTCACTTCCTGCATTTTCGTAGGCAGTGCCGTTGTAACGCTGTAACTGGAATCTGAAGCTGCCCGACCAGGTAGCGCCATCCAGTCCTTCCAGATTCTTGGTGACTGTAATCGGCAATGTGAACGGATCGGCATCTGCAGCATCATATGTATTGGTAACAGTAATATACTTTGCTTCGCCGGATGTAACCAGTGCGGAACCGATCAAACTGTCTGCCGTAAATCCGGCTTCACTGTAATCTGTTTCCGTCACAGTTACAGTTGCACCGTCCGGAAGGTCTTTTATCGTAATATACTCACCGTGCTTCAATACTATGGTGTTGTCGCCCAAGATCATATCAGCGCCTGCCGTACCGTCAGATTTCAAGGTGGCAAAGGTATCACCTGCTTCAATCATATTGCCGGAAAGAGATACGGTGAAAGTAAACTCTTTCTGCTCATGGTCCACGATGGTGCTCACAACATTCTTACTGATCACCACATCTCCGCCAACCACTAGCGTGTTCACAAATTCGGCGGTTCCGATGCTGTCTGCCGCAACAGGGATCGCCGCAGTGGTCGTACCGGGTACAACCGTTCCGGACAGTACAACAGAGCCAACCTTGTAACCGTCTCCGGCGACCTCACTCACCGTGAAGGTATGACCGGTCATCGCCTCACTCAGAATATAAACGGTCTCTCCGTGCGACAGAGCCACCTGTGCACTGCCATTGCTGAAAGCTACTACAGCTTCTGTGCGGTTGCCTTCCGCATCCTCATAAATAGCAAAGCACTCTTCTCCGAATGCAGCATCTTCTGACGTCACGTTAAAGGTATAAACGCCGGACTTGTCAGCAATCGTATCATCAACCGTTTTGGTGACGGCAATACCTTCATAGGGATCAACGGTGAGCTTACCGTTGTTGCCCAGATAAGAGTCTACATGGAATTCACCGGGGGTTACACCGGCATTCACATCGTGAACAAAAGGCATGTCGGATACGTGGATCGTACCGGTATGGTTGCCGTTATCCTTCGGCATAATATAGGAGCCATACCAGTGATGGAGTGTTCCCTTGAGTACTACCCAATAGGTATTGCCTCCACTGTCGGTACGCTTCTCCAGATGGCCCTCATGGGTAAGTACATGTTCGGATATGGGCTCATAATAGTACTCTGCAGTAACAGTTCCGTTACTTTCCTGTGTATATGCCACATAACGGTGATAATAGGTACCTGTAGCAGAGGGGGCAGTTTCTCCTGTATAAGGAGTACCTGCGGTATCTGTGAAAATCTGCGAATCCGCATCATAGTAATAATGCTCATTTTCTGCGGAAGGGCTGAAATAGGAAACCGTATTGTCATTTGCCGAATAGGAATAATCGATCACACTTCCATCCGGATTCAGGATCTGATTCCACTGATTGGTGTAAAATACATAATCGCCGGTAGCCGGATCCAAAGACTCTGCAGCCGTTGCTGCAAGATCAAGCAGATCAACATCACTTGAAAGTCCTACTTCATAAATCAGACGGCTGGGAGCCTCTGCGCCTTCGATAGTCATTGCAGCAGGATTCAGGGGATCCACACCGTTCAGTTCAATGTTATATTCCACAAGCGGGATCAGTGCAGCAGGAAGTCTTCCGATCACGCGCACGTCACCGGCCTCACTGCCGTCAACCTTACCGGTTGCAGTGGTTTTCAGTGTAGTGCATACCTGAACTGTAGCATACATCATATCCGTCTTCCTGTGGCCTTCTCCCACTGCATCATAATATCCGTAGGACTTGATGGCATAGACCGCCTGATCCGCAAACTCTGCAGGTACAGCAGAAACATCCGCATCCTTACCGTCCCAGAATCCTACAAACTCACCCCGGGCATCGGCATACCATCCGATATAGTTACTGAATTCTCCGGTATCGGGATCATAGAAAAGCTGACCGCTGTTATAGGCATCCCCAATCAGGGCGCGCGCCTCCTGTACGGAGTCGATTCCCAGACGCTTCTGAACAGACCATACGAGGTTATTACCTGCATCAGTAGGGTTCTCTTCCGTACCCATGCCGCCGCTGTATATCATTCTGGCAAGAGTTTCGCCTGTATAAAGCTTTGTACCCAGCTGGATACCTTTAACAGACTTCACTTCCATGTTCTTGCCGATGTAATCTTCAAAAGTAAGGAAGCCACCTTCTTCGATGCTGCCGCCCGCTTCCACATAAGTGGGATAATAGAGTGACTGGATCACGATCTGCTGTACAATGTCCGCAAAAGCATTGGTCAGACCGATGGAATTGGCTGCAGGGAAATATTCCGTAACATAATTCTTGCTGTCCGCACTCCAATCAACAGTATCTGTATAGCTAACAGTCCTGGTTTCGTCATCGTCCCGTCCTCCGTCACGAATGACAACGCTCATCGTCTGCTCATTTGCCGGTTTGGAGGCAAGGTTAAGATAGGTATCCCAATAATCGTTTGTTGCGGTGCTGTTTGCCGGATCAAGCACACAATTTGCAGCAACACTGTCAGATACATTAAGGCCCAAAGAGTAGAACAATGTAGAAGAACCGTATTTTTCCTCCAGCTTCTCGCTCACCCAGGCAGCGGTAAGCTGGGTCAGAAATGCAATGCCGGAAGTACCGTAGTTGCTGCTGCCGTTACCGCTGTCAGATCTTCCCACAGCTGTATAATCTGTAGTTGCCGTAGTTGCTGCACCGTCACTGAGAAGCACCACTACAGGAGTACGCTCTGTACCTGCCTGAATGCCTCCCTCCACAACACTGTCAGTAACTGACATAAACTGCTCATAAGCTTTGTAAAGACCGTTCTGGATATAGGTGCCTCCTTCGGCATCCTTTGCGTTGCTCACGCTGAACAGATCGGCATCGATACCGCCTGCGAATGTACCGGTCACACCGTTTGCCACCTTTACACCCGTATGGCTTTCTCTGTATCTTCCGCTTCCGGTAGTCCAGGAGGAAACAAGATAAGCCGAGCGGTTATTGCCGTCAAGACCGGGGGTATATCTGCCGATGGGGAGAATAACCTCTGCGGTGTCGGCTCCGGAAACGCCGGTGTTTTCATTGCCGCTGTATGCAATAACGCCCACACGGTTGTTGGCATTGAGCTCCTGCAGCGTTGTAATGGCATTGTTGGCCGACTGTATCATGGCAGAAACCGCCTGGTTGGAAACCATACTGACCGAAAGATCAAGCACCAACATGGTATCCGTCGGCAGTGTAGAGTAACCTTCCACGCTCTTGGAGGACGCAATGGTTGAAAGAGCAACAAGAAAATTGTTCTCCTCGTCGTCCATCACAAGCCCTAAAGTGCTCTTATTCTCATTCTCAGCCGTGGCTTCCAGATAATCATCCACACTGGTAAAGACAGACTTATCAGTCCAAACCATGCCGGCTCCATGTGTGTCTGCTACGTCCTTGCCGAAGAACTCATGCCAGTCATTCACCGTGGGTCTGTCGGCAACTTTTGTTGCTGCTCCATCATAGGCAGGTACGCTGACTTCTGTGTCCGTCACAGGAGCTGCCAGCGATGTGGTAGGTATGTAGGTTATAAGCAAAGCCACACACAGTACAATGCTCATAAGCCTCCTTTTCAGTCGATTTGTCTTTTTCATCGTCCATATTCCTCCTCATTACCAATCTTATTATACTTGGTACTATATGGTAATATAGTACCAAGAGAGGTACCTTTCTTGCGCGATTCTTCAATTCTGGGGACCGCTCCCTTTACAGCGGGTTCAATGATGCCGAACTCAATGGCCCGCTGCACTGCCTGAGAACGTTTCTTCACTTCAAGCTTCTGAAACAGATTCCTGCAATGACTCTTGACCGTATCCAGTGCAATATCCATCTCCTCACAGATCTGCCCGTTTGAATACTCTTCCGCCAGCAGGCGAAGCACCCTCAGCTCCGTTGGAGTCAGCTCCGGCTTGTCCGGGAGCTGATTCTTAAGATATCTCGGAAACTGTGCAGCTGTGTGATCGGCCAGATCCATGATCCATCTCAGATAGGGACTGTCATTTTCTTCTGTCCGATACAGCTTCAGCAGATCATACATTCGCTTTCCTTCATCTGCAAGCAATCTGTCATAGCGGTATCGCTCTGACAGTTCCAAAGCAATCCTGAGATGCTTCATAGCCTCATATGTCCGTCCGTCAGCGTGATCACTCATAGCCCACAACATATGCAGTTCACAACAGTCCATGTGTCTTCCCGCCGACTCCAGAAGGGGCATCAGTCTCTGTGCCAGTGCTGTGACAGACAGATACTTTCCCTGAATGATATAGGCCCGCATCTTGACCATATATCGGAAAGTATCCAGCATACAGAATCTTCCGTACTCATCGGGAGACCCTTCCCGCATCCAGCGGGCCACCATGGCATAGTCACCGTCGTACATAGCCGCCCACGCTTCCAGCGCATCGATATTGGGCAGGTATTCCTCCAACCCGACGCTGCTGATCTGCTGCCGCAGATTGTCCAGCATCGGCTTTGTGGATGGCGCATGATTCTTGACTACCATGATAAACACTTCCAAAGTCAGCGCCACGAAGAGAAGACGCATATCCTGCTTCTCTCTCAGCAGCGGCAGAAGACTCACCACCCTGACCAGCGCATCATAACATTTATTCTGATAATACATGACCTCAGCAAGCGCAACCTCATAAATCAGTTCTGCCTGTTCTCCGTACAGCACAGTGAGATGTTCAAGAATCTCTTCTTTATCTGTTTCCAGTCTCCCTGATATAGCTGTTACATCCCATGCCCCGTTTATCACACTGGGTCTTCCGCATGTGATGACCATGGAAGTCGAGGCAGGCAAACCTCTTCGCCGGATCTCGCTGATACACTCTTCTCTCTCCGAAGCAGTGGCATTGGGAAGTGCGAGCTTAGCATACAACTGCACAGCTTCCGAAGCATCCGCAGCATCCAACACTTCTTTGGCTTCTTTCAGTCTTCCGCTCATCGCAAGGATATGGCTGTATCCGGCCGCAAGGATCGGATACTTTCTGAAATGTTCCTCACCGAGACGCTCATAATACTTGCGGTATTCCCACAGTGTCTGAAGGGTAAAGGAACGGTGGTGGGCTTCATTGAGAATGGCAGCTGTTTCGCAGGGATCCTGTATATTCTTAAGTTTATGCAATGCTTGCCGGTCTTCCACCGGTAAGTACTTGATCTTCAACGCATGTCCTCCTCATCCCAGCATATTACAAAAAACATATATAACCTTCATCATATAATTCACGTTCATTATATCACACTATTTTTGTTTTGTTAATCACACCAAAGTGTTATATAAAAAACCATTTAAGCCGCATAAATAATGAATCTATTTACCAAATATGTTTTTATTGATTTTATTTTTTTTATTATTATTTATGGCACTTTTTTTGAAAAGTGCTAGACCGCGCCCGGCGCATAGCAACATCTACCTTGTACGCGCGAAGCGCATCCTCACGGAGCGCTTTTTGTGTAATAAGAAATCCGGAGAAATTTCTTATTACATAAAAAAACGCAAAACAGCCAAAAGATTGTTTTGCGTTTCTATAATGTAAGCAGAACGATAAGCCGGGTTATGTCGTGAATGATCATCTATCTAGAACGGCCGTTGCCGGACGTTTCAAGCGACCCACCTGAGAACAGGCCGGGCAAGCCTATGGTTCTCTGTTCGGTCTTGCTTCGGATGGGGTTTACATGGCTCCGCCCGTTACCGGACGGACGGTAGTCTCTTAAGCTGCCTTTCCACCCTTACCTGCATGAATCAATCATGCCGGCGGTATATTTCTGTTGCACTGGCCTTGGAGTCACCTCCACCGGACGTTATCCGGCATCCTGCCCTGTGAAGCCCGGACTTTCCTCACCCGGCGGCTTGCGCCGCCGGCCGCGATCATTTATCCTACTTACGAATCAGGATTGTAGCATAAATCCACGATCCTGTCAAATTTTCATGCCATCTTACGCATGGAAGCAGCTGCCTCCCACAAATTCTCTGCATATAGAGTTATTGGGAAGATTCTCACTGCTCACGCCCAGAAAATATTCCAAAAATTTTAACAGCCGCTTCGCTTCATAATACTCCGGCTGATCCTTGGTGATCCCGAACAAAAGCGGCTCCGCATATTGCTTCAGGACAGCCAGCTCATAGATCAGCACTGAGTTGAACATGGCATCCGCTTCCTCCTGAAAAGGAAAAATATTCTCCTCCTCTCCCCGTCGCACAGAGGGCCACATTTCTATGGTCCTTCTGGCATCTGCTCCTCTGGTACGGGCATCTCTGACCATACGGCGCAGCAGTCTGCCGTCCGTGGTGGGAATACGGTTGTGCTCATCAATATTAATATTGGTCAAAGCGCTGATATAAATTTTGTATTTGCTCTCCTCCGGAAGTGAATAGGACGTTTTTCCGTTGAGACCGTGAATGCCCTCGATCACCAGCACATCCTCCGGACCCAGCTTTTTGAAATTTCCGTTGTATTCTCTTTTGCCGGTCTTAAAATTATAAGTGGGAAGCTCCACCGTTTCACCGGCAAGCAGTCTGCACATATCCTCATTGAACTGTTTGATATCAATGGCTTCCAGGCACTCAAAATTATAATCACCGTTTTCGTCTCGGGGTGTCATATCCCTGTTCACGAAATAATCGTCCAATGCAATGGGATGCGGCGTGATCCCCAAGGTTCTGAGCTGGATAGAAAGCCTGTGGGAAAAACTGGTCTTGCCGGACGAAGAAGGTCCCGCGATCATAATGAACTTTACACCGCCCCGGGCCACGATATCCTTGGCAATCTCTCCGATTTTTCTCTCCTGCTGCGCCTCCTGTACCAGGATCATATCGCTGATGGAGCCCTGGCAGATCCGGTCATTCAGGTCACCTACCGTCTCAATGCCTACCCTACGTCCCCAGCTCTCCGACTCATCCAAAGTCGCAAACAGCTTTTTCTGCTCCTTAAAAGGCTTTACCGTACAGGGCTCTTTGCGTGAGGGAAGAAGCAGCATAAAACCGTCCCGGTATGCCATCACATCAAACCACCTGACATAACCCGCATGGGGCAGCATATGCCCGTAATAGTAATCATAGTAGCCATCCATCTCGTAAAGATTCACAAAGGATCCTCTGCGGTAACGGAACAACTTTTCCTTGTCAGTCATCCCGTGCCTGTGAAACAGCTCCATGGCTTCCTCTATTGGGTAAGACCTCTTTTGAAAAGGCACCTTCGCCTCCACAAGTTCCCGCATCCTGCCAAGGATCCGTGACGCATTTTCTGCACTGCTGCAAGAAGCATCACTCGGTCTGATATAATATCCGTTTCCTATGGTGAACTCCACCCGACATGTTTGAGCCGCCTCGTTGCCAAAAAGATCACTGACAGCCTTGAGAAAAAGCATGGTGGCCGTACGCACATAGGTCTTATGTCCTATGGTGTCTTTCAGGGTAAAAAAAGAAAGTTCACAATCCCGCTGTGCCCGTTTAAACAGCTCGCACAGCTTGCCGTCCGCCGAAACCAGTGCGATCATTCCCCCGTACTGTTCCTGATATTCCATCGCAATGGTCTCATATGTGGTTCCCCGGGGATAGCTTTTCTTATCACCGTTTATCCCTACCGTGATCATACGTTTTCCCTTCCTTCCTATCTGTCACACCTGCCCTGTCAATAATAATCATATGCCCTATGGATGTCCGCAAGTTCCTCTTCAATCTCTGCAAGACGGGAAGATGCACCGCCCTGGGCAGACATCAGTATCCCCTGTCTGATCCCTGTCACCAGCGTTTCTCTCTGTTTCAGGAAGCAATACAGCACGGGATTGGCCGCCTCCAGCAAAAGTCTTCCGAATCTGTCGCACACACGGATCTCTTCCGGTGTCTCTTCTTTCTCAGGCTCAGCTTCACACGGCACCACCCGCATCATAGGGTAATACTTTCCTTCTTCCTCAATCATATTCTCCTCTGTGATACGATATCCCTGTTCCCGCAAGAATTTCCGGAAAGCCATCAACTCCGACTGGGGCTGGAGGA
>JAZRCR010000045.1:0-11514 GCA_045659805.1 Acetatifactor sp.
TCTTTTTTCTTGGCAATCTTATCAATCTCATCAATGAAAATGATTCCCCGCTCTGCCTTCTCCACATCATTCTCAGCCGCTGCGAGAAGTTTGGATACCACGCTTTCAATGTCATCACCAATGTAACCTGCCTCTGTAAGAGAGGTGGCATCTGCAATGGCAAGGGGTACATCCAGAAGCTTTGCCAGTGTCTTTACCAGATAGGTCTTTCCACAGCCGGTAGGTCCGATCATCAGCATGTTGGACTTCTCAATCTCAATCTCGTCCATGGTCCCCGTGGCCACTCTCTTGTAATGATTGTAAACCGCCACGGAGATCACTTTCTTGGCATGCTCCTGTCCCACCACATACTCATCCAGACTGGCCTTGATCTTGTGGGGCGCAGGGATATTCTTAATGTTCAGCACCGGCTCCGCATCGGCCGCCTTCTCTTTTTTCTTCTTCAGCTTCTGCTTGTTGGGGATACCGCCTTCTCCACGAAGATCGGCCAGATTCACAAAGCTGATGTTGGGAAAACCGCCCTTCTTCGTAATCTCCTCCATCTCCTTCTGCAGATGGGGATTGTTCAGCATGCCCTGATAATCAAACTGACTCACCGCATCCATGGTCTTGTGCATACAGTCATCACAGACACAGATATTATTGGGCATCTTGAACATCTTGCCCGCCTTGCTCTCCGGTCTGCGGCACACAAAGCACACATCCTCATAATCATCAGTCTCGTCTTTATCGGCTACCGCAGCAGAAGCTTCTATCCCATCACTGCCTTCTGCGTCCTCGGTGGAGATTTCATCCTCCATCAGTTCTTCCTCATCTTTATCTAAAAAATCAGACATACTCTTCTGTTCCTCTCTTGATTTATATTAACTTCTTCATTTTCTTTCACTTCCTCTTCATTATAAAGGATTCCCACTGCATACACAAGAAAACTTTTCTGAATCCCTCTAAACTTTTTATAAAAATAATTTCCTGTTGCATCAGAAAAACCGCCGGGTGATCGGCGGTCTGTTTCTGTTTCATTATCTCAATTTATCTGTCAGCATCCGGTCTGCGGCCCAGCACAACTTTAAGTTCTACGGTCTGATACTCACCACCCTGCAGTCTCTTGACGGTGACAGTCACCTCTGATCCCGCTCCGTAGTACTGCATTATGTTCTGCAGATCCTGATAAGCGGAGATCTTCTCTCCCTCAAACTTCACAATAATATCGCCGTAGGTCAGTCCTGCCTTCGCTGCAGGGGAACCTTTCTCAACCTCTGTCACAAACACTCCTGCAGGAATCCTGTAAGCCTGTGAATAAGACTCGGGAACGGTTTGCATGTTGATACCCATGTATCCGATCTTGCCATCCTCCACTTTGGTCCTGGTCTCCTTCAGCATCAGATCCGATATGATGGGTTTTGCTGCGGAAATAGGAATCGCATATCCCATACCTTCCACGATGGAGCCACCGATCTTGTTGGAGTTGATGCCGATTACTTCACCGTTGATATTTAACAGCGCACCTCCGGAGTTACCGGGATTGATGGCTGCATTGGTCTGGATGAAGGTGTTGGCAATGCCGGTCTCCAGCTCCACCTCTCTGTCCAGAGCACTTACAATACCGTTGGTCACTGACTGTCCGTAGCCCAAAGCATTACCGATGGCAACCACGGGCTCGCCGAGAACCAGCGCATCACTGTCGCCCAATGTGGCGATGGCAATGGCTTCCTTGGTCTCCTTGGTCAGGGAATCCAGGGGAACCGCAATCACAGCCAGATCCATATCGGAATCCAGACCCTTGATCTGGGCCTGCAGTGTGGAGCCGTCAATAAAGGTCACATCCAGCTGATCGGCGTCCGACACCACATGATGGTTGGATACGATCAGAAGCTCTGTTTCGCTCTCTGCCACAATGATACCGCTTCCGCTGGAAGCTGCCTCCTGGCTGTAAGTCTGTCCGAAAATGGTGGTACCGGTCTGAGTATAATTGTTGGTAATGGAGACCATGGCAGGCATAGTCTCTTCCACAACAGCGGTCACATCGGAGGACACCACCTTGATCTGCTCTGTGTCAGTAAGCTTGATGCCCGACTTGCTCTCCTCTTCATCGGTGAGCTCATCCCATCTTTCGTCCTCTTCTCTGTGGTCGGCAAGCTTATCTTCCCGATCTTCTTCCTCATCAGCTTCCTTCCGGTCCAGTGTACCGGTAACCGTCTGTACGCCGTAGAAGCCTACACCTGCAAACAATCCAAAGAAAAGTCCCAGGCAGATACACAAAGCCAGCTTGCCGAAGAAACCGGAAGGCTTCTTCTCTTTAGGCTTCTTTGCAGATTTCTTTTTCTTTTCTGCCTTTGGCTCCTCCTTTACAGTTACTGAGTCATTATAAGAATATTCGGAGTGATTGATCTGATACGGCTGACTGTCCTGCGTATCCTGATCCGCAGTCACCGGCTCCTGAACCTGACCGTTCAGAGCCTGATCATCGTTGATCCCGTTATTCTGAATATTATCGTTATTCATATCCATATGGTACTTCCTTTCCGAAAAGCAATGCTTTTCTCAGTTCTTATGCTCACAGTATAACTTGCAAATGTGACCAA
Organism: Acetatifactor sp.; assembly: GCA_045659805.1. Taxonomy (GTDB): domain Bacteria; phylum Bacillota; class Clostridia; order Lachnospirales; family Lachnospiraceae; genus Acetatifactor. Next base: position 2,583 of record JAZRCR010000045.1, read on the forward strand.
AATGTGATAGAAGTATGATCCCTTTCTAAAAATTGTACTTTTATTCAACGGTAACAGATTTTGCAAGGTTGCGCGGTTTGTCCACGTCACATCCCCGACCCACCGCCACATAATAGCCGAAAAGTTGCAGCGGTATCACTGCCAGAGAACCTGCAAACAGCGGATCCGTCTTCGGTATCCATACCACACAGTCGCAAGCTTTCTCCATCTCCCTGTTCTCCTCACAGGTCACAGCCAGGACGAACGCGCCTCTTGCCTTTACTTCCAGGATATTGCCGATCATTTTCTGATAAAGCTTTGGCTGGGTGGACACTGCCACCACCAGCGTCCCATCCTCGATCAGAGAGATCGTCCCATGTTTCAATTCACCGGCAGCATAGGCCTCCGAATGCACATAGGATATCTCTTTGAGTTTCAGTGAGCCCTCCATGGAAATGGCATGATCGATACCTCTCCCCATAAAAAAAGCATCCTTTGCTCCCACATAACGGTTGGCAAAATGTTGCATGTTCTCCTTCTGATCAAGCAGCAACCGGATCTGCTCCGGTAATTTCCCAAGATCATCCAAAAGCTTCTCAAAGCGCTCCTTATCAATACGCCCTCGCACTCTCGCCATTTTCATGGCCAGGAGATACAGTGCAGCCAATTGGGCGCTGTATGCCTTTGTGGTGGCTACCGCAATCTCCGGCCCCGCCCAGGTATACATGACACTGTCAGCCTCCCGGGCAATAGAGCTTCCAACCACATTTACGATCCCCAATACCCGGGTTCCTTTTGTCTTGCATTCTCTCAGGGCTGCCAGGGAATCTGCCGTCTCTCCGGACTGACTCACCACGATCACCAGACTGTCCTTTTCCAGGACAGGCTCCCGATAACGGAATTCACTGGCAAGATCGACCTCAACCGGGATACCTGCCAGCGCTTCGATCACATACTTGCCGATCACCCCCGCATGGTAAGCAGATCCGCACGCCACAATATGGAGCCTGCTGATTCCCGTAAGTTCCTCATCCCTCAGCCCAAGCTCTTCTATCACCACATCCCCCTCTTTTATCCTGGGAGACACGGTATCCGCCACTGTCGCGGGCTGCTCATACATTTCCTTTAACATAAAATGCTCGTAACCGCCTTTTTCCGCAGCGTCTGCGTCCCAGGTAACGGTCAAAGGCTTTTTCACCAACTCTTCCTGATCCACAGAGTAGAATCTTACTCCGTCACCTGTCAGGCGTACGATCTCATGATTATCTGTATAGTACACGGTCCTTGTATATTTCAGGATGGCGGGAACATCGGAAGCGATAAAGCATCCTTCCAGGCTCTGCCCCACGATCAGCGGACTGTCTTTTCGCACTGCAAAGATTTCATCCGGATAATCCGCAAACAAAATTCCCAAAGCATAGGAACCTTCCACCCGGTGGAGCACTTTGATCACAGCCTCCAACGGATTCCCTTTATAATAATAGTCCAGCAAGTGCGCCAGCACCTCTGTGTCTGTCTGGGACACAAAGGGATAGCCTTTGCCGAGCAGCTTGTTTTTTAAAGAAATATAATTTTCTATGATACCGTTGTGCACCACCGCAATGGTTCCGGAGGGATTCAGATGCGGATGAGAGTTCACATGACTGGGCGCTCCGTGGGTTGCCCACCTGGTGTGACCGATACCGCAGGTGCCTTTCATGGCAACGCCTCCCCCGGTCAGTTCCGACAGTACTTTCAGCCTGCCCACCGCTTTTTTCGCAGTGATCCTCTCTCCATCAAAAACAGCCATGCCGGCCGAATCATATCCTCTGTACTCCAGCGCTGACAATCCCTCCAACACAACAGGAGCAGCCTGTCGGCTGCCTGTATACCCCACTATTCCACACATATTCCCCTCATTTCCGGCACCTGAATGCCTCTATCGCCAATAATCTTTGTTATCCGAAAAGGCTCTCACCCAAGCCATCGGCAGCAATCTGTAATGTTTCCCTAAAAGATATCCCGCATACTTGCAGCCTGTCTGAGCAAACAGGTGCGGTATTTTCAGCAAGTGCCCTTTTCGCAGCAGGTATCCTGCAGTCTTAAGAACCAGCTTCATCCCCTCTGACTCTGATCCCACCGCTGCAAACGCCTCCGGATACTGTGCCTGGGACACTCCCAGATCAAAATTCCGGTGAAATTGCTGCCTGTTGGTATAATTGTGAGAATGTATTACCTGCGCCTCAGCCACATAAGCCACCCTGTAGTCGGCTTTGATCACGCCGGAGGCATAGATCATATCCTCATTGAAAATAGTATGCCGTACGAATCCTCCCAGTTCCTCATAGATATCCCTGCGATATGCCGCGCACACATTGGAACAGAAGAATGTCTTAATGCCGAGCCTCGGAAGATCTCTCTGTGATTTAATGGCAGACTTTTCAGGATAGTTGAAGCTTCTGGTATACTTTTCTATCACTCCGCACTCCTGATTCGGAAGCTGTCTTGCATAAGCAACTGCCACTTTGTCCGTCAGCTGTGCCGTCAGATGTTCGATCAGACGGTCGTCCGCAGGAACCGCATCCTGGGTCATCATCACAAATATATCGGCATCCGACCGCTTGACGCCTTGTCTCCTGGTCCTGCCGTGGTCAAACTCACGCTTGGAAATGTGATTCACCTCTACATTCTTATCATTCTCCGGAAACCGCGTTCCGTATACCAGTTTGTCAAAATATTTTTCCTCGGTATTCATGAGAATGATCTTGTTGGGAGGCACTGTCTGCTTCTGCAAGCTTTCTATCAGACAAAACAATTCTTTCCCCGGCTTGTAAGTGGGTATGATCACATCAATCTTCATAGTTCCTCCTGTTGTATGGTTGGATTTCCTCCTGTATCCACGAAGAGGGAGCGTGCGGCTCCCTCTTTGAAAACAACTATGTTACGTTTTATTTGGTCAGGTAAGGTGTGGTATCTGCCTTGATCTTGGCACTGTACAGGCTTACCTTCTCAGATACGGTATAATCGGTCTTTTCAAACAGGAATTCATGCAGCCATTCTACGTTGGATACGAGATCCTTGGGAATAACGCTGCTTCCCTTACTTCCGATATTGCCGGTGGTGCGCATGGAATCCTCAGGGAAACCAGCCTGATCCACAATACGGTAATTGGATACCTGACTCAGATAAGGAAGGACCTTCTCCACAGTCAGCGTTGTAACCACATGCTTCATAACGTCAGTAAATACATCAGTCAGGGTAGCAAGATCGGTCTCTTTGATCCTCTCTTCTATGGCCATAAGAAGTTCTCTCTGGCTTGCGGCACGTGAGAAGTCATTACCGCTCTTATAACGGATACGGCAGTAAGCAGTAGCCTGCAGTCCGTTCAGCTTCTGATAACCGGTCTTAGTCACCTTATCAATATCATCCGGATCGATATCCAGGACCTCTGCGATACTGTTCTGGTAATTATTGATATGCTTGAGTTCTTCCGCATCCACATCAAGGTAAACGCCATCAAGTCCGTCAACCACATCGCCCAGACCTTCATAGCCAATGGCAATGAAATCGTTGATATCCATATCCAGGTTGGCATTCAGCATCTTGACCGCCTGCTCACCGCCACCCAGATGATATGCGGTGTTACATTTTACATAATAATCGTCACCTACATTCAGGTAAGTGTCACGGTATACACTGACAAGCTTGATATCACCGGTGTCAAGATTGATGCTGGCGATCATGATGGTATCACTTCTTCCGCCCTTGACCAGTTCTCTCTCGTTGTTGGCATCAATACCGAACAGCGCAATGTTCCAATACCCCTTCATGACAGGGTCTTCCTGAATTTCCGGTGCAATCTCGATATCCTCAGGCTCTGTGGGAAGTTCCACGATGGTAGGACCTTCTTCCGTCTTATCGGATATTTTCCACAAAATAAATACCATAACCAGCAGAATAACGATCTCTACCGCAAACAAAATAATCCTGTTTCTCTTCTTGGCTGCCTTCTGCTTGGCTGCCCTCTGTCTGGCGGCCTGGCTCTGGTAGTTGCTGGGGCGCTGTCCCGCACCGTTTGTCTGATTCGTTGTCATAATCCTCTTCTCCTTCTGCGCACATCCGATCAATATGCGTTTTTGTTGATAAATCCTGTTATAAAAGTCATAAAGATGATTTTTATGTCAAATCCTAAGGTCCAGTTCTCAATATAGTAAATATCACAGTCAATCCTCTTGCGGATGGAAGTATCTCCTCTGTATCCGTTCACCTGAGCCCAGCCGGTCAGTCCGGGACGAACCTGATGCTTTACCATATATCTGGGGATCTCTTCCCGGAACTTCTCCACAAAGAGCGGTCTCTCGGGTCTCGGACCCACCAGACTCATGTCGCCCTTTAAAATGTTAAACAGTTGAGGAAGTTCATCCAGGCTTGTCCTTCGAAGGATCTTGCCCACAGATGTCACTCTGGGATCGTTCTTCACGGTCCATGCTTTCTTTTCCTCGCCGGGAGCCTGCAGCTCCATACTGCGGAATTTATACATATAAAAGGACTTATTGTGCAGACCCACTCTCTCCTGCTTAAAGATTACCGGCCCCTTACTGGTACATTTCACCAGAATGGTACAGATCAGCATCACCGGTGAAGTCAGGATAATGCCAAACAGCGCTCCCGCAATATCCATGGCACGCTTCACGAACTTGTTCACGGTATTGGTCAGAGGCACACACCTGATATTGATAACCGGCAGTCCCATCAGATCCTCCGTATACGGACGGGTAGGTATCAGACTGTTATAATCCGGTATAAACTTAGTATGCACACCTGATTTTTCACAAATAGCTACGGTTTTTTCCAAATGCTCATAGTCCTTTAAAGAAAGGGTTATGGCAATTTCATCCAGCTTGTTCTCCGGCAGGATATAATCAAGATTGTCAATGTCTCCCAATACCTTGACGCCCTTATAAACGGTCCCTCTGGGCACATGGTCATCCAGGATACCGCATACCACATAGCCCCACTGGGGATTGTCCTGGATCCTGTTGATATACTCCTCTGCTGAGCGGGAGTAGCCCACCAGCAGGATGTGCTTGAGATTGTATCCGTTTCGCCTGATGGTCTGCAGACTTTTGCGCAGGAGCACCCGGGAACAGGATGTAAGACCTATATTCAGACAGAAAAAAATGGTCATCATCATTCGGGAAAAGTTGATCTCTCTCATTATCACATATAATGAGAGAATGAAAATGATGATGCCAAGGGTATTGGCTTTTATGATACCCCATATCTCATGGCCTCTGCGGACTGTCCGCTTCGGGGTGTACACATTGCAGTAATAATACAGCACCATATACACCGGAACCAGCAAAAAGAGTACCATAAAATAATCGGTAGCAGGAAGATCTCCTGCCTCCGGACCAGGCTTTGTGATATAAAATTTGATATAATACGCCAGTGTGTATGAGACCGCTGTGATAATGGCATCCATGATCAAATGCAGCCTGTTGAACACCTTTTGATTATCTTTTATCATAAGAGTCACCCAGTCTTAGTATCTGCGAATATTCTACAATATTATCTGTCAAAGAGCAACTTAATTATTTATGAAGCAAATTCTTAAATTGTCTTAAGAATTTGTTCGGAACAAACTTATTTCTTCCCAAAAAGGCCCACTGTATTCCTGTAAAGCTTCAGCTGAATAATAAGATAATGCCCGAAATTACGCCATTTGAACGGAACTTTGTGTTTTCTTCCCTCCGGACTGAAGAGCTTGCCCAATCCCTCTGAAAGCCCTTTCAGATAAGTGCGGCCCATGCCCTTTTTACCAAAAAATATCATTTTTATCAGATAGCCCAAAAGCAGGAACGGCATATTCCATATAAGCTGAAGGAGCGGCATATTCTTGCCCACCAGATACACGCTGTTGGCCGAGGCATGTCTTGTCTTGAATTCATTATATCTGGAACCGCTGGTAGCGCTTCCCGCATGGAGTACCCTCGCCCTGGGGGCATAAACACAGTGATAACCGTAGATCGCGGCGCGGTATCCAAGATCAATGTCTTCCAGATAAGCAAAATGATTTTCGTCAAAGTACCCGATCTCGTCAAGCTGCTTTTTCCGATAGATAGCGGCTCCGCCGCAGGCGGCAAATATTCTCACAGGCTTCTCATAACCTACGGCAGGCTTTCCCTTTCCGCGGCTATATGCCCAGCCCAGAACACAGTACTGATCTCCGGCATCGTCAATCCTCTCATGATCCTGCCACTGCAGCATCATGGCGCTTGCTCCAAAGATCTTCTCATCCTGTTCAATGGCAGCTATCAACTCCCGCACAAACCCCGGCTGTACCACCGTATCATTGTTGAGCAGGATCACATAAGGAGTTTCCGCAGCTGCGATCCCCACATTTACCGCATGACAAAAGCCGGTATTCTCAGAGAGCGCGATCAGCTTCACCTGAGGATGCTTTTCTGCTATCATCTGCACACTGCCGTCCCGGGAACCGTTGTCCACAACGGACACGCAAAACAATGCCTGCTCCTCCAGGGAGAACAGGCTGTCCAGGCAGCTCTCCATATACTTTATTCCGTTGTAATTGGGGATCACCACTGTCGCTTTCATCCTGCGCATCCTTCCGATAAACCTGCTTTTATTTCAATTTATAATTTCCTCACAAGGTCCGGATCATAACAGATCCTGTAACCTTCATCCCGCAGGGCTTCGCCCAGCGTCAGGCTAAGTGTCCGGAAGTCCGTACCCTCCGGCAGCACAGACGGATCAAAACAGCCGTCTTTTCCTTCCGCATAGGGAACACCCACAACCTTTTTGAAAAGTTCCCTGCATTCAGGTCGCACCCGGATAAATCTGATATCTGCTGCGGCCACATTCTGTAAAAGCGCACCTCTGTGCATATATCCGCTGTAGCCGTTTTTCAGGCCCTGATACAGCACTTTTCCGTCTGTATCAAGCGCGCCTCCCACGGTCCTGCCATGGGACAACAGTCTTCCGCCCACAGCTCCCACGTCGTCTCGCGCCGTCAACAGATCAGGATCGTAGTTCAGCCTGTAAAATCCCAGATGACGCAGATGCACGGCCTCTGCGTTCCATCCCATTCTCACTGCCATATCCTGCAGCGCCCTTCTTCCTGCCTCATAGGCATACTGCTTGCTCGCGGGATTCTGGGCGGTGGAACCCGTGTGGCATCTCCAGTGATATAAGATCTTAGGGATGTGTACGATAAATTCTTCCGCCGTTCTCTCTTTCTTTTCTTCCGTGATCCGGGACACTGCCCGAAGCATCAGGTCAAAATCCTGGGCACCGTCATATTCTTTGCGGAAACCGAGACTTTTGAGTAACGTCCTCTCCATCACCGCAAAGTGACAGATATAATTGTTGGACAGCAAAAGATCCATATTAAAGTCCGTCTTGAAATGGGGCTCATAATACGCAGTCCTGTCCTGATCGCATTTGTCTTCATCGGAATACAGAAGCTTCGGTACAGCTCCCCGGAGACTGCTCTCCTCAATAGCCAGTGCCATTTCATAAAGGGCATCCGGTGTCAGCACATCGTCGTGATCCAGAAGGCCCACATAATCTCCGGTTACATATTTCAGCGCCTGATTACTGTTCTCCGAAATTCCGCCGTTTTTCTTCAGGCGGCAGTATCTGACACGCGCCGGGCTGCAATCCGCCTGCCCGCACTCACTGAGCTGCTGAGCATACTTCTCCCGCACAACGCGCTCCACACTGTCATCCTCAGTTGCATCTGCAAGAATCAGTTCCAGCCTGCCATAAGTCTGCCCCAGCACGGAATCGATCATTTCCACCAGATACTTCCCGGGGGTTTTATAAAGCGGCACGATAATACTGAATAAAGGTTTCACCGTAAATTCATGTTTTCTCTGGGCTGTCAGCAACTGTTTATCCGGCGAAATATAGCCATAGCGTACTTCTTTATGCTGCGCAAGCCGCTCGCTGACTGCATAAAATGTATTTTGGATTCCATTTCTGCGCAGATAATAGATAGTCTTTTTCAAATCAGCCAGGTTCATAACTACTCCTCTTTCTTTTCGGGATCTGCAAATAAATATATGACACAATTTGTTCCATTGGAAAGAGACAGTTTTTCTTCTATCACCGGTTCAAATCCGGTTCTCTCTTTTAGATAACATACTGCCGCTTGCGTCATTTGTTGGTCCTCTTGAACAATAAGTCTGACTCCATTCTTCCAATCACCGAAATAAGACTTCAGTCTATTGCGCACAGGCGGGCTGTACGAATACCAGCCTCCTGTTATCATGCAATTTGTCTGATCATAGATATCATTTTCCAATACACTGCCTTTATAATAATTCAGCGTTGTCGCTTCCACCAAATATTTTCGCTTCGGATATTTACCGCAATAGTCCTGTATTTCTTCCATTCCCTGCATATATATAGCCTGACTGGAATTCACACCCCTCAGATATGGAACCTGTACACTGAATGATTTTATGGTCATGGCACACATGAAGATACACACTGCAGCCAAAAGATACTTCCTTACACCTGAAAGCTTTTTCTTTTTGCATCCGATCAAAATAATGGTCCACAGCAGAACCGTTTCCGTCAAAAGCAACGGCAGCATCACTCTTAACGGTGTTCTGCCATACAGCAGAAGATATCCCCAGACAAGCACGTGCGCACCAAATACACCAACCACAGGAATCAACATTCTCTTGTCCTTAAGAAGAATGAGGATAAACACAGCAGCCCCCCAGGAGCATATCGTCATAAAATTCATACCCCAATAATACTCACGGACAAAGCTGTCTATCATTTTCCGGATCAACTCTCCCGGGCTAAGCCTATGAATTTTGCAATGATTTATCACACAGTCAGCCAACGCCTGCGCCGCTTCCGAGTCCATATTTCCTTCCAATATGGTATATTTTGTGTACGCTTCATATTCAGCCTTGGTTACGAGATGCTCGTCCAG
>JAZRCR010000046.1:0-57003 GCA_045659805.1 Acetatifactor sp.
CACCTTTTCGATGGCGGCAAGTATGGTTTTCATGCCTTCTTTGATATTCTTGCGGTCCAGGAACAGGCAGTGGGCATTGTTCATCCAGTGGGACAGAAGTGGATACTTCTTCATCTCAAGCTTGGCTACATAGCCTGTGAGAGAGGTCATGCGGCCGTAGGTCAGCACGATGTCGTAGAAACTGCGATGGTTGCCTATATACAGAACCGGTGTATCCTTGGGAAGATTCTCCTTGCCCAATATAATCACTTTTGTACCTGACAGGCGTTCTATCTGGCGGAATCCCCAGGAAACAATGGCAAGGCTGCTTCTTTCCTTGAAGGAAGGGTTAAACTTGCCGATAATCCATTCTGCGATCAGTACAGGAACAGTCAGTATCAGAAACAGGATCACAAACAGTAAAACCATAATAAAGCGTATCATAAGATTCCTCCGATCTTGCCGGTGTTTGCCGGACCCATCAAGTATAGCATATTTGCTCCTGACTGTACATACAATTAACGGAACTATTTAAAATGGCGGAGCTTGGAAAATATGAGAAAAGCAAGAACCGTACTTTTTCTGATGATGACCGTTCTTGTCCTGTGCAGCTGCTCCATGAGCGGCAGTGAGCGGGTAAAGCTAAAGGACCTGGAGTTTACTGTGCTGGGCGAGGAAATGATACCAAAGGAATTAAAGACTGTAATAGAGGAGCGGAAGGCGGAAAGTTTTCAGCTGACCTACAGCGATGAACAGAATCTGTATATTGTGAGCGGTTACGGGAGGCAGGAGACCGGTGGCTACAGCATTGCAGTGAACGAACTGTATCTGACGGAAAACGCGATCTATGTCAACACGGATCTGCTGGGCCCGGATGCATCCGAGAAAAACAAGAAGGCGCCGTCCTATCCATACATAGTCCTTAAGACAGAACTTTTGGATGAGACCGTGATTTTTGAATAGGATTGCAGTGGGAACTTTTCTTTTGCATAAAAGTGTGGTACAATGGGCAAAAGCAGTAAGTACAGGAGGACAACTGATGTTGCTCATTGAAAAGGGATACATGACAGATCCCGCTTCCGGTCTGGAAGGATATTTTGATATCCTGACAGAGGGTGACAGGATTGTAAGGATAGGAAAAGACTTAAGGCAGGAGCTTTCGCAGGCACAGCTGTCCGCGTGCGATATCATAGATGCAGCCGGCCTGCTGGTGGCTCCCGGCCTGGTGGATGTGCATGTGCATTTCAGGGATCCGGGCTTTACCTACAAGGAAGACATTCTGACGGGAGCAGGAGCCGCTGCAAAGGGCGGATTTACCACCGTGGTATTGATGGCCAATACAAAGCCCTGTGTGGATAATGAGGAGACACTCAAATATATTCTGGAAAAAGGAAAGACCACAGGCATTCATGTGGAGACCTGCGCCAATGTTACCGTTGGTATGAAAGGTCTGGAACTGGTGAATATGGAAGTGCTGGCATCAGGCGGAGCTGTGGGATTTACGGATGACGGTATTCCCATCATGGACGTACAGACTGTAAGAAGTGCCATGGAGAAGGCTGCCGCCCTCGATATGCCTATCAGCTTTCACGAGGAGGATCCTTCCCTGATAGACAATAACGGAGTGAACCGTGGCAAAGCCAGTGCGTTTTACGGGATCGGCGGTTCTCCCAGAGAGGCGGAGATCTCTCTGGTGGAGCGGGATCTTAAGCTTGCCCTTGAGACAGGTGCCTGCGTGAATATCCAGCATATCAGCTCCAAAGAGGCGGTAGAGCTTGTGCGCCGGGCCAAGAAGCAGGGCGGTAATATCCATGCGGAGGCAACACCCCATCACTTCACCCTGACGGAGGAGGCGGTGATACAGTACGGCACCCTTGCCAAGATGAATCCGCCTTTAAGAGAGGAAGCGGACAGGCTGGCGATCATAGAAGGATTAAAGGATGGAACCATTGATCTGATCGCAACGGACCATGCACCCCACAGTGCGGAGGAAAAGGCACGGGCACTGACGGAAGCACCCAGCGGCATTCTGGGTCTGGAGACGGCACTTTCCTTAGGAATCACGAAACTGGTGGAGGAAGGACACCTCTCCATGCAGCAGCTGATAGACAAGATGAGTTATCAGCCGGCCCGCATGTATCATCTGGATGCAGGTTACCTCGCAGAGGGCGGGCCTGCGGATCTGATCCTGGTGGACATGGCTGCAGAGGAAACGGTGGGCGAGAGTGTTTCCAGATCGTCCAACACACCGTTTACCGGATGGAGACTTAAGGGTGTGATCCGCAAGACTATCTGCGGCGGAAAGATTGTTTACGAGAGACAGGAGGAAGCGTAAGATGAAACAGAAGACGACAGCGACAGTGATCTCCCAGAGGGAGCTTGCGCCTGCTATTTATGATATGTGGATCACCACAGAGCTTGCCGGGGAAGCACTTCCGGGACAGTTTATCTGTGTCTATCCTAAGAACAAAAGTACACTGCTCCCCAGACCGATCAGTATCTGTGAAGTGTCTGAGGATAAGAAGGCCCTGCGCATTGTATACCGTATTGCCGGTCAGGGTACCGCTGAGTTTGCGGCTTATCAGGAGGGAGAGACCGTGGAGATCCTCGGGACTCTCGGCAACGGTTTTCCCGCTTCTTTGGCTGATGGCAGGAAAGTATTCCTTATGGGCGGCGGTATCGGCGTTCCTCCCATTTTGCAGCTGGCCAAGCAGTTAAAGGCTCAGGGACATGCGAAAGAGGATATTCAGATCGTGGTGGGTTACCGTGACGGTAATCTGTTCTTAAAGGAAGATCTGGAGCAGAACGGTACCGTATATGTGGCCACTGAGGACGGCAGTTTCGGAACCAAAGGAAATGTGATGAATGCCATCGAGGCAAACGGCCTGAAAGCAGAGATGATCTTTGCCTGCGGCCCCATGCCCATGCTCCGCGCCATCAAGAGATATGCGGAAACCGAAGATATCACAGCCTACATTTCCCTGGAGGAGCATATGGCCTGCGGTGTTGGTGCATGCCTTGGCTGTGTGGTAAAGACAAAGAATGTGGATCATCATTCCCATGTTCACAATGCAAGGATCTGTACGGACGGACCTGTGTTTGAGGCCCGGGAAGTAGAGATTTAGAGGAGGGAATGCGAAGATGAATACAAAAGTTACGATCGCAGGTGTGGAATTTAAGAATCCGGTGATGACCGCGTCCGGAACCTTCGGGTCCGGTATGGAATACTCGGAGTTTGTGGATCTGAACCGTCTGGGTGCCGTGGTGACCAAGGGTGTGGCCAATGTTCCCTGGCCGGGCAATCCCACTCCCCGTGTGGCGGAAGTTTACGGCGGCATGCTCAATGCCATCGGTCTGCAGAACCCGGGCATTGATGTGTTTAAACAGAGAGATATCCCTTTCCTGAAACAGTATGATACCAAAGTCATTGTGAATGTCTGCGGAAAGACTGTGGAAGATTATATTGATGTGGTGGAAAAGCTGGGAGATGAGCCTTCGGTAGCGATGCTGGTGATCAATGTATCCTGCCCCAATGTAAAAGAGGGCGCTATCGCCTTCGGCCAGAAGGCAGATGCTCTTTATAACATTACCGCTGAGCTTAAAAAACATGCAAAACAGCCGATTATCATGAAACTCAGTCCTAACGTCACGGATATCACGGAGATGGCCAGAGCTGCTGAGGCTGCCGGCGCGGACGCATTGTCCCTGATCAACACCATCACCGGCATGAAGATCGACATTCACAAGAAAACCTTTGCCATTGCCAACAAGACCGGCGGTATGAGCGGGCCCGCTATTAAACCTGTGGCTGTCCGAATGGTTTACCAGACGGCGCAGGCAGTGAAGATCCCCATTATCGGTATGGGCGGTATTGCCAATGCGGAGGATGCCATTGAATTTTTGCTTGCAGGAGCCACTGCTGTGAGCATTGGAGCCATGAACTTTGTAAATCCTTACACCACGGTGGAAGTGGTGGATGGCATCGAAGCGTACATGAAAAAGTATAACGTGGAAGATGTGAATGAGCTGATCGGCGCTGTGCGTTGAAGTTTGGCTTCACCTGTCTGAACTGTTGAGTTCTATCTCTCCAACCTGCTTCATATATTTATGATAAGCAGGATTGGAGGGATTTTTTTATGGAATTGTTAAAAAAGAATATACATATGGATCGTATCCGCTCTCAGGCGGTGAGTCAGATCACGCTGGAGGATGATCTGAATGTACCGGACTCGAAGCCGGATATCAGCTCGCTGAATTTTGAAAAGGGTACAGTCGTGATCGACGAAATCAAGCCGGGTACGGATCATGTCAATCTCAGAGGCCGGCTTGTTTTTTGCATTCTCTATCATTCTGAAGAGGGGGGAGGCGGTCTGGTCAGCCTGGAAGGGAAACTTCCCTTTGAAGAGCGAATCAATATGCAGGGAGTAAGCAGCGGCGATGATGTGAAAGCGGAGGGAAAAATCGAAGATTTGAGCGTCAGTATCATCAACTCCCGCAAGCTGAACATACAGTCTGTAGTGACAATGAGCAGCTGGGTGGAGGAAGTGTATGATGAGGAGGTGCCTATCGGAATCTACGGAGATGAGGCGGTGGAGTACCGTCGGGAACTTATGTCGCTGGCACAGATCGTAATTGACAAAAACGATATTTTCAGGGTGAAGGAGGAGATGACGCTGCCCTCTAATTATCCCAATATTTTTGAGATTCTGTGGAGCAGTGTCACTCCCATGGATATGGACTTCCGCATCATGGATGGTAAGATCAATCTGTCTGGCGATGTGAGAGTCTTTGTATTGTACGAGGGCGAAGGGGAGGATCATCCTGTCAGGACATTTGAACAAACGATTCCGATAGCGGGCAGTCTGGAATGCCACGGCTGTCTGGAAGGGATGATACCGGATATCAGATGCAGTGTCAGTCCACAGGAGCACGGGCAGCAGATTTTGAGTGTAAAGCCCGACTTTGACGGGGAAGAGCGCAATATCGGCGTGGATCTCGTGCTGGATATCGCCATGAAGCTCTACGAGGAAGAGGATGTGGATATAATTACGGATCTCTACGGTGTTACGAAGGAAGTGGAGGCAGTGACCAATCCCTGCACGCTCAGAAGACTTTTGGCAAGGGTTGGAGGAAAGATGCGGCTGACTGACCGTGTACGGGCTAAAAGCAGCCACGGCATCCTGCAATTACTTCACAGTGAAGGCAAAGTGATGGTGGAAGATCAGGAAGCTGTGGAGGGCGGCATCCTTTTGAACGGAAGCCTGCAGCTGAATGTGATGTATATTACAGGCAATGATCAGGCGCCGTACGGTGGCCTGCAGACCCAGATCCCTTTCCAGTACAAACTGGAGGTGCCAGACATGGAGCCTGCGGATATGGGCATGGTGAGGGCTGATGTGGAGCAACTGCAGGTGACCATGCTGGACGGCGAGGAAATGGATGTAAAGGCAGTGCTTGCCTTTAACACTATCGTGTTCCGCAATATGCCCATGGAAATTCTGCGGGATGTTACGGTTTCGGAGTTGGATGCTACTGTACTTGGCAGCCTGCCGGGGATGGCGATCTATGTGGTAAGACCCGGAGATAATCTTTGGAGCATCGGACGCAGATATTATGTGCCGGTAGATGCCCTGAGAAGGATCAACCGGTTGGAAAATGATGAACTGAGACCCGGGCAGAAGCTGCTCGTCGTAAAAGGCGCGTAGATTACGGACCGAACAGTGAGGACTAAGCCAGTCGTTCTTTGTGATACACCACACGGCTGTCTTAGTCCTCACTATTAGGCAGGAATAACGCCATGCGGGGGAGAAACAATTGACAAAATGACGTTGTTTGTATATAATTAAATACAATCTATGTATACAAAATGCATTCCGGGAAGGTAAGAAGATGGACAGTTTTCAGATAAAAGCATACGCAAAGATCAATCTTGGTCTGGATGTGGTCAGACGGCTGGAAAATGGATATCACGAGGTTAAGATGGTAATGCAGACGGTGGGCATTTACGACGAGCTGACTCTGAAGCGGACGGCGGAGGGGATCAGGGTGACCACCGATACGGAAGAACTGCCTACAAATGAGGACAATCTCATCTACAGGGCTGCGAAGATCATGATGGAGGAATACGGCCTGGAAGGTGGGGTACACATCCATCTGAAGAAGAATATACCCATTGCGGCAGGGATGGCAGGAGGCAGTACAGATGCGGCAGCAACCTTTAAAGGGATGAACAGACTGTTTGATCTGGAATGTACGCTGGAGGAGCTGATGAAGCTCGGTGTGAGAGTGGGAGCAGACGTCCCTTATTGCATTCTGGGCGGTACGGCGCTTGCGGAGGGAATCGGCGAGAAACTGACCAGTCTGAATCCTGCGCCGGATTGTTATGTGCTGGTGGCAAAGCCGGATATCAGTGTTTCCACGAAATATGTTTATGAGGCTCTGGATTCCGGGGAGATCGAGGCGCATCCCGATATCGACGGCATGGTAGCCGCCATCTGGGAGGAAAGCCTGCAGGGGATCCTGGACAGAATGGGGAATGTGCTGGAAACAGTCACAGTGCGGGAGTATCCTGTAATCGCGGAGTTAAAGGAACGGATGAAAGAGCTGGGCGCGCTGAACAGCCTGATGAGCGGGAGCGGTCCCACAGTGTTCGGGATTTTTGTGAATGAAGTGATCGCGAGAGAGGCGTTCCATGAGATGAAGAAGGAATATCCCGCATGTCGAATGTTCCTGACAGGGTTTAACTGATACAAAAGAGACGAGGAAGAGAGGTAGCTATGCACGATAATCTACAAGTGAAAATGGATGAATTTTTACCCCTTCGCGACGTGGTATTCAACACCTTGCGTCAGGCCATACTCACGGGAGACCTGAAGCCGGGAGAGAGATTGATGGAAATCCACCTTGCCAACCGCCTGGGAGTGAGCCGTACGCCCATCAGAGAGGCAATCCGCAAGCTGGAGCTGGAAGGTCTTGTAACCATGATCCCCAGACGCGGTGCTGAAGTGGCACAGATCACCGAAAAAAGCATGAACGACGTGCTGGAGGTGAGAAGGGCTTTGGATGCATTGTGTGTAGAACTGGCCTGTGAGCGTATCAGCGAAGCGCAGATCCGGAATCTGAAGACTGCCTGCGATGTTTTTGAGAGGGCGGTGAGCAGCAAGGATGCCAAGAAGATTGCCCAGGCTGACGTGGAGCTTCACGATATTATCGTAATGGCAACCGGTAATCAGAGACTGATCCAGCTGGTGAACAACCTGTCTGAGCAAATGTACCGTTACCGCTATGAGTATATCAAGGATGCGTCACAGCATGGCAGATTGATAGAAGAGCACCGGATCATCTACGAGAGCATTGCAAGGAAAGACAAGAAGGCAGCGGTCGAAGCGTCCGGGGAACACATTGATAATCAGGAAAAGGCGATTATCAGACAGATCAGACTGGATCGGGAACGGCGTGTATAAACTGTAAGAATCAGGCAATAATTACCATAAAAGAACAAACGGGGTTATTGCACGATGAAAATAAGAAATGTCTGGTGTTATATAAAAAAGCATTGTCTGAATCTGGTCATGGCCGGACTGGTCATGACTGCGGCTGCCGGTTGGTGGGGAATTCTGTATCCGCAGCTGACGTGGAATGCAGACACTTACCGCGTGGTCACACAGGACGGTGAGACGGTCGCTTTGGAAGATGCGCAGATTGTGTCTGACAGTGCTTTGTATTATGAGTTGTTGAATGCGGACAGAGGCCGGGTGCGGTTTCGCTTCCGTTTTGCGGAAGAGATCATGAAGTGTCTGGGGCTGGTCCGCAGTAAGTAGGAAAAGGAGCAACTGATCCATGAATCAGGAAGTCATAGCAGATATGAGCCGTGCACCCATCGGAGTTTTTGACTCGGGAGTAGGCGGACTGACGGTGGTCAGGGAGATCATGAGACAGATCCCCAACGAATCCATATGCTATTTTGGAGATACGGCAAGAGTGCCGTACGGTGCCAAGTCCAAGGAGACGGTCACAAGGTTTTCCAGGCAGATCGTAAGATTCTTAAAGATGCATCAGGTGAAGACCATTGTGGTGGCTTGTAATACGGCCAGCGCCTATGCTCTGGATGAACTGGAAAAAGAGACGGACATCCCCATCATTGGCGTGGTGAAGCCCGGAGCGCGTGTGGCGGCTGAAGTGACCAACAACGGCAAGATCGGTGTCATAGCCACGGAAGCTACCATTGGAAGCCGGATCTACACCCGTTACATAAATGAGATCAACAGTGAAGCCACGATCTGGGGCAAAGCATGTCCGCTTTTTGTGCCGCTGGTGGAAGAGGGCTTGCTGCAGGACCCTGTGACAGATGAGATTGCCAAGAGATACCTCTCGGAACTCATTGACATCGGTATCGATACCTTGATCATGGGATGTACCCATTATCCGCTGATCCGATCCACCATCGGACGCATCATCGGTGAAGGAGTTACCCTGGTCAACCCTGCCTATGAAACGGCCAGGGAACTAAAGGAAATGCTTAAGGAGAAGGGGCTTTTGAATCAGGAACCTCCGGCGCTTGGTACCAATCAATATCAGTTTTATGTAAGTGACGGCGCCGAGAAGTTCAAACAGTTTGCCAATTCTATCATAAAGTACGGAATCCTGTCTGCCAAGACTGTGAACATAGAGGAATATTGACATGACAAAGGAAGTATTGCTGTCCATCAAGGGATTGCAGTTTGACGAAAGTGTGGAGGACACCGAGATTGAAACGGTGACGTCTGCCCAGTATTATAAGAAAAACAACAGTCACTATGTGATCTACGAGGAGATTGTGGAGGGGTTTGAGGAAACCACGAAGAATGTGATCAAATTCCGGGAAAACTCTCTGGATCTTATGAGAAAAGGTCTGATCAATACCCATATGGTGTTTGAAGAAAACAAGAAAAACATGACCAACTACGCTACTCCTTACGGGGATATCCTGATCGGTATCGATGCGGAAAGAGTTCATCTGGAGGAAGAAGAGGAGAGGATCCGGGTGGATGTGGAATATGCCCTGGAGATCAATTACGAGCACATGGCAGATTGCCATATCACTATGAGTATTCAGGCAAAGAACTGACAAAAAAGAGGGTTCCCGACTGGGATGCCCTCTTTCGATTTTCTTATTTGACGGGTCTGGCGCCGGCCTTCTCCTGAGCGGCTTCGAGAGTCCTCTTGAACCAGCTCTTTTTCTTGGCGGGAGCCTTCTCAATCTTACCGTGGAGTCCTTTGACTTCCAGAACATAGATGCCACTGATCACGGCCTTGACCTCTTTCTTGACGGGAACGGAATCATAGATCTTCGCGTCGCAGACGAGACTCATGATCTGCGGACCTATCTTTGCCTTGATGATGGGAAGCTTGGAGCGGCGCATGAGCTTGGGAGTCTGGTCGATCACCATCTGAGGCAGACCGGAATCCTTCATGGGAAGACGCTTCTTGTCAATGATCAGCATGGCAACCGACTGTCTGTTGGCCTGCAGCATCTCCTGCTGTTCAGCCTGTCTCTTCTGCGCTTTCTTGCCAAGGATATACAATACGACAATAGCTGCAACAAGCAAAACTAATATACAAATTAAAATGATAGTACCTGTTTTCATGGAAAATCCTCCTGACATATATATGTGTCCATATATTGTACCATTGATTTACATTTAAAGCAACTAAACATTTGTGAGATTTTAGAGGATTTTTTCAACTTCCTGTGTTATACTGAAGAAAAACAGAGAAGACAGGGGACACTGTGTCAGGAGGACAGATATGGAAGGTATACCGGAATTGTTGCGGGAAGCGGGAGAATTGCTGTTTCGAAATATGATAATCATAAATCTTCTATTTTCCGTTATGATAGTTTTTTTTGAGAGACGTGAGCCTAAAAGTGTGTGGGCATGGCTTCTCTTATTATACTTTGTGCCTATTTGGGGATTTATTTTTTATCTGCTGGTGGGAGTCAATCTGCGGAAACGGAAGATGTTCCGGATCAAGGAAGTGGAGGATCATCTGAGTGAGGCTATCAGGCAGCAGGAACATCAATTGAAAGCTCTCGCCCTGGAGGATTCCGATTCCGACATTGCAGATTATATGGATCTTGTGGTTTATAATCTGGAGAGCTGCGGTGCGATGCTGACAGACTGCAATGATGTGGATCTGCTTCTGGACGGCAATGAGAAATTCGAACGGCTCATAGAAGATCTGCAGCAGGCTACGAGCTTTATCCATATCCAGTATTATATCATCAGGGATGACGTGTTATTTAACAGGATCAGGGAAGTATTGGAACAGAAGGTAAAAGAAGGCGTTGAGGTAAGAGTCCTTTTTGATGGTATGGGCTGCCGTTCGGTGAATCACCGATATTGGAAGAAAATGAACGAACAGGGGATCCTGACGGCGGAGTTTTTTCCGGCGTTGCTTAGAAGGCTGCATCTTCGTATGAATTACCGCAACCACCGCAAGATCGTTGTCATCGATAATAAGGTGGCATATGTGGGCGGTTTTAACATAGGAAAGGAATATGTGGGACTGGACAAGAAATTCGGTTATTGGAGGGATACCCACCTGCGTATTTCGGGAAATGCGGTGCTGGGACTGCAGCTGCGGTTTCTGCTGGACTGGAATTATGCCGCCCGGGAGAACCTGTTTTCCCAGAGTAAGTTTTTTGTGGGGATCGAAAAAGGGAAGCGGGACAACTGTACGATGCAGATCATCAGCAGCGGTCCTGACAATACCGTGGAACAGATCCGTGATAACTATCTGCGCCTGATCCATAAGGCAAAGAAGAGTATTTATATCCAGACACCCTATTTTATACCGGATGAAGCCGTTCTTTCCGCTCTTCTGATTGCTGCCAAGTCAGGCATCGAAGTAAACATCATGATCCCCTGTAAGCCGGACCATCCTTTTGTATACTGGGCCACTTATTCCTACATAGGAGACATGGTCATGGCAGGGGCGAAATGCTACACCTATGACAATGGTTTTCTTCACAGTAAAGGAATGGTTGTTGATGAAAAGGTGCTCTGCTACGGAACGGCCAATATGGATATCCGGAGCTTTGCCCTGAATTTTGAGGTGAATGCAGTGATCTATCACGAGGCCAAAGCGGGAGAGATGGCGGCGGCTTTCCGTGATGACCTGAAGCACTGCACAAGGATCACCAAAGATTCTTATGCCCGCAGAAAGCTGTTTATAAGGGTAAAGGAGCAGGTGTGCCGTCTGCTGTCGCCGCTCTTGTAAGCGGTCAGTCAGCGTTTTCTTTTGCGGTCTTTAGTTGTCCGGATGTTGTGAGAAATCAAAAGAAAATTATACTAAGGTCTTTAAAAAAGGAGAGAATTATGGTATAAATATATGTGTGCCCTTTTTATAAGGGCTACTTTAGTGCAGGCATAATCGGGACGGAATGGTTTTTCGAAGCCCTGCGCAAAGATTAACGTGTGAGGAGATTTGAGAAATGAAGAAAAGATCAGCCGGCATAATGGCCGCCATATTTGTTGTAACCTTGCTGGCAGGCTGCGGCTCTGCAAAGAAGACCCAGGAATCGGACAGGGTTAATGTTTGGGATTACAAGTTAGAAGATTATATTACATTGGGAGAGTATCAGAATCTTGAGATCTCGGTGCCCAAAGAGGAGGTCACCGATGAAATGGTGGACTCTCAGGCATGGAGCTTTTTCATGGAACAGGTTTCAAAGGAGAGCGGCGGTATCGTGGACCGTGCCGTGGCTGCCGGTGATACGGTTATAATGGATTTTGTGGGCAAGCAGGACGGTGTGGCCTTTGAGGGAGGCACAGCGCAAAATTACTCGCTGATTATCGGTTCCGGACAGTTCATTGACGGATTTGAAGACGGACTGATCGGTGTTATGCCCGGTGAGACGGTGGATCTGAACCTGACCTTCCCCGAGGATTATCACAGTGCGGCGCTGGCCGGTGCAGAGGTTGTTTTCACCGTTACGGTGCATTATATCCAGCCTACCGAGATGACAGACGCGGCTGTTGAGGGATTTGGCAATGAGAACTATAAAACAGTGAAAGAATTGAAAGATTACTCCAGGGAGGCGCTGGAGGCCAAGGCGGTTTACTATTATGAAATAGAGCGCGAAGGGGCGCTTCTTTCCGTGCTGGTGAATAATTGTACTTTTAGCCAGATTCCCGAGGAACTGCTGGCTCAGTCTGAGAAACAGGTTGCGGACAATCTTGCTACCATGGCGGCTCAGTACGGTGTGGATGCGGAAACCTATGTGTACTACTTCTATGATATGGACTATGATACTTTTCTGGCAAGAAATGCGGTATTTTCCACGCAGATGCTGCTGGCAACGTATGCCGTTGCCGAAGAAGAGGGACTGTTCCCTGAGGGAAAGGCGCTGGACGAAGAATTGCGGGAACTGGCTGAACTCAATAATATAGCATCAAAAGAAGAACTTCTGGAGATGTATGATATCGATGTGATCAAAGAGGACATCATGTATCGGAATGTGGTGGAGTATCTGACAGAGAATGCGCAGGTTTCCGAAGAATAAGACAGTGAATAAAAATAAAAAGAGAGCCGCAGGAAGCGGAATGGAGGAAATGATGGATTTAACAGATATCAGGGAGTTGTATCGGGAAAGAGAAAAATATATCGGCAAGGAAGTGACCGTTGGGGGCTGGGTGAGAAGTAACCGTGACTCCAAGAATTTTGGATTTATTGTGATCAATGACGGTACTTTCTTTGAGCCTTTGCAGGTGGTATACAGTGACAAGCTTGAAAATTTTGCGGATCTGTGCAAGATGAACGTTGGTGCAGCTTTGGTAGTCCGCGGTACCATTGTTGAGACCCCTCAGGCTAAGCAGCCTTTTGAAATGCAGGCAGAGGAAGTGTTTGTGGAAGGACCTTCCAATGCAGACTATCCTTTACAGAAGAAAAGACATTCCTTTGAGTATTTAAGGACCATTTCCCATCTGCGTCCCAGAACCAATACTTTCCAGGCTGTGTTCCGTGTGCGTTCCCTGATCGCTTACGCAATTCATACCTTTTTCATGGAGAGAGGATTTGTCTATGTACACACTCCTCTGATCACCGGAAGTGA
The DNA here is from genome assembly GCA_045659805.1 of Acetatifactor sp. Lineage (GTDB taxonomy): Bacteria > Bacillota > Clostridia > Lachnospirales > Lachnospiraceae > Acetatifactor. The sequence continues at coordinate 13,073 of JAZRCR010000046.1, forward strand.
CTGTGAGGGAGCAGGTGAAATGTTCCAGGTTACCACAATGGATCTGAACAATATCCCAAAGACAGAGGACGGAACTGTAGATTTTACACAGGATTTCTTCGGAAAGCCCACCAATCTGACCGTAAGCGGACAGCTGAATGTGGAGACATATGCCTTTGCATTTAAGAATGTATATACCTTCGGACCCACCTTCCGTGCAGAGAATTCCAACACCACCAGGCACGCTGCGGAGTTCTGGATGATCGAGCCGGAGATGGCGTTTGCCGATCTGAAGGATGATATGGTGCTTGCAGAGAGTATGCTGAAATTTGTTATCCGTTATGTGCTGGAGAATGCTCCGGAGGAGATGAACTTCTTTAACCAGTTTGTTGACAAGGGACTGATCGAGAGACTGAACCATGTGGTGAACTCTGACTTTGGCCATGTGACTTATACGGAAGCCATTGAGATTCTGGAAAAGCACAACGATGAGTTTGACTATAAGGTGTTCTGGGGTTGCGATTTGCAGACAGAGCACGAAAGATATCTGACAGAGAAGGAATTCAAACGCCCTGTCTTTGTCACCGATTACCCCAAGGAGATCAAGGCTTTCTATATGAAGCTGAACGAGGACGGCAAGACTGTTGCGGCTATGGACTGTCTGGTACCCGGTATCGGCGAGATCATCGGCGGAAGCCAGCGTGAAGATAAGCTTGAAGTTTTAGAGCAGCGTATGGAGGAAATGGGTCTTAAGAAGGAAGACTATGATTTCTATCTGGATCTGAGAAGATACGGTTCCGTCCGCCACGCCGGTTTCGGACTGGGCTTTGAGCGCTGCGTTATGTACCTCACAGGAATGGGCAACATCCGTGATGTTATCCCATTCCCCCGTACCGTCAATAACTGCGAGTTATAGAGAAAAGCCCAGAAGGGGCGGTTTTGCGAATGGTGCGGCTGAACGTGACTGCTGACAATTATTTCAAAGAAAGGAAAGGGTGGTATTCTACTGTTATGAACAGATCTGACATGAAATTATTTGCTAACGTGCGTGGAATGATGCGCAAAACAGTGGCTGCAGTACTTACGGTGGTGATATTCGGTTCAACACCGCAGGGAATGATGACAGTGGAAGCCACTACCATCACTGAAATTCAAAACCAGATTAAAAAAGATCAGGAGAAACTGGACAGTATAAATGATCGTCTGTCGAATCTGTCGGACGAGCAGGATCTTGTGGAAGAGATGATTGCCGACCTGAATTCGGAGATCCTCAACATGCTTACCAGTATCGGCCTCAAGGAGGACGAGATTGCGGCAAAGGAAGCTGACATTGCGGTCAAACAGTCAGAAATTGAAGAAGCACAGCAGGAATATGATGCTGCAAAGCTCCGTGAAGAAGAGCAGTATGCGGCCATGAAGATCAGGATCCGCTTTATGTATGAGAATAACAGTGTCACCGTTCTTGCCAGAATGCTGAGCAGTACAGGTATCAGTGACCTGATCAATACGGCACAGTACATAGAGAAGATCTATCAGGCTGACAGTAAGCTGCTGACACAGTACGAGAATACCAAGAATCAGGTGCATGATCTCTGGGATCAGCTTGTGAGAGACAAGGAAGAGCTTGAGGCGGACAAGGCTCAGCTGGAAAGTGACAGAGCTCATCTCCAGAGCCTCAAGAGTGAACTGGATGTAAGGCTGGAAAAGAAAAAACAGGAATCGGCCAATTACGAGGCTGAGATCAGGAAGTATCAGAAAGAGGCGGCCAACGCCAAGAAAAAAATCCAGGACGAGCAGAAGCAATTGAAGAAGCTTCAGGAGGAACAGAAGCAGAAAGAGCAGATTCAGTCGCTGATCAATGGAAATTATGGCAATACAAGCTATACCTCTATTATCGATAATGCTTCCGGAAGTGATCTTGGCAAGCAGATCGCCAAATATGCCTGTCAGTTCATAGGCAATCCTTATGTGTACGGCGGTACAAGCCTTACCAACGGTGCGGACTGTTCCGGTTTTGTTTACAGGATTTATTCCAATTTCGGGTACAAGCTGCCCAGGACTTCTTACGAACAGAGAAGCGCCGGAACCGGAGTGTCTTATGATGAGGCGCAGCCCGGAGATCTGATCTGCTACGACGGACATGTGGGAATGTATATCGGTGGCGGCAAGATTGTACACGCCAGCAATGAAAAGACCGGTATCAAGGTAAGCAATGCGACATACAGGACAATTCTTGCAGTCAGGAGAATTTTATAGTGTGCCACTGTTGTCTGTGGCAGATGCAATAGCGTGATATTTAAGATTACAAAAGAACAGCTTCGGGATCTCTGCCGATCTGACCGGAAGATCAGACATGGGGATGCCGGAGCTTTTTGCACTGTGGCAGAAAGTAAGAAAAAAGCTATGAGGTCAGGAAAAATATGTTGAGAATAGGTTGTCATATATCATCGGGAAAAGGTTTTCTGGCTATGGGCAGGGCTGCCCATTCCATCCATGCAAATACCTTTCAGTTCTTCACAAGGAATCCCAGGGGAGGAGCTGCCAAGGCTCTCAATCTTCAGGATATCGAGGCGATGAACCGTTATTGTAAAGAGAATGACATTACAAGTCTGCTGGCCCATGCGCCTTATACGCTCAATGCCTGTGCAGCAGATGAGGGTTTGAGAGAATTTGCCCAAAACACCATGGCGGATGACTTGAGGCGGTTGGAATTTGTGCCGGACTGTATGTACAACTTTCACCCGGGGAGCCATGTACAACAGGGAGCGGAACGTGGGATACAGTTGATCGCGGATACACTGAACAAAGTTCTCCAGCCCGAACAGAGTACAACGGTACTTCTGGAAACTATGGCGGGGAAGGGAAGTGAGGTTGGTGCAACCTTCCAAGAGATCCGGGCAATCCTGGATAGGGTGAAGCTCTCTCACAAAATGGGAGTGTGTCTCGATACCTGTCACGTTTTTGACGGAGGCTATGACATTGTAAATGATCTGGATGGTGTGCTGTTGCAGTTTGACCGTATCATCGGGCTGGAGCGTCTGAAAGCCGTTCATCTGAATGATTCCATGAATCCGCTTAGAAGCCATAAGGACAGGCATCAGAAGATTGGGCAGGGAAACATCGGCCTGCCGGCATTTGAGGCTATCATCAACCATCCTTGTCTGCGAGAGCTTCCTTTCTATTTGGAGACACCAAATGAAATGGACGGGTACGGGGAAGAGATCACGCTTCTGAGAGGACTGTACCGCGAGTGAACGGAGGGACATTGGAGAAAGACCGGAGGGGGTCGGTAGCAGATGACAGTTGAACGCAATAAACAACAGGAGGAATATGCGAGAAAAGAGAAACAATTCACAATGCCCCATCATTGACCCGGAAAAGCTGGGAAAGAGGCTGAAAACTCTTTGCAAAAGACAAAACATAACTGTTTCGGAACTAAGGGATTATCTTCATCTGTGTTCCGATCAGGCCGTCTATATGTGGTTTGGCGGAAAACGTCTTCCAAATCCGGACAATCTGAAAGCGATCGCCAGATATCTGGGTGAACGGGTAGACGACTTGATCAACAGTGAGAGAACGGAGCAGGCAGACAGGATACTGAGAGATGACCTGCTCCCGTCGCATGGAAAACGGGTGTTATTGTATTGTGTGCGATTACAAAAAGATTAAAAATGCATTATAGCATAAGATAAGAAATTTGTCACTTAACAAACTGTTGAGTGACAAATTTCTTTTTATATGGTAAAATTACTACATCAGCAGCTGCTTTTTGATTTATTTCTACTATCAGAACGGCCAATCGGTCGAATTTCCCCGAATGAAATCAGTACTGCACGATACGGCAGACAAACTTAAGAAAGGCAAAGGAGAGCTTTTATGACCTATGAGGAGTTTAAGGGCGAACTGTTTCGCATTATCATGCAGCAGGAAGTCGTCAAGGGAAAGAAAGTGCTGCTTTTGGAAACAGGCTTTACGACCCACGACAGTCAACTGCTCAGCATGATACGTTACATCAACAAGGTGAGTTATGGAAAGGAGGACAATATTGTGCGCACTGATTACATCCATGTGATGTGGGGCGAGGGCAATATTAGGAGCATGATGAACTGGAGTGTTAGGGAGTATTTTGACAAATACAGACTGGACGGCTGGGAAGGGATGCTGCCGGAGCTTCTGATGAAGATTCAGAACGCCGGACAGAGTATGGATTGGCTTCACTTAGAGAAGGGTGGTTATGAACTGAGCAGAGACCGGCTGATCATCCGTCCCATCAATTATGACCGCAACAGATATGAACTGGAGAACTGTATATACCGGAGGCACGGGGACATTGCCCTGACCCTGTATGGACTTGTATCGGACGAAGACGACGATTACGTTACCATGAAGATCAACAGGAATCTCATTGAAGAGTGGGAGATGGAGGATGAAGTACTTTTGGAAAATGCGCTGATGAATACTTTTGAACTGATGCCGCCAAGACTGTATTACTGCACGGATCTGAGGAGGAAGCATCCTTGGAGTGAGGGCGTGTTCATGCCGGAGGAACTGTCGGAGGATGAGGAGATATTCCAGGTGCATCAGGACAATGAGATGGAGGGCTCCCTGGGATACCGGCTGACGACCACCAAGGGGATCAACGGAGCCATCGCCTTTTTTTATCCCGGCGTACAGGAACAGCTGGCAATGCTTTTGGGCGGAGACTATCTGGTGGGATTCACCAGTATTCATGAAGCGATTCTGCATCCGGCCGACAAGCAGCTAAGCGAAAATATGCGGGAATCGATACAGGACATCAATGAAATCTTTCCCAGGGAAGAGATGCTGACTAACAGGATATACCGGTATTATGCGTCAAGAAATGATATCAAGGAGGTTTGACGACATTTTGAATCAGCAGTATAATTTACATAAATGAGTGAGAATCGGGCAGAATGTGCATAATGTTACAGAAGAGAAAGGGAGGTACGGAATATGTGTACAGCAGTGACTTATAAGACAAAGGATCATTATTTTGGGAGGACGCTTGATTTTGATTTTTCATATGAGGAGACGGTGACTGTCACTCCGCGCAGTTACCCGCTGCGCTTCCGCAAAGTCAAAGATCTGGAAAAACATTTTGCCTTGATCGGCATGGCATATGTTGTGGATGACTGTCCCCTTTACTATGATGCGACCAATGAGAAAGGGCTCAGTATGGCAGGTTTGTATTTCGCGGGGAATGCAGATTATAAGCAGGAGACCCCTGGTTTGGACAATGTGGCACCCTTTGAATTTATACCGTGGATACTGGGACAGTGCAGCAATATTGGGGAGGTAAAGGAGCTTCTTTCCCGAATCAATTTGTTGGATGAGCCTTATAGTCAGGAGCTGCCGTTATCGCCCCTTCACTGGATCGTTTCTGACAGGGATAGTTCCGTCACAGTAGAATCTGTTAAGGATGGGCTGAGGATATACGACAATCCGGTAGGAGTGCTGACAAACAATCCCGGATTTGAATACCACATGTTTCATCTGAATCAGTATATGGCTTTGTCCGTTGATTCTCCGGCCAATAATTTTTCTAAAGAGCTGGATCTGAAGGTCTACAGCCGCGGCATGGGCGCCATAGGGCTGCCGGGGGACTTATCCTCCACGTCACGCTTTGTGAGGACTGCATTTACCAAGATGAACTCTGTGTCGGGAGAGTCTGAGTCTGAGAGCGTCAGTCAATTTTTTCACATATTGGGTGCGGTGGATCAGCAGAGAGGTTGCGTGCGGATGGAGGAAGGCAAATACGAGATTACAATATATACTTCCTGCTGTAACACGGATAAGGGAATCTATTATTACACAACTTATGAGAACCATCAGATCACGGCGGTGGACATGCACCGGGAGAATCTGGACGGCAGCAAACTTATCAGTTATCCCCTTGTAAAAGGACAGCAGATACTGTGGCAGAATTAATGCAACCGAACGATTTCCTGCTATACAATAAAAATCCCTCTCAGGATTTTGTACGTAATGGGTACAGAATCTCAAGGGGGATTTGTCCATTTTTTGTTATGGGAGTATTACATTCCAAGTTCGCGTAGAATCCGGACAGTTACAGCCTTCACCACATCTTCTTCTCCAGAGTGATCGGAAACAACGTCTGCAACGGAAGGGGCATCCGGAATATGGCTGCCGATAAAGTTCATCTTTGCATAGAACTCAAGGGAATCTACGTTGTCAAATGCGTTCTCCAAGGTATCTCCGGTAGAGAATACGCTGGTGTCTTCGTACAGGAATCCCTTCTTGGTCTTCATACAGTTGATGAGTTCTGCGGAAATTTCTCCGGTTGTTTTGTTATAAGCTCCTTTTGGTACAGCGCCGAGATAGACGTAGTTTTCGGGAATTACACAGTTGTTGATGGGAATATTCTTGATCGCATAGGCCGTTGAGAAGGGCGGCTGGGCATGAATGAGCGCCCGGACCTCGGGATTCTCCTGATACATACGGATATGCAGTGTCACCTCGGAGGTGGGCTTGTACGGGCTGTTGTCGAGCTTCTTGCCGTTTGCGTCTACTTTTACAATTTTATCGGGTGTCAGGAAAATCTTTGAAACACCGCTGGGGGTGCAGAAATATTCGCCCTCACTGTATTTATAAGAAATATTGCCGTGTTTAGCAGCAACATAACCCTTTGCATAAAGCCTTTTGCCAATCTCGCAGATGGCACGTCTGATTTCATATTCGGTAAGCATAGTGTTATATTCCTTTCAAAACAAGTCTTTGTGTACATTATAATAACATATTTTACCGGTAAATACAATATTGTATCATCTTTAGAATGATTTTGTCTTTTGCGGCATATCCCGGGCTTTCGGATTGACAATTTTTAGTCGGTTCATTATCATTATAATTAGAAAAACCATGAAAAACAAAGTGAAATTATAATAAAAGGAGTACTTATCATGAGCAGTTTTGAAAATCTTCGCGTGGTGGACAATTTCTATCAAACATCATTGTTTTTCCCTATGCCTACCGTGATCATCAGCACGTTGTGTGAGGATGGTATGACCACATTGGGACCTTACTCTCTGGTACAGCCCTACTACGTGGCAGGCAAAGATTATTATGCAATGCTTCTGTGTTGCCGCAATTCTTCCAACACCGCACAGAATATCCTTCGCAGCGGTAAATGTGCGCTGAACTTTATCGATGACAAGCCAAAGACCTTTAAGGAAGCGGTGAAGCTTTCCTGGCCCGGCGACAAACCTGGCGAAAAGATGCCTAAGTGCAACTTTAAGCTGGAAAAGAGTATGATAGAGGAGGATACCGGTGAAGCGAGACCCATGATTCTGACCGATGCCATTGAGGTCATCGAATGTACCTGGATGCGGGAACTGGACGGCGCTGATAAAGACATGCCGGGAGAACTGAACGGCTACGAAGGTCCTTACCATGACTTCAACGGTATCACCAGCAAGTTCGGTGCCCACTTTATCCTTCGGGTAGACAAAATCCTCATGAAGAAGAAATACAGTGACGCCATCATCAACGGTGTGAAGGCTAAGGATTTTCCGGCGCTCCCGGTAGATTACGGCTACCGCGACAGTAAGAACTTCTGGTTTCACAGAAAGACCAGAATGCGTGCGGAACTGCTGCAGATGCGTCAGGCATCCTTGGAATCTGTGCGTTATGCGGCTGACAGAGCAGACGACAAGGTCAAGTTCACGGATGAGGCGCTTATGACCGTTCTGGGTGTGCCCAGAGTGTTCCTGCCCCTTGTATTAAAGGGCTGCGTGGATTGGGCGAAAGAGAATGGCGTGGAACTTATCACGGCAGATCATATGAAGATCATCAACGACAAACGCTCGAAAGAAAAGAGTAAAAAATAGAGCCCGGACAGAGCGCAAATAAAACTGCATAATAATATAAGCCCCTGCATAGATTGTAAAAAAGCGGTTTATGCAGGGGTTTTATGAAGGATTACATTGAGGAACGTGCAATTGACATTGCGCATTATATTATAGAAAACAATGCGACGGTGAGGCAGACTGCCAGAGAATTCGGAATCAGCAAGAGTACGGTACATAAAGACGTAACGGACAGATTGATGCAGATTAATCCTGTGCTTGCAAAACAGGCGAGGACAGTGCTGGATGTCAACAAGTCCGAGCGCCATATCCGTGGGGGACTCGCCACCAAAGAAAAGTATTTACATAAAGAACATAGGTGATAATAAGTCACAGGTAAGGTGGCATGGTACGCTGCTTGCCTGTGGCTTTTTAAATTAATCAAAAATTTTTTTTTATTATCGGCGTTTTCTGCTGTTGTAATCGTCGTGGATCTTTTTCTTCCAGTTGGCGCAAAGAGGTACCTCGCATACCCGCACCTGTCGGATAGCATCGTTCAAAACTTCATAATTCTGTGCGGTGCTTTCCCTGTCACTGTGATAGTTGGTGGCATGGTCTTCGTCGATGCCGGACCGGCCTGCAACTTTTACCGCATCAATGTTGGCCTTTTTGCACACATCGGAATCCTTCAGACCTTTCTGATTGATAAGGCGGATCAATGTTTCGGAGAAGGTACCATCCGTTTCCTTCATCAGATCTTCCGGCTTTTTGGCGGATGCCGCTGTCGACCCCGCAGCCGATGACTGGCCTGGGATTTGCTGCATTCAGAATGGCATCTGCTTTCATGTTGGTGATATCGTTTCTTGCAATTACAAAAGGCATAGTCGATGCTCCTTTTAAAGGCTTGCGGCCGTGTGCTTTATTTCAGTAGTTTCATCAATGCCATATGGGCCTGGCAGAATGCGTTTTCGCCGTCGGTTCTTCCGCGGGTCTGAACATCCTTCTCCAGACCCTTCAGCCCCGCAAAATCAGTGAGATGGGGCTCGAGGCTGAGAAAGCCTTCATAGCCGGCTTTGTCCAGAAGCGTGAGTACTTTTTTGATCTTGCCATCTCCTTCGCCGGCAGGAACGACGGTATGACCTTCAGACAGAGCGTCTTTAATATGTACATAGGAAATGTAAGGAGCCAGCATTTCATAGGCGGACAGAGGATCCTGATCACACTGTACGAAGTTGGCAAAGTCAAAGGTACAGCGGTAATGGTCGCCGTAAAAGCGCTCCATAAGCTCAAGACAGCGGGAAGGGATGTCACCGTAGATGTCTTTTTCGTTTTCATGCAACAGTACCATATTGCGGCGTGCGGCAGCCCGTACCATGCTTTCGGTGCGGCGGAACACTTCATTCCGGTAAGCGGCGGGATCTTCATTCGTCGGTATGAAGAAACTGAATATTCTGATGTATCGTGTGCCGAGAATTTCGGCAATATTCATGACGTGCTCCAATTTTTGGAGATGAGAACAGAAATCATCGGCGATATTGATCTTGCCGATGGGAGAGCCGATGGCAGACACCTGTATGTCCCCATCATTCAGCTTTTCCTTTAATGCTTTTGCCTGCTCTAAAGTATGGTCGGCAACATTGATGCCATCCGCACTTCTGAATTCCATAAAGGATACGTCCAATTCCTTTAACAGTGCGATCTGGGTATCTATATTGGGGTTTATCTCGTCAGCAAAGCCGCTGATCCTGCTTGTTTTTAAGATGACTCTTTCTGCGTTCATATCATATTCCTTTCGGGTAGATTCAGATTATATTCTGCCGGCTGCCGGAAGGGTGAGACTGCTGTTCTCGCATACCGTTCTGCCCCGTTCTCTCTTGTGCAACCTCTAAAGTCTATTATAGCATAAAGTATATTTTTATGATAGCATGATATGCCTAAAATCCATTGTATTTATGGATTACTTTCAGGTCCGGGCATTTATGAATCACGTGGAGCGAGCATACAGATTGCAGATGGAATATTTTGACGGCACAAAATATGTAAAACGTTTCATAAAGTACTGTACAACCGTAAAAAACTGCTGTATAATGGAGGAAACAAGGAGGTAGTACTATGAGTTTTGAACGTGTGATTAATGAGGGTATTAAAAACAAGTTTCTTGATACTGCGAACACAGTGCTTGATCTTGATAAGGTGAAAGGTGCATTTGAGGAAGCACTCAAGAAGATCGATAAGGGAATGGTGGATTTCGGCAATCAATTTACCACCGGTGCCAGTACCGAATATGTGTATGGTGTCGCAGATATTTATATGGGCGGCTGGCAGCAGGGCTTTTGGACAGGTATCCTCTGGCATGCTTATGTGATCACTGGAAATGAAAAATATAAAGAGTTAGCTATGAATCATACGCCTCAGTACCTGGACAAGATTGAGAAAAAAGCAGGTGTAAATCACCATGACATGGGTTTTGTATTTTCTCCTTCCTGCGTGTACGGTTACAAGCTCACCGGTGATGAAAAAGCACGCAAAGCGGCGCTGTTGGCAGCAGAACAGCTTACCACAAGATACAATGAAAAAGGCAGATTTATTCAGGCCTGGGGTAATATGGGAGAGGACAACCGCCTGATCGTTGACTGCTTTATGAACATTCCCCTTCTCTACTGGGCAACCGAAGAAAGCGGTGATCCCAAGTACAGAGAGATGGCCTATAACCATTTCAGAACTGCGCTGAATAATACCGTAAGGGATAATGCAGGTTCTCATCAGACTTTCCTTTTTGACAAGGATACCGGTGCTCCCATCAGAGGGATGAAAGATCAGGGACTGACCGATGATACTACATGGTCCAGAGGTCAGGGTTGGTGCATTTACGGCATGATGCTTACCAGGAAGTATGTGGATGACCCGGATGCCGTGGAAATCTGCAAAAAGATGGCAAACTTCTACATAAACAGACTGCCGGAGGATTTTGTCCCTTACTGGGATTTTGAATTTACGGAGGGAGATGAGCCCAGAGATACTTCTGCGGCAACCGTTGCAATGTGCGGTCTGATGGATCTTGTGAAGAGACTTCCCGAAACAGATCCCGACAGAGAACTCTATCAGAAGGTGATCAATGCCACCATGAATTCTCTGATCGACAATTATACCACCAAGGATATAGAGCGTTCTAACGGACTGCTGACTGGTGCAACCTACTCCAAGCCTCACAATCTGGGAATTGATGAATGTAACATCTGGGGCGACTACTACTACATGGAAGCTCTTGTGAGATTCTTAAAACCTGACTGGGAGTGTTGCTGGTAATCAGGGTATCTGCGATCGTACGGAGGAGGTTATTTTCTGTGAACTGATCTTCGGGGAGGATGTGGCATGAGAATTCTTGAAGAACTTTGGTATGGCAATATCGAGCCGACGGAGTATGATGCTTCTGCCAGTAAGGAATACAAGGAAGCGCTTCAGCTGGTTAACCGGAACGAGGAAAAAATCCGGGCTACCATGACAGCCGAACAAAAAAAGTTGTTCGCTCAATACACGGACTGTATTCGGGAGTTCCAAAACATGACAGAGCATCTGGTGTTCCGGAACAGCTTTAAGCTGGGAGCCAGGATGATGTTGGAAATTATGCAGGAAGAATAATAGAAGGGCAACGGAGTTTCGGCGATGAATTGAGAACAATATTAATATAAGAGGGTGCCTGCAAGCGGTGAAATGACTAGCGGGGCGCCCTCTTTTCCAATACATTATTACTGTGTTTGGATTTCCGGAAGCAATTTTTTTATATTTGTGGATTTTAGGGATATTCTGTGCTATACTGTCAAGGTGCATTTTGCAATAAAGAAAGGAATTCGTAAGGAAAATGAACAATAAAGAATTCTCACAGGGAATAAAGGACGGTATCCCCATTTGTCTGGGCTATTTCAGCGTGTCCATGGCGTTTGGCCTGCATGCGGTGTTGTCCGGGCTGCCGGTATGGTCCGCAGTGGCGATCTCTCTGTTTAATCTCACCAGCGCGGGACAGTTCGCGGGAATCAATATATTGATCGCACAGGGAACCATGGTGGAGCTTGCCCTGACCACGCTGATCATTAACGTGCGCTATTTTTTGATGTCACTGTCGGTATCCCAGAAAGTACATAGCAACATGAAGATGCGGCACAGGCTGGCGGCTTCCTTTGGCATTACCGATGAGATATTTGCGGTTTCCGTCCAGAGAAAGGGCGATCTCACCGCTTCTTATATGGCAGGTCTGATCCTGACACCGGTATTGGGCTGGACAGGAGGTACACTTGTTGGCGCGGTGGCGGCTTCCTTTATGCCACCGATCCTTACCAATGCCATGGGGATTGCTCTGTATGGTATGTTTATTGCCATCATCATTCCCCCTGCGAGAGAAAAGAGAAGTGTGCTCTATACCGTGATCATGGCGATCGGAGCGAGTCTGGCATTTTCATATCTCCCTCTTTTAAAGCAGATTTCAGGTGGATGGGCGATCATCATAATCACATTGCTGGTCAGCGGGATCGCCGCCTGGTTATTTCCCATTGATGAATCCAATGAGGATAAGGAAGAATGTAAGGAGCAGAAGGAGGCAGGAGTGTGATGAAGACAGGCTATATTGTTTTAGGAATAGCAGTGATGGCGCTGACCACTTATCTGATCCGTATGCTCCCCATGGCGATTTTTCGTAAGAAGATCACTAATATCAGGGTGCGCTCTTTCTTGTATTATGTGCCCTATGCCGTATTGGCGGCAATGACCTTTCCGGCTATTTTTTCCAGTACAGGGACAACAGGAAGTGCTGTGGCAGGATGCGTGGCGGCCATAGTGCTTGCGTATATGAAAAAGGGCTTGTTGACGGTGGCAGTAGGTGCGGCTTCTGTTGTCTTTGTGACACAGCTGTTGGGGCTGTAACCGACGATAAAATCCAAAAGAAATGATTCTTTTTGTTGACCTGTTTATTTTCTTTTGATATAATCAGTTTAGCGATTAAAAGCGTTAAAGCGTTAAACTGGTGAAAAGTGAGAGATACCATAGAAAACAGCGGAAAGCAGAATGAGAGGACAGTTATGCCTATTACAGAATTTTTAGAGAGAAATGCCAGAGAGTATCCCGATGATATCTGTCTGGTGGAGATCAATCCGGAGATCAAAGAGGATCGCCGCGTTACCTGGAAGGAGTATGAGCTGATCGAGCCAAGCCCAAAGACCAGCTACCGCAGGGAAATCACCTGGAGTGTGTTCAATGAGAAGGCCAACCGTTTCGCCAATCTTTTGATTCAGAGAGGGATCAAAAAGGGGGACAAAGTGGCTATTTTGATGATGAACGGTCTGGAGTGGCTGCCTATCTATTTTGGTATTCTGAAGGCGGGAGCGCTGGCGGTACCTTTAAATTTCAGGTATTCAGCCGATGAGATCGAGTATTGTGTCAACCTGGCAGAGGCTGATGTGCTGGTGTTTGGCAATTCCTTCATCGGACGTGTGGAAGAGATTGCCGACAGGATCAGCAAAGGAAGATTGCTGATCTATGTAGGAGAAGGATGCCCCGGATTTGCGGATGACTACAATTCCCTGTCAGCCAACTGCTCCAGTCAGTCTCCTAATGTAGAAATTACGGATGACGATGACGGCGCCATTTATTTTTCTTCCGGAACCACAGGGTTCCCGAAGGCGATTTTACATAAACACAGAAGTCTTGTACACGCCTGCAAGGTAGAGCAGAATCACCACGGACAGCAGAAGGATGACGTATTCTTATGCATTCCTCCTCTGTATCACACAGGAGCCAAAATGCACTGGTTCGGCAGTCTGCTGTCGGGAAGCAAAGCGGTGCTGTTAAAGGGTACGAAGCCGGAATTTATCCTGGATGCGGTATCCAAAGAGAAGTGTACCATTGTGTGGCTTCTGGTTCCCTGGGCACAGGATATTCTGGAAGCTATTGAAAGCGACAAAGTAAATCTGGCAGAGTATGAATTGTCCCAGTGGCGTCTGATGCATATCGGAGCGCAGCCTGTTCCTCAGAGCCTGATCAGGAAGTGGAAGAGTCTCTTCCCGAATCATGCATATGATACCAACTACGGCCTCTCCGAGTCTATCGGTCCCGGCTGTGTACACTTGGGTATGGAGAATATCCACAAGGTAGGTGCCATCGGTAAAGCGGGCTACGGATGGGAAGTGAAGATCGTGGATGAGAATCGTCAGACAGTGTCCAGAGGAGAGGTCGGCGAGCTGGCAGTAAAGGGTCCCGGCGTTATGACCTGCTATTACCGCGATGAGAAAGCGACAAACGAAGTGCTGGCGGACGGGTGGCTTTTTACAGGCGATATGGCGCAGGAGGATGAAGACGGATTTATTTTCCTGGTAGACCGTAAGAAGGACGTTATCATCAGCGGTGGCGAGAATCTGTATCCGGTACAGATTGAAGACTTTATCCGCACCAATGAGAAGGTCCACGATGTGGCAGTGATCGGTCTGAAGCATAAGCGCCTGGGTGAGATTCCTGCAGCCATCATTGAACTGAAGGAAGGTGTGACAATGACAGAGGATGAAGTCAAAGAATTCTGCATGGCCCTTCCCAGATACAAACGTCCCCATGTGGTTATTTTTGCCGAAATTCCCAGAAATCCCACGGGTAAGATTGAGAAACCGAAGCTTCGTGAGATCTATGGTGCTAACAGGTTGATCGCAGAGCAAAACGAGAGTTAGGATAATTCAGTAAGTGAAAGGAAAATACATATGAGCGAAATGAAAATCATGCTTGGCAATGAAGCCATTGCCAGAGGCGCCTATGAAGCGGGCGTGAAGGTATCCGCAGCATACCCGGGTACTCCCAGTACGGAAATCAGTGAAAATATCGTGAAATACCCTGAAATATATGCAGAGTGGTCTCCCAACGAGAAGGTTGCCATGGAAGTTGCTATCGGCGCTTCCATCAGCGGTGTGCGTGCCATGGCTTCCATGAAGCACGTAGGTGTGAACGTGGCATCTGACCCTCTTTATACCGTTTCTTACAGCGGTGTCAACGGCGGTCTTGTTCTGGTGGCAGCAGACGATCCGGGCCTGTACTCCTCTCAGAACGAGCAGGACACCAGATGCGTGGCAAGAGCTGCCATGGTGCCGGTATTGGAGCCTTCCGACTCTCAGGAAGCCAAAGATTTCATGAAGTATGCTTTCGATCTGTCAGAGAAGTATGACACTCCCGTGATCCTGCGTACTACCACACGTCTGTCTCACTCCCAGGGACCTGTTACTTTGGAAGAGAGATGCGAGCCTATCGACATTCCCTATGAGAGAAATGTGGGCAAATATGTAATGATGCCCGGTAATGCCAAGATTAGACACCTTCATGTGGAACAGCGTCTGAAAGATATGGCAGAGGACGGCTGTGATATGCCTGTGAACAGAGTGGAGATGAACGATACCAAGATCGGTTTTATTGCCAGCGGTATCGCTTATCAGTATGTGAAAGAGGCATGTCCTGAGGCATCCGTTCTGAAGCTGGGACTGGTACATCCCCTTCCCAGAAAGCTGATCGAAGAATTTGCCGCGAAAGTAGAAACACTTTACATATTTGAAGAGCTGGAGCCTGTATACGAGGAGCAGATCAAATCCTGGGGTATTCCCTGTATCGGTAAGGAGATTTTTACTGTTCAGGGCGAGTACAGTGCCAACATGATCCGCGAGGCAGTGTTAAAGCAGGAACTTGAGATCAAGGCGGCGGCGCAGGTGCCCGCAAGACCTCCCATTCTCTGCCCCGGCTGCCCTCACAGAAGCGTATATTCCGTGCTGAATAAGCTGAAGATCCATGCGGCAGGTGATATCGGCTGCTACACTCTGGGTGCAGTTGCCCCCTTAAGCGTGGTAGACACTACCGTCTGCATGGGCGCAAGTATTTCCACCTTGCACGGCATGGAGAAGGCAAAGGGCAAGGATTATATCAAGAACTGGGTGGCAGTGATCGGTGATTCCACCTTTATGCATACCGGTATCAATTCCCTGATGAACATGGTTTACAATCAGGGCACCGGAACCGTTATGATCCTGGATAACTCCACCACCGGTATGACAGGTCATCAGGACCATGCAGCTACCGGTAAGACTTTGATGGGTGAAGTGGTGCCTGCCATCAATATCTACGACATGTGCAAGGCTATGGGTATCAGGAACGTAGTGGAAGTGAACGCCTTTGATACGGCAGAGCTTGAGAAGGTGATCAAGGCAGAAGTGGCTAAGGATGAGGTGTCGGTTATTATCACCAAGTCCCCCTGTGTTCTGTTGAAGGGCCAGAAGTTTACCAAGAAATGCAGACCCATTCCGGAGAAGTGTAAAAAGTGCGGTATGTGCTTAAGGCCCGGTTGTCCTGCATTGACGAAGAATGCAGACGGAACCGTTTCCATTGATGAGACTATGTGTAACGGATGCGGCCTTTGCATGGGATTATGTAAGTTTGGTGCCATCGAGCAGGTAGAAGCATAGGAGGCGGAAGTTATGGCAAACAATACAAAGAATATTATGATTGTCGGCGTAGGAGGACAGGGTACTTTGCTGACCAGCCGTATTTTGGGCGGAATTACAGTGGACCAGGGTTATGATGTGAAGCTTTCTGAGGTGCATGGTATGGCACAGCGAGGCGGAAGTGTAGTAACTTTTGTGCGTTACGGTGAAAAGGTGGCAGAACCTATCGTGGAAGAGGGCCAGGCAGATGTGCTGATCGCATTTGAGATGCTGGAGGCAAAGCGCTATGCCCATTTCCTGAAAAAAGACGGTGTTATCGTAGTGAACGAGCAGCGCATTGATCCTATCACTGTGGTGACCGGGGCGGCAAGCTATCCTGAAAATATTATAGAGAACCTGGAAAAGGAACACAAGGTTTACAAGGTAGATGCCATGGAGGAGGCTTTAAAGCTTGGCAACTCCAAGGTATTTAATATCATCGTTCTCGGTGTGGCTGCCAGACACATGGACTTTGACAAAGAAGCGTGGCTTGAAGTTATTGAGAAAACTGTACCTCCAAAGACCGTAGAGATTAATAAGAAGGCCTTCGAAGTGGGTTATAGTCTTTCCTAATCATTAAAAAATAAGACAGACAGGTATGAAAAGGAGAACTGCCATGGCAAATTATTATCAACCGGAAATTGAGTGCGCATCTGTGGAGGAACTTCGCGCCATTCAGAGCGAGAAACTGGTAAAACAGGTGAAGCACGTGTATGACAATGTGGAGTATTACCGTAATCTTATGGACGAAAAGGGTGTGAAGCCCGAGGACATCAAATCCATTGACGACCTTCATAAGCTTCCTTTCCTGACCAAAGCAGATTTGAGAGATGCTTATCCTTACGGACTCCTGGGAACAGATTTAAAGAACTGTGTCCGCATCCAGTCCACCAGCGGTACCACCGGCCGCCGCGTTGTGGCATTTTATACGCAGGGTGACGTGGAACTGTGGGAGCAGTGCTGTGCCCGTGCCATTGTGGCAGCAGGAGGCACTGATGAGGATGTATGTCAGGTTGCCTACGGTTACGGCTTATTTACGGGAGGTGCCGGTCTGAACGGAGGATCTCACAAGGTGGGCTGTCTGACACTGCCTATGTCCTCAGGCAATACGGAGCGTCAGATTCAGTTTATGCGGGATCTTCATTCCACTATTTTGTGCTGTACCCCTTCCTACGCAGCGTACATCGGTGAGACTTTAAAGGAAATGGGTATTTCTCCTGACGAGCTTGATCTGAAAGCCGGTATTTTCGGCGCAGAGCCCTGGACAGAAGAGATGCGTCGTGACATTGAGAAATCTCTTGGCATCAAGGCGTACGATATTTACGGTCTGACAGAGACCTCCGGTCCCGGTGTTGCTTTTGAGTGTGAGGAACAGAGCGGCATGCACATCAATGAAGACCACTTCCTGGCAGAGATCATTGATCCGGATACCGGCGAAGTATTGCCGGAAGGATCCAAGGGAGAGTTGGTATTTACCAGTCTTGACAAAGAGGCGTTTCCTCTTTTGAGATACCGTACCAGAGATATCTGTATCCTTTCCAGGAAGAAATGTTCCTGCGGACGTACTCTGATCAAGATGACAAAGCCTATGGGAAGAAGCGATGATATGATGATCATCCGCGGTGTCAACGTATTCCCGTCCCAGATTGAGACAGTACTGATTAAAGAAGGTTATTCCGTAAACTATCTGATCGAGGTAGACAGAGAGCGTAATACAGATACTCTGGATGTATATGTTGAGCTGACACCTGAGCAGTTCTCCGATACCGTGAAAGATCTTGCCAAGAAGGAAAAAGAGCTTGCGGGTGCCATCAAGACCATGCTTGGCATCAGCCCGAAGGTTCACCTGGTAGCACCTAAGACCATTGCCAGAAGCGAAGGAAAAGCTGTCAGAATAATTGACAAGAGAAAACTGCACGACTAAATCCGCGTTAAGGTATGGAAGAGAGGAGGATTTTCCATGAGCGTAAAACAAATATCTGTATTTATTGAAAACCAAAAAGGCAGACTGGCCGAAGTGACCAAGTATATCGCAGGTCATGAAGTAAACCTGCGCGCATTGTCCATCGCAGACACCCAGGATTTCGGTATTCTCCGTATCATCTGCGAGAATCCCGAAAAAGCAAATGAAGTACTGAAGGAAGGCGGCTATATCACTACCGTCACAGAAGTGTTGGCAACAGCAATCTCTGACGAACCCGGAAGCCTTGCAGCAATTCTTGAGGTCCTTTCCGAGGCAGGTGTGATGGTAGAATACACTTATGCGTTCTTATCTGCCGATAAGGGGGCGTACATGATTCTTCGTGTGGATGACAATATGGCGGCAGCGGCAGCTCTTGCAGGAGCAGGGATCAAGACCGCAGATCAGGACGAACTGTTCTGAGGAAACGATTGTGATCATAGACTTTCACACACATATATTTCCGGATGAGATTGCTCCCAAGACAATACAGTCGCTGGAGAAAGTTTCCGGTATCACCGCTGCAACTGACGGCACATTAAACGGCCTGCTCCGATCTATGGAGCGGGCCGAAATCACTATGTCTGTCATTCTTCCGGTGATGACCAGACCTGCACAGTTCGAGAAAGTAAATCTGTTTGCCGCACAGATCAATCGGACTTATGCAGGGAAGATTTTATCTTTTGGAGGAATTCATCCGGATTGTGAGAATTACAAAGAAAAACTGGACAAGATAAAGGAACTTGGGATTCCGGGCATAAAGATTCATCCTGACTATCAGAGGGTCATGATAGACGATGTCCGATATATGAATATCATCGAGTATGCAGATTCCTTGGGACTGATCATTGTGACCCATGCCGGCATTGATATCGGATTGCCGGAGCCGGTCCACTGTCCGCCGGATAAAATGCGAAAAGTCCTGGATCAGATCCGGCCAAAGAAGATGGTGCTGGCTCATATGGGAGGCTGGAGACAGTGGGAAGAGGTCTGTGAGTATCTTGCGGGTGAGAACGTCTATCTGGATACGGCATTTACTTTTGACTATATCGAAGAGGAGATGTTTCTGAAGATTTTGGAAAAGCACGGTACAGATAAGATTCTGTTCGGAACGGATCTGCCTTGGAGTGAACCGCAAAGGGATGTGAGCGCATTGAGAGCGTTACCTGTATCTACTTCTGTAAAAGAAGATATCCTGTATACCAATGCATGGAAACTGTTAAATTATTAAATTTTTTAAAAACCCCTTGCTTTTTTGGAAGGGGTTTTGTATAATAAAGATACTTTAGCGCTTTAAAGCTTTGCACTTTAAAAGTTTAAAGCGTTATATAATTTGGGGGGGGCAAAATGATTATCAAAATTGCTTTTCTGGTTATTTTCTTTGCAGTAATGATCGGTGTCGGTGTTTACTCAAGGAAGCATGCGACAAATGTAAATGATTTCGTGCTTGGCGGCCGGAGTGTGGGACCGTGGCTGACAGCCTTTGCTTACGGCACGTCTTATTTTTCGGCGGTTGTATTTGTGGGCTATGCAGGGCAGTTTGGATATAAATACGGTATTTCCGCCACCTGGATCGGCATCGGCAATGCCATCATCGGTTCCTTGCTTGCATGGGTAATCCTGGGCAGAAGGACAAGAGTTATGACAAAGCATCTGTCTGCAGCGACCATGCCGGACTTTTTTGGAAAGAGGTATGATTCCAACAGCCTCAAGATTGCGGCTTCCGCTATCTCCTTTATTTTCCTGATTCCTTATACCGCATCTGTTTACAACGGTCTGTCCAGACTGTTCGGAATGGCTTTTGACATCCCTTATTCCGTATGTGTCATTGCCATGGCGGCGCTGACCGGTGTATATGTAATTATTGGCGGTTATATGGCTACAGCGATCAATGACTTTATTCAGGGCATTATCATGATCGGTGGAATCATAGCGGTTGTTGTGGCAGTATTAAACGGACAGGGCGGTTTCTATGAGGCGGTAAAGAACCTGGCTGCCATCGAAAGCGACGTTCCCCTGACAATGGGACAGCAGGGTGTGTTTGCATCCTTCTTCGGACCGGATCTCCCCAATCTTCTGGGAGTTGTAGTCCTGACTTCCCTGGGAACCTGGGGACTTCCTCAGATGGTACATAAGTTTTATGCCATCAAGGACGAAAAGGCAATCAGAACGGGAACGATCATTTCCACTTTCTTTGCCGTTGTAGTATCCGGCGGATGCTACTTCCTGGGCGGCTTTGGACGTCTTTTTGATACACCGGCCATCTACTCTGAGAACGGAAGCATTGTTTATGATGCTATCGTACCCAGTATGCTTTCCACTTTGCCTGACATTCTCATCGGTGTGGTAGTGGTGCTGGTGTTGTCAGCCTCCATGTCAACCCTTTCCTCTCTGGTACTGACCTCCAGTTCCACGCTGACGCTGGATCTGATCAAGGGGAATATTGTAAAGGATATGAACGAGAAGAAGCAACTTCTCTGTATGAGGATCATGTTGGTGTTTTTCATTGTGATCAGTGTAGTGATCGCATTGGATCCCCCTACTTTCATCGCACAGCTGATGGGTATTTCCTGGGGCGCACTGGCCGGTGCATTCCTGGCACCGTTCCTGTACGGACTGTACTGGAAGAAAGTCACCAAGGCTGCTGTATGGGCCAGCTTTGCCTGTGGTGTGCTGCTGACAGTCTCGAATATTTTCCTTAAATTTATCGATTCTCCCATCAATGCAGGTGCGATCACAATGGTCGCAGGTTTGATCATAGTGCCTTTTGTGAGTCTGGTGACGCCCAAGATGAACAAGAATAAGGTGGATGAGGTATTTACCTGCCTGGAAGAGACTGTAGTGGTGAGCAAAAAGAAATCAATTGAAGAATAGGATTTGCAATGAAAAGTGGATGCAGCCGTTCGGCCGCATCCATCTTTTCTATAAGGTAAAAAGTTCTTTATTTCACGAGAATCCTTTCGTAAAAGTCCAGCACGGCTTTCTCATAGCGCTGAGGATCCTCCATATAGCAGAGCCCGTGACCTGCTCCGGGAACCGTGATCAGCTTTACCGGCGATGCGCAGGAATTGCTGATTTTTTGACTCATGCTGCAGGGGACAAAACGGTCATCCTCTCCGTGAATAAGCAGAATAGGGATCTTGGCATGTTCCACGGCGGCGGCAGGACTGCTTTCCTCAATATTAAAGTGAGCAAACAGGCGGGCGCCCAGGCGTATAAAGGGATAGAGGATCCGGCCGGGGAGGTGGAGATCCTTACAGACCTTTTGAATGATCTCTTTTGTGGAGGAGTAAGGACAGTCTGCGACGATTCCCACAACATTGGAAGGGAGATCCAGTTCAGAGGTCATCAGCACGGTGGCTGCGCCCATGGAAAGTCCGGACAGGATGATCTTCACATTTTCGCCGAACCGGGACCGCGCATAGTCGATCCAGCAAAGACAGTCTCTGCGCTCCAGAACACCGAAGGTGATGGCTTTACCGTCGCTTCTTCCGTGGGAACGCTGGTCTGTCACGATGGCATTGTGACCGATCCTGCCGGCAAGCTTAGAGGCACCGCTCATGTCCAGAACGGCACTGCTCTTATAACCGTGAAACATGATCTGCACCGGTGCGTCTTCTGCGGCGTGATAGTAGCGGGCATACAGTCCGGTGCCGTCAAAGGAAGTAACCGTTACCGGTTCGAAGGGACGTTCCAGCATTTCGTTGACCGACTGCAGGATTCCCTTGCGCTTCTTGAGATACTGTTCCCCCTGCGGCATGGCGTACTCAGAATCCATAACACGGGTGGGAGCATAAAAGACAATCCGATAGCAAAGATAAGAAGCGGCGGTGATAGCTGAGAAAAGCAATAGGATGATAAATATTATCATGGAAAATCCCCTTTACTCTCATTGGCATTGTTCGGAAATTCAGAGTGTGAGAAGCAATATAGCATAAAGAATTGCGAGTGTCAAGAGGAAGGGCTTGTTAAAATGTGGAAAAATGTGTTACAATACCACTGCGAATATATCAGCGCGCGCCGGAATATCTTATGATAGGAGGTGCGGGATGATGTTTGATAAGCGGAAGTTGGCAAAAGCGATAGCGGTCCCTGTAATAGGAGGGGCGCTGATCGGTCTTCTCACAAGCGGAAGTATGGAAAGTTTTGCAATGTTGGTGAAGCCCCCTCTCTCTCCGCCGGGCTGGCTGTTTCCGGTGGTGTGGACCGTTCTTTATACACTGATGGGGATCTCTTCTTACCTTGTGTATGAAAGCAGTTCGGGAGAACAGCGCAGGCAGGCACTTGCCATCTATGGACTTCAGCTGATCGTGAATCTGCTCTGGTCTGTATTTTTCTTTGTGGCGGAGTGGTACTTATTTTCTTTTTTCTGGCTGATTGTGCTATGGGTTTTGATCATCCGGATGATCAAAGAGTTTTACGAAATTTCTGAAGTGGCAGCGTACCTGAATATACCTTATCTGCTGTGGGTGACCTTTGCGGGGTATCTTAATCTGGGTATATGGTGGCTGAACCATTAAAAGCGACGCGGGCAAATCTGTGTACACACAGTCTGTCTGTGCCGGCAAAGGAGGAACATGTGAATATACAAACTGAAAAAAAGGGCTTGAACATCAGTGCAAAATCATTTATCACCGCTATCGTGATCATATTTATACTGATGGTCTTAACTTATCTGCTGACGTTTTTGATTCCCGGCGGCGAGTATGCAAGGGTACCGGATCAGAATGGCAATCCTGTCATTGACACTGCCGGAGGATTTCGCAGTGTAGAGGGCGGGATCCCGTTTTGGAAATGGCTCTTATCTCCTGTATTGGTCCTTGGTGCTGAGGGCAGCGGTGCACTAATCGCTGTGATTGTTTTTCTGCTTGTTATAGGGGGCGTGTTTAACAGCCTTGATAAGTGCGGTCTCATGGGCTATATGCTTCAGAAGATCACATACCGTTTCGGGAAAAGCAGATATCGTCTGATGGCGCTGATCACCCTGTTTTTCATGGCTATGGGTTCTTTTATCGGTTCCTTTGAGGAATGTGTTCCGTTGGTGCCGATTGTAGTGGCTTTGGCGGTGACTCTGGGATGGGACGTCTTTGTGGGCGTTGGCATGAGTCTTTTGGCTATCGGATGCGGTTTTGCAGCGGGTGTCTGTAATCCTTTTACGGTGGGAGTGGCGCAGCAGCTGACAGGGCTTCCCATGTTTTCGGGAATGTGGTATCGTCTCCTTTGCTTTTTGCTGATCTACGGATTGCTGTTGGCATTCTTGATGAATTATGCCAAAAAGATCGGGCGGCCGCTGAAAGGTTTTGCGGAGGAAGCTCCTTTTGAACGAAATAAGAAAATGGATCGGGGAATTGTGTGTTTTGCGTCTGTGATGGGGGCGGGCATCTTGCTGGTATTAAGTTCTGTGTTTATCAGGGCGCTGCAGGACTATACCATGATTATGGTGGCAGTAATGTTTCTGGCTGCAGGAATCTCGGCAACTTTGGTCAGCGGTATGGGTACGGGCAGACTGGGAAGAACTTTCCTGGATGGTCTGGTGAGCGTATTGCCGGCTGTGGTGATGATCCTGATGGCCAATTCCATCAAGTACACCATGACAGAGGCGCATATTCTGGATAGTGTCCTTCATGGGGCGGTTGATGCGGCGCAGATGCTTCCGGGATGGTCGGTGATTCTGTTTATTTATCTGATTGTGCTGATCATGAACTTTTTTATTCCTTCGGGATCTGCAAAGGCCTTTCTTCTTATGCCGCTGATTGCACCGGTGGCCCAGGTCTTCGGAATCTCTTCCCAGCTTTGTGTACTTGCCTTTGCCTTCGGAGACGGCTTTTCCAATGTGTTTTATCCTACCAATCCGGTGCTTTTGATCAGCTTGGGACTTGCTGATATAAATTACGGAAAATGGGCAAGGTGGAGTGTGAAGTTCCAGCTTTCGAACCTTGTGCTGACAAGCATTATGCTGCTTATGGGTTTGGTGATAAATTACTAAAAAATAATTGTTTTTGGTGTTTGGCTTAAAAGCATGATTATTAGGTTTTGAACAATAATATTCCCAAAAAAAAGATTGATTTATTAACCGGCATTTATTATAATTAATTTTGTATTTTAAACTTTATGATAAGTGTTTAATCAGGATGATTCAGGAGGAGAAAATCATGGATTCCAATAAGAGACCGGATACGATGGAACGCATCACAACCCCGGCACTTGCGGAACAGTTTATTGCAGAGCAGGTTGCAGCGGTTCGTGAACAGGTAGGAGATAAAAAAGTATTGTTGGCATTGTCAGGCGGCGTGGACAGCTCTGTTGTGGCAGCGCTTTTGATCAAAGCGATCGGCAAACAGCTGGTGTGTGTGCACGTAAACCATGGTTTGATGCGTAAAGGAGAAAGCGAGCAGGTTATCGAAGTATTCCGTAATCAGCTGGATGCAAACCTGATCTATATCGATGCAACGGACCGTTTCCTGGACAAGCTGGCAGGCGTGGCTGAGCCGGAGAAGAAACGTAAGATCATCGGTGAAGAGTTTGTTCGCGTATTTGAAGAAGAGTCAGGCAAGCTGGAAGGCATTTCTTTCCTGGCACAGGGTACCATTTACCCGGATATTCTGGAGTCCGACGGTGTAAAGGCACATCATAACGTAGGCGGACTTCCGGAAGATTTCAAATTTGAAGGATTGGTTGAGCCTGTAAAACTGTTATATAAAGATGAAGTGCGTGTGGTAGGTAAGGCGTTGGGCCTTCCTGCAGCGATGGTTGACCGTCAGCCGTTCCCCGGCCCCGGACTCGGTGTTCGCTGTACCGGCGCGATCACAAGAGACCGTCTCCATGCACTGCGTGAATCCGATGCGATCCTCAGAGAAGAATTTGATAAAGCCGGCCTGACCGGTCAGATCTGGCAGTTCTTCACCGTGGTTCCGGATATCACCTCTACAGGCGTTAAGGACGGAAAGCGTCTCGATTACTGGCCTGTAATCATCCGTGCCGTAAATACCGTGGATGCTATGCACTGTACCGTGCCCAGAATTGACTGGGAAGTATTGGAGAAGATCACCAACCGTATTCTGAGCGAAGTGGATGGGGTCTGTAGGGTCTGCTATGACCTTTCGCCCAAGCCTATTGCGACCATAGAGTGGGAGTAAAGTTTTACTAAAATTAACCCCCGAAAACCCCAGTATTTATGCGGGTTTTCGGGGTTTTCTTATTTTTGCGAGTACGCAAAAGGTACACGACAACCTAATTTTCAAGGGTGTTTTCACACCAATTTTCCATCAAATTTACCACCTCTTTTTGCTTGTTTGGGTATAAATGCGAATATGTTTGCAAAGTTGTTTTGATATCTTCATGACCTAATCGTCCGCACCCCCGTCTCGCCGGAAGGAGGTGTCGGGAACCCGTTGCCGCGATATTTCAGATACAGATATTATTTTTGATCTCGGCAAGGAATATGTCGGTTTTCTTTCTTTTCAGATTCATTCGCCTTGTGTGCAGGATATTACGATTTCTTATGGCGAACATCTGGCATCGGGTTGCGTCCGCCGAAAAATAGACACACGTGATTTCAGCATTTCTTACCGCGCGAAAAAAGGAGATAATATATTTATGAATCCTTTCCGCCGCTTTGGATGCCGTTATCTCGAACTCACTTCCGAATATCCGGTGACGGTTGCAAAAATGGCGATTGCACCGACCATGTATACGGTTACTGAAAAGAAGCGCCCTTCTCTGAATGAAAAACAAAATAAAATCTATGAAATGTGTATAGAAACATTGCGCCTATGCATGCACGAGCATTACGAAGACTGCCCGTGGAGGGAACAGGCTCTGTATGCGATGGACAGCCGCAATCAAATGCTCTGCGGATATTATGCATTCGGAGAATTTCAGTTTCCCAGGGCTAATTTGCAGTTGATTTCCAAAGACGCACGCGAAGACAATCTACTTTCTATTTGTTATCCTATGAAAAGGGATCGTTTGATTCCCTCCTTTTCGCTCCACTACATTACAGCGTGCGCGGAATATTTGCAGTATAGCGGTGACAAAGCATTCTTGCGTGAAATTTATCCAAAGCTGACGTCAATCATTGGTGCCTTTACGGATCGCATAAAAAATGGATTAGTACCTATTTTCCGTGAGGAGATGTATTGGAACTTTTATGAATGGAGAGATGGACTATCCAACTGGGATACACCAAAGCAGGAATATGACAGTATTCTGAATTCGTTATTATCAATTGCTTTACAGAAAATGGCCTTCATTGCAGAAGCTTTAACTATTGATAATACCTATATAGAGCAGGTGAGGACTTTAAATTTACGTATCCGGGAAACATTTTGGGATGCCCGAGAAGGAATCTGTTATATGCATCCGGAGCACACCGCGTATAGTCAATTGGGTAATGCCCTTGCTATTCTCTGTGGAATTGTCACCGATTCCGAAGCAAAAGCATTATGTCAGCGTATCCTTGATGATCAGAGAATGGTGCCGGTTTCCTTGTCTATGTCGGGTTTTCTTTATGATGCATTAATAAAAGTTGATCGGGTTGGTTATGCGCCTGTAATTCTGGAAATGATTGATCGCATATATACTCCCATGGTGGATTTTGGAAGTACCACTGTATGGGAAACTGAAGTTGGAGAAAGCGATTTCGGTAACGCGGGAAGTCTGTGCCATGGATGGAGCGCATTACCTGTTTACTATTACCATATTTTGTGTGAGCAATAACAATGAACCAAAAAAGGGAGCCTTGGCTCCCTTTTTGTATGAAATTTTTGAATTCAGACCAGAAATGTCATAACCGCAAACAGCAATAAACTTACAATAGTCAAAGCTGAAAGCGCCGATGATAGCGATACCCTCTGATCCGGTTCGTCTGCAAAGATCGGAAGCACATAGGGGGGAGGCAGCAAAAAAAGCAGAACCGCAGCTCCGGTGTGCATGATACCACCCAGCAGATACTTGTTGATTGCGATCAGGATCGTCAGCAGGACACCCATGGAAACCAGACGCAGGATGATGTACCGGAAAGTTTGCTTCCAGGATATTTCTTTAAGCACAAGGTCAAATCCGACGGAAAGAAGGATGATCATTCCGGTGGGTGCGGACAGGAAGCTGGTGAGGCTGTCAAGAATACCGCTTACTCCCCAGAGTCCCATCTGACGGTAAAGACCGGTGATGCCGAGGAGAAGACCTGCGGCAACCGCCCAGAGGATGGGGGAAGTCACGGCGTCTTTCACCACATTTTTAAGGCCGTTCCGTCCGGAAAGAAGTCCCTTGTATACGGTAAAGACAAAGAGTGTCTGACCCAGATCCAGAATAGCAAAGTTAGAGGCACTGTCCTTGGGAAAGAGCAGAGCGAAAAGCGCGTAGCCAAGCATTCCGGCTTCGAAACCTGCGGCTATGTAGGCCGGCAGGCGACCGGGGAGCTTCAGGACTTTCGCAAGGAGTTTTCCCGCAATCAGACCCAGGCAGCACAGGGCGAACACAAGGACCGGAAGGATCAGCGTGTTGCCGGAGTAATCAGCGCCGGCAAAGGCGTTAAGAAGTACAAAGGGAAGTGTCAGGTTGATGACAACTTTCTTTAGTGCGTCCACGCCCTCACGGGTAAGAAAATTCTTTTGACGGCAGAACATGCCGAGTCCCAAGGCTGCCAGAACAGGCAGTGCTGTCTCCAATACGCGGATCAGCGTGCTCATGCTTTGATAACACCCTTCTGCAGGATGATATTTGCATAGATTTCGGTTTCACCGGTCTGCAGGATGCAATAGCAGTCCTTGGCTTCCTCATAGAAGCGGAAACGCTCATAGTTGCCTACTGCGCTTGCTCCGCGCTCGTCGTGCTTGGCAATGATCTCTTTGTAGGTATCCCATACGGGGATTACAAGATCTTTGTCACAGTCCATTTTCTCCATGAGCATGGCGGGGGTCTCAACGTAAGCATCAAGAGGCATTACGGTAAGGATGGCATCCAGGATCTCGGGAATGCCGTGTCCGTCTGCACGGAGAAAGATGGCGTTTTTGGCCTTTGCCATAGATGCGCCGGGGAAGTTGCCGTCACCGATACAGATGCGGTCAGAGTGGCCCATTTCGGCCAGCACTTTCAAAAGTTCGGGGGAAAGAATTGCAGGTATATTTTTTAACATGAGATGAATTTCCTTTCTTATAAGAAACTGATGGTGGGATGCCCTGAGGGGCATATGCCGTCAGGTAAAATCTGCGCCCCCATGACGCGTGATGCACGAAATGGAGACGCAGAAACAGTTACATATTAATAATTAATAAGCTTTGTACAGAGGGCCGTAGGTAGCGCATGCTCTGTAGTCCTGGCCTTCCTTATCCATGCCGAATGCATTCCATGCTGCGGGACGGAAGATGTCCTCGTCGGGAACGTTGTGCATGCATACAGGGATGCGAAGCATAGAGCACAGTGTGATCAGGTCAGCACCGATGTGGCCGTAACCGATTGCACCGTGGTTAGCGCCCCAGTTGTTCATTACTTCATAAGCGGTCTTGAAAGGAGAGCCTTCCTTGCCGTCGCAGCGAGGTGTGAACCAGGTGCAAGGCCAGGTGGGGGCGGTACGCTTCATCAGAGTATCGGTAACCTCATCGGGAAGCTGTACGGTCCATCCTTCTGCAATCTGGAGAACAGGACCAAGTCCCTTAACCAGGTTCAGACGGATCATAGTAGCAGGCATCTCGGCGCGGGTTGTGAAGCTGGAGGAGAATCCGCCGCCTCTGAAGTAGCCGTTGTCAGCTGCAGGCCATGTGGTAGCCTCGGTCATAACCTTGATATCTTCCTCGGTTACTTCCCACCACTTCTTCATAACAGCATTGCCATTCTCGTCACGGCACTCGCCGCAGGCATCCAGAGCGGTTGCACCGGAGTTGATCAGGTGGATGAAGCCGCCGTTTTCTTTGGCGATACCTTCTACATCGTAGCCGGAAGCGCGCTTGCAAGCCTCGGGAGACCAATAGGTACGAACATCGGAGAACATGGTTGCACGGTTGGTCAGCAGCTTGATGAACAGCATGCCGAGGCCGTTAAGAACATCGTTCTCGGTTGCCAGAATGTAGGGCTCGCGAGCTCCGTTGTGGTCGAAGGTGGAGTTTAACAGTGCCTCGGGGAAGTCACAGTTGGGATAGAAGTCGGTCCACTGTCTCTGACCCTGGAATCCGCCGGCGATAGCATTATGTCCAACCATTTCTTCTTCGCAGCCTTCAGGCAGGTTAGGGTTGCCGTTAAACATATCTTTGATGATGCAGTACATCTTTGCAAGGAAATCCCACTGCTCAGCTTTCTTCTCATCAGAAGTCTTTACGAAGTCAGGGTTCTTGTCCCAGCCTTCCTTGCAGTTCTCTGCGATCCATGCTCTGCACTTTGCAACTTCTTCTGCGTTGTAGATGCCCTCGGACATTCTGCGGATGATCTCGACTTCATCTACAGACTCAACGCGCATGCCGAGATAAGACTCGATGAATGCGGGATCGATGATGGATCCGCCGATACCCATACAGATGGAACCAATCTGCAGATAGCTTTTGCCGCGCATGGAAGCTACAGCTACAGCGGCACGGCCGAAGCGGAGCAGCTTCTCTTGAACATCTTCGGGAATGTTGGTCACTTCGTCAAGGTTCTGTACGTCGTGTCCGTAGATACCGAAAGCGGGAAGTCCCTTCTGTGCGTGGGAGGCAAGTACGGATGCCAGGTATACAGCGCCGGGACGCTCGGTTCCATTGAAGCCCCATACACCTTTGATGGTCTGGGGATCCATGTCCATGGTCTCGGATCCGTAGCACCAGCAGGGAGTTACGGTCAGGGTGATATCAACACCGTTTCTTTTGAATTTCTCTGCGCATGCAGCAGCCTCAGCAACACGGCCGATGGTGGTGTCTGCAATGATAACTTTCACGGGTTCGCCATTGGAATAGCAGATATTTTCCTCAAATAATTTCTTGGCAGCCTGTGCCATGGCCATGGTCTGGTCTTCCAAAGATTCACGAACCTTCAAAGGACCGCGGCGGCCATCGATGGTGGGACGGATACCGATTACGGGATATTCGCCAATGTATCTGTTTTTGTGCATGATAAAAAACCTCCTTATTATTATCTATTTATACCGCAGGGCGGTAGTGTACTTATTAATATGATGTTACCGGGGTCAAAAAATGACCTGGCTTTTCAACCGCATGGTTCTGGGCGGACCGTCGTATCCGCTCAACCGCTCCAACAGATAGGTGCCGGCAATCTGGCCGATCTCTGCGGCGGGCTGATGTACTACGGGAAGAGGCGGTGACATAAGGGAGCAGATCTCGATACAGTCATAGCTGAAAATGTTCAGCTGCTCCGGAAGGCGAAGACCCCGTTCCTGGGCCGCAGTGATAAGCCCCAGTGACATATCGTAATTGATGCAGAATACTGCGGTGGGCGGGTCCGGCATCTCCAGCAGAGTTTGCAGACTCTGATACCCGCAGGTAAATGTATATTCTCCCACAATGACGAGGGAATCGTCATAAGGAATATTGTGATCTGAAAGTGCACGCAGATAACCGACCATGCGCTCCCTGGCAGTCAGGATGGAAGAAGGGCCGCTCAACAGAGCAATGCGGGTGTGACCCATTTCGATCAGTCTGGAAACTGCTGTGTAGGAAGAATCCGTGTTGTCCGTAAGAACTGCATCGCTTTCAATATTTGGAATCAGGCGGTCGGCCTGGATAATGGGGATGGGGTTCTTGTCAGCTAATTCGTGGAATTCTTCCTCGGACAGATGCTCCGGCATGTATACCAGCCCGTCAATACCGATGCTGAGCAAAAATGCCAGATAATCACGCTCCAGTCCGTGGTCGGAGTTATAGCATGATGTAATGACGTGATAGCCGCTGCTCCGGAGAACGCGATCCAGGGAACTGATGATGGATCCAAAGAAATTCAGCGATATATTAGGAAGCAACACTCCTATGGACTTCTTCCTGGGACTCTTAAGGCTTCGGGCATAAGGATTCACACGGAAATCCAGATCGGAAATCGCTTTGCGGATGGGCTCGGCATATTCGGGTAGTACATTGCCTCCGTTGAGAAACTTGGAAACGGTAGAAATGGAAACGCCTGCAACTTGTGCCACATCTTTGATTGTAGCCATAGCCCCTCCTTTCCGCGAAACGTTTCGCGATTTAGTGCGGTAAAGAAATCTTATATCTATATAATATATAAAGTCTTTTTGAATGTCAATACAAAAATTTTAAAAAAAGTACTTGATTTTTTGGTAAAAATATATTATAGTTAAGAAAATAACAGAGGAATTGAATCGGCGTTTTCACGAAAAATAAGAACAAAACGTTTCGCGCAAAAGCGCCTGCTCACAGTCGTTGTGCATACTTAACAAGTAGAGAGATTGTGAATTGTGCAATTCGGACAAAGACTTTCAATCGGATCGGAATGATTGAAAATTTTAAAAATCGAGCATGTTTTATACATAAAGATAATAAAAATTTTTTGAAAGGTGTTGGTGAGGTAAGAATGAGTGAAACGATTCTGAAAATGCACGGGATCAGCAAACGTTTCGCCGGTGTTCAAGCGTTGAAATCCGTAGATTTCGAACTGAGAGCCGGTGAGGTTCATGCACTGATGGGCGAAAACGGTGCAGGAAAGTCCACCCTGATCAAGGTGCTGTGCGGTATCTACAAGAGAGATGAGGGTTCCGTAGAACTCTTTGGCAATGAAGTACACTTCAATAATATTGCCGAGTCTCAGGCTGCAGGTATCAGCGTCATCCATCAGGAACTGAACATGATGAACGATCTGACAGTTGCGCAGAACATGTTTATCGGACGCGAATTTATGAAGGGCTCTTTCATTGATGACAAAGCAATGGAAGAGGAAGCTGCAAAGCTTTTTGAGAAGATGGGTGTAAAGATTGATCCCTCCGACAAGCTGGGCAACCTGACTGTAGGTAAGCAGCAGATGGTAGAGATCGCGAAGGCAGTATCCAGAGACTGTAAGCTTCTGGTTCTGGATGAGCCCACTGCAGCACTTACGATCCTTGAAGTGGAAGAACTCTTCAAGATCATGCTGGAACTGAAGGAAAAGGGAATTGGTATGATTTACATTTCCCACCGTATGGATGAGATCAATCGAATCTCTGACCGTGTTTCCGTAATGCGTGACGGTGAGTATGTGGGAACAGTCAATACCGCAGATGTTACCAAGGATGACATCGTTAAGATGATGGTAGGCCGTGTGATCATGGGTGATCCCAAGACCGCAAGCAACTGTCCGGCAGACGCTCCGGTGCTTCTGGAAGTTCGCAACATGAATGCAGGCAAGGAAGTGCGCAATGTAAGCTTCAAGCTTCGCAAGGGTGAGATCCTGGGCTTTGCGGGACTGATGGGAGCAGGAAGAACAGAGGTTGCACGTGCACTGTACGGCGCAGATCCCCGTCAGACCGGCGAGATTTATCTGAATGGCAAAAAGGTACATATCCGTACTCCGGAACAGGCTGTAAAACACGGTATCTGTTATCTTTCTGAAGACCGTAAGCGTTTCGGACTGATGCTGGACAAATCCGTTACGGAGAACTCCACTATTGCATCCGTTCCTTCCTTTGTTAAGCGCGGCATCATTGATGATAACAGGATGCGTGAGGTTTCTGCCGAGACCAATGCACTGATGAGAACCAAGACACCTTCCATGGAACAGCTTCTGAAGAACCTTTCCGGCGGTAACCAGCAGAAGGTAATCATTGCCCGCTGGCTGATTAAGAACTGTGACATCTTCATTTTTGACGAGCCTACCAGAGGTATCGACGTAGGAGCCAAGAGTGAAATCTACAACCTCATGGATGAACTGGTTCAGAAGGGCAAATCCATCATTATGATCTCATCCGAACTTCCGGAAGTGCTTCGTATGTCTGACCGTGTTGTGGTTATGTGCGAAGGACGTATCACAGGTGAATTGGATATCGCCGAAGCTAACCAGGAAAATATTATGCAACTTGCCACTATGCGAGAGGAGAATTAATAGAAATGAAGAACAAAAAAGGATCTCTGCTGGGCGGCGGCAGTAAGCAGAATGTAGTAATTATTTTTGCCGCTATCGTATTATTCGTTATCTTTACACTGATCAACTCCGGTTTTGCCAGCAGCGGAAACCTGCTGACCATGACCAAATCTCTGGTTCCTTACGCAATTCTTGCACTGGGTGTAACCTTTGTAATTGCTACCGGAGGTATTGATCTGTCCATCGGTACTGTTTGTATCGGTTCCGCAGTTCTGGCAGGTTCTGTATGCAGAACCGGTGTGACAACACAAGAGGGTGCTCTGTGGCTGACTATCCCCATCATCCTGCTTACCGGTCTTGCCTTTGGTTTGCTTAACGGTTTTCTGGTTGCAAAATGTAAGATTGCTCCGTTCATTGCCACTCTGGGTTCCATGCTGGTTTCCCGTGGTCTGACTTCCGTAGTGGCTGAGGCAGTGCGCGGTATGTCTTCTGCAGTGAAGTATCCCTCTACAGGCTGGTTCCAGAAGGTCTTTACCAACCTGAACGGTTTCCCCATTGGTCTTGCATGGGTCCTGGTACTTACCATTCTGTGTATGATCGTAATGTATAAGACCAAGATCGGAAGATACATCCTGTCTATCGGTTCCAACGAAGAGGCAACCCGTCTGTCAGGTATCAACGTGGATAAGTACAAGATCGTTGCATATGCTATCGGCGGAACTTTTGCAGGTATTGCAGCACTGTTCTACACTGCAGCAAATCCTTCTTTGAACATCGCCAGCGGAAACGGTATGGAGCTTGATGCTATCGCAGGTGTTTACATCGGCGGAACTTCCACTACAGGTGGTGCAGCTTCTGTCGTAGGTACCATTCTCGGTTCCATGATTCTGGTTATCATCCGTCAGGGATTGAATCTGGCTATGTCCGGAGGAAGCGCAATATCCGCAACCAACATTACATATGCGGTTACCGGTGTGATCGTAGTCGGCGCAGTTATGCTGGATGTTCTGAAGAAGAAAGCAGCAGCAAAGGTAAAGGTTGAACCCACCGAGAAGAAGGCTGCGGGAGACAAAAAGGACGCCGCAAAATAATTTGTGAAATAAAATCGGAAGATTTTATCAATAAACATTTATTTCATTCAAATTAGGAGGAAAAAACAATGAAAAAGATCATCGCATTGCTACTGGCTCTGGTAATGGTAATGTCCTTAGCTGCTTGTGCCGGTAAAGAAGACAGCGGAAAAGGTACAATCGCTGTTATCGCTAAGGGTGAAACTCATGCTTTCTGGCAGGCTGTTAAAGCCGGTGCTGTTGATGCAGGTGCTGCTGCCGGTTATGAAGTAACCTTCCGTGGACCCACTGCTGAAAGTGAGGAGTATGTAGGTTCTCAGCGTGAGATGGTTCAGGCTGCTCTGAACAACAAGTCTACCAAGGCTATCGTTCTGGCTACCATCGGTCTGGGCTTCGTTGATGAGCTGGTTTCCGCTTACAACAAGAAGCTTCCCGTTGTTGAGTTCGACTCCGGTCTGTACTCTGACGGCGCTGATGTAACTGAGGGCAAAGACCCCACCATTGGTTCTGTAGCAACCAACAACCGTGCAGCTGCAGCAGTTGTTGCTGAGAACTTCTATGCATACCTCAAAGAAGAAGGCGTTGCTGCTAATGGCTACAAGATCGGTGTTATCCAGCATGACTCTACTTCTACCGGTATCGACCGTGCAGAAGGCTTCATCGAGAAGATCGAAGAGCTGGCTAAGGCAGACGGTATCACTCTGGAGATCAACCGTCAGGTTAAGACCAACAACCCCGGAGATTACAAGCTGGGTCTGACCGCTCTGTCTGACTGGGGCGCAGAGTCCATCTTCATGACCAACGAAGGTGTTGTAAACGAAGTATTCCCTGAGATCTCTGACAATGCTGCAACCTACAAAGATATCCTGTTCTGCGGTTTCGATGCTGGTACCAACCAGTACAACTGGATGAAGCACAACGGTGCTAACTACGCTCTGCTGGTAGGTTCTGTTGCTCAGGACTCCTATTCCATCGGATACAAGGCAGTTGAAATGGCTATCGCTAAGCTGGAAGGCAAGGATGTAGCAGATGTTGGTATCGCAGGTGTATGGTACAACGTTGACAATATCGATGAGCAGAAAGACAGAAACATCTTCTACATGGGTTAATCCGCAGAGAAATTCTGATATTTACATAATTGAATAAAGTATAGTTTTCGACATTGTAAGTAAATGAAAGAAGGACCAATGGTTCATAAGAACCAAAGGTCCTTCTTTTTATGATGTAATATAGAATTGGAAAAGAATTATGCGAAGCGAAAAGATTCCTTGTAGACAAATTTGTTTAATTGTTGCATGATTAATGAACCGTTGCACAATTATAATGCCCATTGTAAAAATGAAATAAGTATAGTAAAATTGATAGGGATGGAGAATTATTCTTTGGTTTTAAATCGCAGAAAGTGAAGGGAGTATAATATGGAAGCAATTAAGAGATCAGACAGAATGGAACATGTGCATTCCGACATCAGGGGGCCGCTATTTGTAGAGGCAATGCAGATGCGTGCCAATGGTATTGATGTTTTACGTTTGAATACCGGTAATCCGGCTACTTTCGGATTCCAGCTCCCGAAGAGCATCGGGGATGCTTTACAGGGACAGGAAGCGAAGGGACTTGGTTATTGTGATTTCAAGGGTATGCCGGATGCCAGAGAAGCAATCTGTACATATGAGATGAGTAAGGGGATTCAGGGGATCACACCGGACGATGTGTTTATCGGCAATGGTGTCAGCGAAGTGGTTTCCTTTGCGTTGATGCCTCTGTTAAATCAGGGGGATGAAGTTCTGGTACCTTCTCCCAGTTATTCGCTGTGGGGCAATTCCGTGCTGTTAGCAGGCGGCAATCCGGTGTTTTATGTGTGTGATGAGCAGGCAGGATGGTTCCCGGATATGCAGGATATCCGATCGAAGATTACCGCTAAGACTAAAGCTATTGTTCTCATTAATCCAAACAACCCGACAGGTGTGCTGTATTCCGAGGATGTGCTCCGTGATATTATCGCTATTGCAAGAGAGCATGATCTGCTGATTTTTGCAGATGAAATTTATGACAGACTTGTTATGGACGGTTTGCAACATACTTCCATAGCATCTATGGCACCGGATCTGCCGATTGTGACCATGAACGGTTTGTCTAAGTCGCACTGTCTGTGCGGTTATCGCTGCGGATGGATGGTGATCAGCGGACCGCGTCATCTGACAGAGGATTATCGTCAGGGTATTATTCAGCTTACCAGTTTGAGGCTGTGTTCCAATACACTCGCACAGTTGGTGATCCCGGCAGCGCTAAAGGACATGGAGACGCCCACTTCCATGATCATGCCGGGCGGACGCTTATATGAGCAGAGAGAAGCCTGTACATCCGAGCTGGCTAAGATTGACGGGCTGTCCTTTGTGAAGAATAATGCGGCTTTCTATCTTTTCCCCAAGCTGGATATCAAGAAGTTCAATATCACGGATGATAAGAAATTTGCAAGAGATCTGCTCCATGCAACCCATATTCTGTTGATCCCGGGCAGTGGATTTGACTGGAAGACGCCGGATCATTTCCGTATCGTAATGCTTCCGGAAGCAGAGGAACTGAGAGATGCGATGAGACGCATGGGTGAATTCTTAGATGGATATAAGCAGAAGTAACGGATAAATACATAAAGAATTATAAGAGCCGCGGCATGATGCTAATAATCATGATATGTGGCTCTTTGATTTTAGTAATTTGAGGACTAATTCTAAGATATATGCTGACAAAGCAGACAAATTGTGGTATACTACAATCATAAGTGCAAAAGATTAACAATCGATTTAGCAATAGCGAAGTGCGGCTTTGCGATTTCAGTAAAAGCGGCACTTTTTACTTTGAGAGAAGACAAAGATAAGAGGTATGATTATGAAAGAAAAAAGCAGAAATTCTTTTTCGGGATCGATCGGTTTCGTACTGGCAGCCGCAGGAAGTGCGGTGGGATTGGGAAATATATGGAGATTTCCTTATCTGGCGGCAAAAGATGGTGGCGGATTATTCCTTGTTATGTATATTTTGCTGGCTTTGACCTTTGGTTTTGCCTTGCTTACCACAGAAGTAGCCATCGGCAGAAAGACGAAGCAAAGTCCGCTCACTGCATATGGCAAACTGAAGAAGAAATGGGGATTCCTGGGCGTGCTGGCATGCCTGGTACCGGTGATCATCATGCCTTATTATTGTGTGATCGGTGGCTGGGTTGTAAAGTACTTTTGGGCATATCTGACAGGACAGGGCAGTGCATTGGCGACCGACGGGTATTTTGACGGGTTTATTACATCCCCTGCAGAGCCGATTGTCACCATGCTGATCTTTTTGGGCATTACGGTCGTAATCGTTTTCCGGGGTGTCAATAAAGGCATCGAGTCATCTTCTAAGGTTATGATGCCGATCTTGTTGGTTTTGATCATAGGTATTGCAATCTTTTCGTTAACCATTAAGCATACGGACGCAAGCGGAGTGACCAGAACCGGTATGGAGGGATTTGGAATTTACGTTGTTCCCAACTTTGACGGTTTGACTGTAAAGAGTTTCTTTACGGTACTTCTGGATGCCATGGGGCAGCTGTTCTACAGTCTGAGCGTGGCGATGGGTATCATGGTTACATACGGATCTTATGTGAAGGATAATGAGAATCTTGGCAAGTCAATCAACCGTATTGAATTTTTCGATACATTGGTTGCTTTTCTCGCAGGTGTAATGGTTATTCCTGCGGTGTATGTATTTCAGGGAACCCAGGGAATGGCGGCATCCGGCCCCAGTCTTATGTTTGTTTCCCTTCCCAAGGTATTTGCCGCAATGGGCAGTATCGGAAACGTTGTGGGATGCCTGTTCTTCGCAATGGTATTCTTTGCGGCACTTTCAAGCTCGGTATCTATCTTGGAGGCTGTGGTATCCAGCTTTAT
This sequence comes from Acetatifactor sp., assembly GCA_045659805.1. GTDB lineage: Bacteria > Bacillota > Clostridia > Lachnospirales > Lachnospiraceae > Acetatifactor. The sequence continues at coordinate 51,302 of JAZRCR010000046.1, forward strand.
GGACAAGTTTAATTACTCCAGAACCAAGGCTGCAACCGTTGAAACAATAATAGCCGTTGTGGGAGCTGTGATTGTGTGCTTCGGTTATAATATCTGGTTCTTCAAAGCGAACTTTGCAACCGTCTCCAACGGACAGATTCTGGATATCATGGACTATGTGAGCAACAACCTGCTGATGCCGGTGGTTGCCATCGGAACTTGTATTCTGATTGGATGGGTGTTGAAACCCAAGACTATTATTGAAGAAGTCGAGAAGTCCGGCTGCAAATTTGGCAGAAAGAAGCTGTATATTACGTTGATCAAGGTGATTGCGCCGTTGCTTCTCCTGGTACTCCTGTTAAAATCCATAGGTGTACTGACAATGATCTAAATACTATAGGGAGTGCTTTTCCACAGTCAGGTGTTTCGTTGGCTTGACTTTTCAGAAGTGTAGGGAACAATGAGAACTTTCAAATGAAGAAAATACAACGCCTCAGTCATCACGAACCTGCAGTTAAAGCTGCGTAAGAGTGTGATGCCTGAGGTGTTAATGCTTCGTTGAAAAAATGTCAAATCAACCGCCCCCCCCAATTGCCGGGAAGTTATCCTGTACTCATCAGATCATTGTCATTTATCGGAGTTTTAAGAAAGTGCCAAGAATGCTACGGCCGAGGGATGCTCCCAGATTGCCGCCCAGCTTCTTGCCGAAACTGCCGCCGATGGACTTACCGAGGTTGTTGCCGAGCTCTCTGCCGATGGTGCCGGCAGCGGTGCTGGCTACGCGGCTGATGCCGGAAGAGATGGCTTTCTTCTTTTTCTGAGCTTCTTTTTCGGCTTCCTTGGCTTTCTTTGCGGCTTCTTTCTCTGCAAGCCGTGCCTTCTGCTCAGCTTGTTTCTGTTCTTCTGCGGCCTGTTTTCCCTGCTCCTCTTCCAGAGCATCCTGTTTGCGCTTGCGCACAAGGAACTCATAGGCGGAATCTCTGTCTTCCATATCCTGATAGCGCAGGTAAAGGTTATTTATGAGGATTTCCTGCTTCTTTTCCTCATCTGTAATCGGGCCCATGAGACTTTGCGGAGGCAATACTTTGCATTTTTGCACGATTCCGGGAATGCCGTCCTCATCCAACACAGAGATCAGTGCTTCGCCGGTGCCAAGTGAGGTCAACACTTCTTTGGTGTCAAAGGCCGGATTGGTGCGGAAGGAGTTGGCAGCTGCCTTCACTGCTTTCTCGTCAGTGGGGGTGTAGGCGCGCAGTGCGTGCTGGATCTTGTTGCCCAGTTGGCTTAAAACACCGTCCGGGATATCTCCGGGGTTCTGGGTGATAAAATAGATACCTACTCCTTTGGAACGAATCAGCTTGACGATCTGCTCAATTTTGTCCTCCAGTGCTTTGGAGATATTATCGAACAAAAGATGAGCTTCATCAAAGAAAAATACCATGCGGGGCTTGGGCTGGTCGCCGATTTCAGGTAACGTTTCAAACAACTCCGAGAGCATCCAAAGAAGGAATGCAGAGTATAAGGTTCCGTCATTTGCCAAGGTACGGCAGTCCAGTATGTTGATATTTCCTTTGCCGCCGGCGCCGCAGGCGAACCAGTCGCTGATATTGAGTGCGGGTTCCGCAAAAAACTGTTCTCCACCCTGGGTCTCAAGAGCTACGATGTGGCGAAGAATGGCGGCCACACTCTGTTTGGAGATGTTGCCGTATTCCAGGGAGAACTCAGCACTGTTTTCGTTGACATACTGGAGCATGGCTTTTAAATCCTTGGTGTCGATCAGCAGAAGGTCATGATCATCAGCAATCTTAAAGACTACCGTCAGAATATCGGACTGTGTGGCGTTCAGGTCCATAAGCTTTGACAGGAGGATAGGTCCCATTTCGGAGACGGTGGTGCGAAGAGGGATTCCCATCTGACCGTAAATATCCCAGAATACGGAAGGATAGGACTGATAGGCAAAACCGCACTGCTCCAGACCGAAGCGCTTGATGCGCTTCTGCATATCTTCGCTGTCCTTGCCCGGACGGCACATGCCGGACAGATCGCCCTTGATGTCGGCCAGAAAAACAGATACTCCGGCATCACTGAAGGATTCTGCCAATACCTTCAGTGTGATGGTCTTACCGGTACCTGTGGCACCTGCGATCAGACCGTGGCGGTTAGCCATCTTGGGTAAAATGCACACTTTTTCGCCGTCAGCATCGCCGATCCAGATTTTGTTATCATAATACATGGTACTACCTCCCGATCAAAACAATTTAAAGGGTATCAAGCGCTGGGCTTGTTTGATATAAGTATACCTTGTTGCGGCCTGGACTGCAAGAATTACTTTGGAAGAATGTTTTTTTCTTGAAAACACAGAGTTTATTCAGTATGATAAATAAGAGAGTAAATCCGGAAAGGACAAGAGGAAATTATAATGTGTGATAAAGTCTGCATGAGCACCCTGTGTTATATTGAAAAGGATAACTGCTATCTGATGCTGCACAGAGTGATAAAGAAGAATGATATCAATAAAGATAAGTGGATCGGAGTGGGAGGCCATTTTGAACCCGGAGAAAGCCCTGAGGAATGTGTGATCAGGGAAGTCAAAGAGGAGACCGGTTATACACTGACTTCTTACCGCTACAGGGGAATTGTGACTTTTGTGTCCGGTGCCGGAGAAGTAGAGTATATGTCTCTTTTTACCGCCGACGGATTTGAAGGAGAGCCTATCGAGTGCGATGAGGGTGTGCTGGAGTGGGTGCCCATTGCTAAAATAGAAGAATTGAACATCTGGGAAGGCGATAAAATTTTCTTCCGTCTTCTGGCCGAGGACATCCCTTTCTTTTCCCTTAAACTGGTCTACGACGGCTGTGGAAAACTACTGAGCGCAGCTCTGAACGGAACTCCTATGCAGTATCATCGTAAATGATTTGCTCGAAACAGCACAGTGACCAAAGACTAAGATTTCCTGCCATGAATGGCGGGAGGCTTGCAGGTTTGAAAAGCGCAAGAACCATTTAGAATTCCCCATTGAAGTAAAAGACAACGCCACAGACGTCACCAACTCGCAGCTACGCTGCTCAAACATGTGACGCTTGTGGCGTTGTCTTTTACTTCAATGGGGAATTCTTAGTGTTACTAACACTTTTTCAAAATGTCAAACTTCCCGGCACATTCATGGCAGGAAATCTTAGTCTTTGGTCACTGCGCTGTTTCGGACAAATCAATCTTTATTCTTGATCTGTGAGTGCAGTTCCTGCAGAGACTGTACCTCGCCGTTGCCGTGCTTCTGCACATACAGGATACCGTCTGCGGTAGCCTTTGCGGCAGCAATGGTGGTCATATAAGGAATCTTGTACTTGATAGCTGCCTTGCGCAGGTAACTGTCATCAGTCACACTGTCTTGTCCGATAGGTGAGTTGACGATCAGGTCGATCTTACCGTTGGTCATCAGGTCCAGAATGTTGGGACGGCCTTCGTACAGCTTATTTACCTTCTCGGCAGCGATGCCGGCTCCTGTGATCATCTCATAGGTATTTCCGGTTGCAAGGATGTGGAAGCCTGCCTCAGCAAATGTCTTGGCAACCTCTACGGATTCGGCTCTGTCCTTGCGGTTTACGCTGATCAGCACGGTACCGCTCAAGGGCAGCTTGGACTGTGTTGCTTCCTGCGCCTTGTAGAAGGCTTCTCCTTCGGATACGGACAAGCCCAGTACCTCCCCGGTGGAACGCATCTCAGGTCCCAGAACAGGGTCTACCTCCTGGAACATATTGAAGGGGAAGACTGCTTCCTTAACACCGTAGTAAGGAATATCCTGCTCCTTCAGTGCAGGAACGGGAGAAGGACGTCCGGTAATGTCTGAGGTAATGATGTCGGTAGCCAGAGGTACCATACGGATATTACATACCTTGGATACCAAAGGCACGGTACGGGATGCTCTGGGGTTGGCCTCCAGTACATATACTTTATCATTTTCGATAGCATACTGCATGTTCATCAGACCTTTGACATGCATTTCTTCTGCGATCTTTCTGGTGTATTCTTTAATGGTCTTGACGTTTTCTTCCGAAATGTGCTTGGAAGGGATGACGCAAGCGGAGTCTCCGGAATGAACACCTGCAAGCTCAATGTGCTCCATGACAGCAGGCACAAATGCGTGGGTTCCGTCACTGATAGCATCTGCTTCACACTCTGTAGCATGATTCAGAAAACGGTCGATCAGGATGGGACGGTCGGGAGTCACGCCTACAGCTGCATTCATATAAGCAGTCAGGTTCTCATCGTCATATACCACTTCCATGCCGCGTCCGCCCAGAACGTAAGAAGGACGCACCATAACGGGATAACCGATTTTGTGGGCAATATCAAGAGCTTCTTCAACGTTGACAGCCATTCCTGATTCGGGCATGGGGATCTCCAGTTTCTCCATCATCGCGCGGAACAGATCGCGGTCTTCGGCGAGATCGATCACGGAAGGAGCGGTTCCTAAGATGCGTACGCCGTTCTTCTCCAGATCTGCCGCCAGGTTCAGGGGTGTCTGACCACCGAACTGTGCGATAACTCCCACAGGCTTTTCTTTCTTGTAAATACTCAGTACATCTTCCAGTGTCAGAGGCTCAAAGTACAGCTTGTCTGAGGTGTCATAGTCTGTAGATACGGTCTCAGGGTTACAGTTGACGATGATTGTCTCAAATCCCAGCTTCTTCAGTGCCAGGGAAGCGTGTACACAGCAATAGTCAAATTCGATACCCTGACCGATACGGTTGGGACCGCCACCCAGGATCATGATCTTAGGCCTGTCGGTGCTGATTGGATTCTTGTCCGGAGCATTGTAGGTGGAGTAGTAGTAAGCGCTGTTCTCTGTGCCGCTTACGTGTACGCCTTCCCATGCTTCCTCCACACCCAGGGCAATGCGGTGCTCTCTGATCTGTGCTTCGGGGATCTCCAGAATCTGACTCAGATATTTGTCGGAGAAACCGTTTTTCTTGGCCGAGATCAGCATCTCATCGGAAGGCAGGCTGCCCTTGCAGGCGATCAGTGCTTCCTCTTCCTCAACAAGCTCTTTCATCTGTTCAATGAACCAATGCTTTACCTTGGTGATCTCGTGGATCTCTTCTACGGTAGCACCTTTGCGCAGAGCCTCATACATTACAAAGTGGCGCTCACTGGAGGGGGTGATCAGCTTCTGTAACAGCTGTTCCTTTGTAAGGGAATCAAAATCCTTGGCATGGCCCAGACCGTGGCGTCCGGTTTCCAGGCTGCGGATCGCTTTCTGGAAAGCTTCCTTGTAGGTCTTACCGATACTCATGACTTCACCTACGGCGCGCATCTGTGTGCCAAGCTTGTCTTCAACACCTTTAAATTTTTCAAATGCCCAGCGTGCGAACTTGATTACTACATAATCTCCGTCGGGTACATATTTGTCCAGCGTGCCGTATTTGCCGCAGGGAATGTCCTTCAGGGTAAGACCGGTTGCCAGCATGGCACTGACCAGAGCAATGGGGAAGCCGGTAGCTTTTGATGCCAGTGCGGAAGAGCGGGAGGTTCTGGGATTGATCTCGATAACGATGATGCGATCGCTTACGGGATCGTGGGCAAATTGTACATTGGTACCGCCGATCACCTCTACGGATTCCACGATCTTAAATGCCTGCTCTTTCAGTCTGCGCTGTGTCTCTTCGGAGATGGTCAGCATGGGAGCGGAACAGAAGGAGTCTCCGGTGTGTACTCCAAGGGGA
>JAZRCR010000047.1:0-50496 GCA_045659805.1 Acetatifactor sp.
GCAGATGGTGAAGTAAGCCTGGGTGATCTCTTCCATTGCCTTCTTGAGGTCGTCGGAAACATAAACGCCGCCGTACTTGCCAAAATATCCGTTGGCATCGGGATAGTTCTTGAAATAGGTATCAAAGTCGATGTTGTTGAAGATCATTTTGGTATCCTCCAATTCATAAGATAAGTTAGTGAAACGGTTACAAATCGGATAGTTGTTTCTTGTCGTATAAAAAAATCCCCGACAGAAAGAAACTATCTGTCAAGGACGAATAATACGATTACTATCCGCGGTACCACCTTGCATTCATGGGAATTCCCATGCACTTAGCGGGATACGACTATATCCCCGGCAACTGACGTATGCCCATACGTTGCAGAATACTCTGTGACATGTCACATTTGACTGCACCCTCCGCGGCCCATTTGACAACTTGTTTCTTGCCTGCTCTCAGCATTGCAGGCTCTCTGTAAAGGCATCATTGCCGTTATTCCCGCTTCAACGGTTTGATTATTGAATTATTGGTATTATAGCGCTGATAAAAGTCTTTGTCAAGGAATAATGAAAAATGTTTTGGGCTTTTTATGGGGGAGATGAACGATACATGGTGGTAAAGTGCTGCTGATCTGCTTTATTTTGCAGCTTATGTGTGTTATATTCTTTATAAGAAAGTTTATGGAGGTGCATATCAATGATATTGGAACTGCATGACATAGAGAAATCATTCGGAGAGAAAAAGGTCCTGACCGGGGTGTCCTTTCAGGCAAAGGGCGGCCAGGCGTTTGGTCTGCTTGGCAGGAACGGTGCAGGCAAGACCACTTCGATCCGTATTTTGATGGATGTGTTTCCGGCTGACAAAGGAGAAGTGCTGATCGATGGAAAGCCCATTGATTATAAAAATGTTCAGATCGGTTATCTTCCGGAGGAGAGGGGACTGTATCCCAAGAAGATCATTATTGACCAGCTCACTTATTTTGCGGAGTTGAAAGGCATGGGACACAAAGCGGCCGTGAAGGCGGTGGAAAGGTGGCTGGAAAGGCTTGGTATGACGGAATACCGGGGCAAGCGTCTGGATACCCTTTCCAAGGGAAACCAACAGAAGATCCAGCTGATCACTGCCTTAGCCCACGATCCGGATATTGTGATCCTGGATGAGCCGTTCTCCGGGTTGGATCCCGTGAATGCCATGCTGTTAAAGGATGTGGTGAAGGAGCAGATTGCCAAAGGAAAGATCGTGCTGTTTTCCAGTCATCAGATGAGCTATATTGAAGAATTTTGTGACAGCATCGCCATTCTCAATTCCGGAAAGGTTGCCCTGCACGGAGAACTTAACCGGATCAAACGCAATTACGTGCGAGACCGCCTTGTGGTGCGCACGGAAGAGGCGCAGCGGATCATGGCAGATTTCGGAGATGCCTGCAGTGTTGCAGAAAACGGTATGCTGATCCTTAAGCTGGCCGATGCCCGCGACAAACAGTCTGTGATGAAGCGGCTTGTGGAGACTTATGATATGGATGAGGTGAAGGTGTTTGAGCCTTCTCTGAATGATATTTTTGTGGAGCATGCGGGGGATGCTGCAAAGGAGGATTTACAATGAAGCAATTTGGCAAGATTTTTCAGTTTGAACTGAAATATTATCTGAAGAATAAAGTGTTTGTGGGAGTCACCGTATTTTTGGTGCTTCTCATAGCGGCGGTGATGTTTTTTCCGCGGATCACGAACCTTTTTAAAACGGAAGGGATGACGGAGGAATATGTGGAAGAGCAATCCGTAATGCTGGTGAAAGCAGATACGGTTGACGATTCTCAGGCGGTGATGGAAACCTTTGCAGCGGCTTTCCCGGATTATGATGTACAGCGGACAGAGGAGGCGACCGACGGTATCAGTGAGCGGATCCTTTCCGGAGAAGTGGAATGTGCATTTGTGGTCACCGGTCCCACGTCATATTCTTATTATGTAAACAATCTCTCTATTTACGACAGTAATACCGCGATTGCCGATGAAGTCCTAAAGCAAATTTACCAACTGAACGCCATGATGGAAAGCGGTATGACGCCGGCAGAGGCGGGAGAGGTTATGTCGGTGCAGATCGAAAGCACCACGGAGAGCCTTGGCGTCGATCAGATGCAGAATTATTGGTACACATATATTATGATATTTGCACTGTATATGGTGATCCTGCTTTACGGTCAGATGGTTGCCACCAATGTTGCCACAGAGAAAAGTTCCCGTGCTATGGAGGTGCTGATCACCAGCGCAAAACCTGTGAGTATGATGTTCGGCAAGGTGTTGGCGTCCTGCCTGGCGGGGCTTTTGCAGATCGTTGCCGTGTTCGGCTCGGCAATCCTGTTTTACAGTATGAACAGAGAATACTGGGGCAATAATCCCGTTATCGCTTCCATCTTTGATATGCCGCCTGCACTCTTCGGATTTATGCTGGTATTCTTCGTGCTGGGCTTCCTGATCTATGCATTCATGTTCGGCGCGGTGGGTTCCACTGCCTCCAAGCTGGAGGATATCAATACTTCCGTGATGCCTATTACCCTGTTGTTTGTGATCGGTTTTATTGTCGTTATGATCTCCTTCTCCACAGGGGATGTGGATAATCTGCTGATGAAGGTGTGCTCTTTCGTTCCTTTCACCTCTTCCATGGCCATGTTTACCCGTATAGCCATGAGCACCGTGCCCTGGTATGAGATCGTAATTTCTATAGCGTTTCTTATCGGTTCGGTTGTGGGTGTTGGTGTGATATCCGCCAAGATATACCGTGTAGGAGTACTGCTATACGGAAAGGCACCGAAGATCGGTTCTATGATAAAGGCAGTGTGGAAAGCGTAAAGGAGCAGTTGATTCGGTACAGTGCGGATAACTTAAATAAAAGGAAGGGATTGAAAAAATATACGATTATATAGTATAATGTAACAAATATGTCATAATTGCAGGCATATTGTGAAGGGTACCAATGATCAAGACCTTAATTCAAGGAGAATTCTATGAGTGAAAAAAAGAAAAACTACATGCAGGCCTTAAAGTTTACACTGTTTTCCATGTCGGCAGGAATCATACAGGTAGGTTCCTTTGCGATCCTGGAAATCTTTATCAAGGATTACTGGATCCCTTATTTGATCGCGCTGATCCTATCTATTGTGTGGAATTTCACACTGAACAGGCGATATACCTTCAAGTCGGCAGCAAACGTTCCTGTTGCCATGGCTAAGATCTTCGGATTTTATCTGGTGTTTACTCCGCTGTCCACCTATTTTGGAGATCTTGCGGAGAGCCGCGGGGCCAACGATTTCCTGATTCTTGCCGTGACCATGCTCTTTAATTTTATTCTGGAATTTCTGTTCTGCAAATTTGTGGTTTACCGTGGACAGGAAGATACTTTAGTTAAGTGATTTAAGTGGGCTTCTCAACCGTTTGACGGTTGGGAAGCTTTTTAGTAGTAATGCTTTGTGTACTGTCCGTTGTTTATCTTGTAGGTCCGGTTGTTCCAATAATTTCTCCAATAATCGCTGCTTCCGTATTTCGGAGTTCCCGTGCTTGTGTAGTCTGTATGGATGCGGGAGTTGTATTCCCGCGTTTCTCTGTTAAGCTTGTCAAAATCAGCCATATATTGTTTCCTTTCATATTTTAAAGCTGTAGAGATGGGGATGAGTGCCTTGGTGGCTTATTTTTAAGATTACACATTGCTGCCGGCTTTTATTCCTGTATTGGTCTCTGTTTTTAATAAATATATGTAAAAAGGTGTAAAGCCTTTGTTCAATTATCAATGTGCTTTTAAGAGTAACTTTGTGCAGAAATGTGTGAAAAGTTTGCAGGGTGGTCTTTACAGGAGATCTGGTGATAGAACCGGGGATATGCAAAGATTATTACTATAAAAAAGTGAGGGTGGCTTTGAAGGCGGGTAAAAAGGGATAGGAATTGTTTGCTGGGAAAATAGCTGAGCATTGAAGTGTTATGCCATGAGAATAAAAAAGTACCGCAGACACGGTACTTTTGTAAATCGGCGCGACAGGATTTGAACCTGCGGCCTCCACGTCCCGAACGTGGCGCTCTACCAAGCTGAGCCACGCGCCGATGTATGAAGTTAATAACAGTAAGATGATACACAAAAAAAGTATCCTTGTCAAGAGCTTGATAGGGAATTCCTCAAAAATTCTTGTGTCAATAAGGGCGAATGAACAAAAAGATGCTTGACAATCATACAGAATGTGCTATAGTTCTAAATGCAAATGAGTTGCAAATGCATTTAGAACTATTTTTGGGGAAGGACATTTTATGTGGCATATTATAGAGCACAGTATCCTGGACAGTCTGAAGCTGGTTCCGTTTCTGTTTTTAACTTATCTTTGTATGGAGTGGCTGGAGCACAGGGCCAGTGAAAGGACTGAGAATACGATCCGCAAAGCGGGGAAATGGGGGCCTGTTTCCGGAGGCATCCTGGGAGTAGTTCCTCAGTGCGGTTTTTCTGCGGCGGCATCCAATCTGTATGCAGGAGGCCTGATCACGGTGGGAACCCTGATGGCTATCTTTCTGTCCACATCGGATGAAATGCTTCCGATTCTGATCTCGGCAAAAGCGGCACCGTCTGTCATTGGTAAGATATTGCTGGTAAAGGTGCTGATTGCGATTGCGGCAGGATTTGTGACTGATATGATCTTTGGGAAGAAAAAAGCAGCGGAGCATGGACATATCCATGAAATGTGTGAACAGGAGCACTGTCATTGCGAGGAGGGAATTTTTCGTTCGGCAGTCATGCATACATTAAAGATTACAGCGTTTGTATTGCTTTTTACTTTGATACTGAACACGGCGCTTCATTTTGTGGGAGAAGAGACAATCGCATCCCTGCTGCGGGATAGGAAAGTTTTGGGACCGGTTCTCTCCGGATTGGTAGGACTGATCCCCAATTGTGCTGCCTCCGTGGTAATAACCCAGCTTTATATGGAGGGAGCCATGAGCTTTGGCACGATGATTGCCGGTCTGCTGGCAGGCTCAGGTGTGGGTATTCTGGTTCTGTTCCGGGTAAACCACAGCAAAAAGGAGAATCTTAAGATCGCAGGCCTTTTGTATCTGATCGGAGTTGCAGCAGGTATTCTCCTGGGGTTAGTATAGGTAAGGGGCAGAGAATATGCGAAAAGACAGTTGTGTGAAGGTTGTGGAAGACAGATATCCGAAAGGAATCAAGTGGACAAGACAGAGAGCATGCGTGTATGAAGTGCTGAAATCGGCAGAAGAACCCCTGAGTGCCATTCAGATATACCGGCGTGTCCTGAAGCGGGACACAGAGGCAGCCTATGCCGTTTCTACCATATATCGGATACTGGCTGCATTTGAAGAAAAATCTATGGTGCATAAGGATACCAGACTGGATGACGGCAATGTGGTTTATGAGCTGAACCGGGGAGAACATGTCCATTATGCGGTGTGTCTGGAATGCCATAAAAGGGTCCCGTTGAAAAGCTGCCCCTTTGTCCGTTTGCATCCTGAAGCAGAGCCCCGGGAGTTTACTGTCACCGGCCACAAACTGGAGCTGTATGGGTACTGCAGCAACTGCCGCGAAAAAAAATAAAAATTTTTTAAAAAAGTACTTGCATTTCTTTTAGAGCTGTGATACTATTAGTCTTGCGTTGTGGATGACACAACACATATGGACCGCTAGCTCAGTTGGTAGAGCACCTGACTCTTAATCAGGGTGTCCAGGGTTCGAGCCCCTGGCGGTCCACTGGAAGTCTTGAACTTAGCAAATATGCGGGTTTGAGGCTTTTTTTTGTGCATAAAAAAGGGGATGCGCTGAAAAAATCAGTTTTTCCCCAATAGCACCATATCAAGGTGAGAAATACAACCTCTGCTTGCCATGACTTCGTTGGCAAAGTGCAGATACCGCCGTGTAGTTTCTATTTCTTCATGACCCATTAGATACATCAGGCGGTATATATCAACCTGACCATTATATGTATATTGGTCAATGCAGTAGTTAGTTGCAAAGTTATGCCTAAGCTTATGAGATGAAAATTCAAAGTCCAGTTTATCGGAAAGCTTAGATATAAATAGCTTTACCGCATTACACGTCAGCGGTTCACCTCTGCGATTCACAAATACGTTTTCTGACTTATACGGGCACTGCGACAAATATGCGCGCATGAGCTTCTGGGTAAGCTTTCCAAGGGGAACAATCCGCTCTTTATCGCCTTTACCATGCACAACCATTCTGTTATCCGAAAAGGATACTCTGCTGCGCTTCAGTCCGCAAACCTCAGATTGGCGAAGCCCTGAATCATACATCAGTGCGATAATACACTGATTGCGGAGAGTAAGCCATTCTGTATCCGTTTCAACGCTCTGAAAAATCTGCGCTATCTCGGAATCAGAATATATACGCACAGACCGCTTTGGACTTTTTGGCACTTTGATTGCTTTGGCATTGTATGATACCTCATATTCACTCTGACACCAACGCAAGAATATCTTGACGTGCCGTATGTATGTTGCCCTTGTAGCCTTGCTAATCGGCTTATTTAGGAGCTCTGCAATATAACTTGTTATATCTGACTGCATAACATCGCTTAAAGGCCTTTCTAAGCCTAAATAGGAGATAAAGGGAGTAACAAACTGCCTATACGCTGAAATGGTCTTGTCACTCAAATCCGCGAGCCTACGGGACAATATGAAATTATCAAAAGCATTCTGAACTGTCATTGTTAATTACTTCTCCCCATTTATTCACAAAATCAATATCAATACCGCTTTCAAGTTCAATATACTCTGTGCGAACATAGTCACCGCCAACAACTTTCTGAAACTGTATATAGTCTTGCACAGATTGCACCAAACAAACCTTATCCGCATCACACATATTCAACTCAACTACCTCTGCTTGCTCCAAATTACGACTCTTCCAATATCGCTTTTTTCCAAAAGTAGCCGCGCATAAATCCTTGGTGATATATTTTGTGAGATACTTACTAACCTTTTCCGTACTCACCACACGTGTAGCAGTCGTAAAACCAAGTCGATACTTGCCAATATTATAAACAGTCTTACCAGTTTTATCTTTTCGACCCGAATCAACGAATCCAAGCCCATCACAATCAGCAAACAAGCCGTGAAAGTGATATGCCCCGTCTTTATGTAATTCAGGAACTAAGATGTATTTCATGTCAGGGCAAATGCGTCTACACATTATAAGCCAGTTTTGAAGCTTTTTAGTACAAGAATCAAAATCATACCTATCCACCTTGTCAGGAGAAAAGGTAAGTGTTATAAACCACTCCCAGACATTACTACGTGTATCGTAATATAAATTGTTAATAGTCCTATTACGACTTACACTTTGAGACCGCTCTGCCTCAGATATAGTCCTAAGCTTTTCATACTCACCAGTAAAAGGATTAAAAATATAATCGTCATTCAAAGAAAGCCTACCAGTTTCAGAATCAAGCCGTACAATATGCAATTCACCTTTATCGTCAAGATAATCCAACGTAAGCTTATCGTCTATAGGTTTGTAATTATTTACCCCTACAATATCAGAATACAGTCTAAGTTGATACCCGCCAGATCTATACTTTATCAATCTCACATTATACGGCAATAGAGTCATTCCCCTCTCAAAAAAAAGAAAAAAGTTTGTTAAGTGTTGCTATAGTCAAGTATAGAAGAGAGATTTGCAACCGTGCTTTGTCTCTCTGAAGAGAGACAATAGCATCCATGTTGCATTGCAAAATTCTACGTTCATGCAAGCGATACATATAATTTCGCCTAAGCCCACGATAATAGGTTAAAGCGACCGAATCGCCGTCCGCGCAATATCATTTACCGCAAGTGCAGGCGGGCCCGAAAAGGTCAAGGGCTCATTATGCTGGCTTTGCTTCGCTCGCGCAAGCGCTCCCTCACCCCCTAAAGGGGGCACGCATGGTTTCCATGGATAAACGTCTCACACACTCATCACGGACTAATTCATACAAAACAAGCACCTCATCACTCAAGAGAAAACCAGGGAATAAGTCACTATCAATAACATCACTTAGATTCTGTTCATGCCTGACTAATTCGTCATTACTGAAGCCATGAAGCCAGTTTTCATAATATTGTTTAAAGTCTTTTTCGCCTTTCATGCAAATCACCTCACTGTTATACTTGAAATAGAACAAAAACATCTTGCAAAATGATTTACTATCGCTTATAATACTTAATAAATAAACTAGGTTTGCGAAAGTAAATTTATGATGCTATACTAAATTTACTACAACAAATCTAGTTTGTCAACGCAAACTTTATAAAAGAGGATAAACAAATGTTAAATTTTACTAAACTGTGGATATTGCTTGAAAGCAGAGGAATGAAAAGAACTGATTTGAAAAAAGTTATTTCATCGGTCACTCTTGCCAAATTAGGAAAAAACGAAAAAATTTCAAGCGATACAATCGAAAAAATATGTGGTTTTTTAAATTGTCAGCCCGGAGACATTATGGAATATATCAGCGAAGAGCAAATAAGAAATGTGGCAGAAAAATTCGACGCAATGAACAAAGCTCTATCAGAACAATTACACGCACAAGGTATATCCGAAGAACAGTTTACATCTATGATGTCTCAATTAATGCCTGAAATGATTAAAAGCATGTATCAAGGTGGAAATACGTTTACACAATTATACGACCAAGCGATAGAAGAAAATAAGAAAAGCGAAACCTAATCAATTTGCGATAACTCTTAATCAGGGTGTCCAGGGTTCGAGCCCCTGGCGGTCCATTCGAAGTCTCAGGATTCGCAGAAAAGGCGGGTTTTGGGGCTTTTTTTGATGTAGCAGGAAATTCGGAGGAATTTCCTGTTACATCAAAATGCTCCGCGGGGATCGCATTGCTGCGGCGAAGAAGCTGTCTGCTTTGCAGACCCGCCGCAGGCGGAGAATTTTGCGGTGTAAAATTTTTTTATATACAGGAGGCAGGTCATGATCTTTGATACGCATGCCCATTATGACGATGAGGCGTTTGATGGAGATAGGGAAGCGTTATTGGAAAGTATGCCCGGGCTTGGAGTCGGGCTCGTGGTAAATATCGGTGCCAGTCTGCGTTCCTGCAGGAAGACCATTGAACTGATGGACCGTTATTCCTTTGTCTACGGAGCTCTTGGTATTCATCCCGGTGACTGTGGAGAGCTGACGGAAGAAGATATGCAGTGGCTGAAGGTACAGTGTATTGTGCATCGCCTGCGCGGAAAGTGTGTGGCAGTGGGTGAGATCGGTCTTGACTACTACTGGAATGATCCGGAGCCCGCCATTCAGCAGAAATGGTTCCGAAGACAGTTGGAGATTGCAAAGGAGCTGTCGTTGCCGGTGGTGATCCATACCAGGGATGCGGCGCAGGATACCATTACTATTATGAAGGAAGAAAATGCCCGGGAGATCGGCGGGGTGATCCACTGTTATGCTTATTCCAAGGAAACTGCTAGGGATTTTCTGGACATGGGCTTTTATTTTGGAATCGGTGGAGTTCTCACGTTTAAAAACGGCAGAAAATTAAAGGAAGCAGTGGAATATCTTCCAATGGACAGGATTGTACTTGAAACTGACAGCCCTTATCTTTCTCCGGAGCCTAACAGAGGAAAACGCAACAGTTCTCTGAATCTTCCTTATGTGATTCAGGCAATGGCACAGATCAAGGGAATGGGTGTAGAGGACGTGGAGCGTATCACCTGGGAGAATGCCTGCCGTTTATACGGATTAAAAGATTAAAAATTTTCATGAAAAATGTTGTTTCGGGCAATACTGTATGTGAAGCACAAAACAGATACAGTAATAAGGAGACAACAGATGAATTGGAAAAAAAGATTTGCTATCATATTGGCACCGATCATGCTGGTATGCCTGACAGAGGGGAACCAAAGCGTTCAGGCACAGGCGGCAGTGCGTAAGACGGAAGAGAAAATGCTTCAGATTGCCTTGGAAAGGCTGGAAACCGCAGAGAGTATGCATTCTGACCTGACTATGGATATGGAAGTTAAGGTCTTTGGGCTGAAAACCGGCATGGAGGCCACCATGGATATGACTTCTTTTCGGTCTCCCGTGAGGTTAAAGGCCGATATCAGTCTGGATCTTGGGATCCTGGGAAGTACGAATCTTGAGGTTTATGCAAAAGAGCAGGAGGAGAGTTTTCGGCTTTACCTGAAAGACGGCGGGGGATGGAGAGCCGGTACGGTGGAAGCTTCACAACTCTGCAGATTTGACGGACGACAGCTGATGCAGGTTTATCTGGAACAGATTGAAAATCTGAAATTGGCAGATGCCGGGACACTGAATGGTAAAAAGGTATATCATTTTACCAGTGTGGTCCAAAGTGAAGGATTTAAGGAACTGCTTGTAGATACGGGAAGTCTCAGACTGCTTTCGGCACTGTTCGGGGATACGATGTTAAGCTCCCTGGGAAATCTTCTTTCACAGGAGGATGAAGTGAGTGCTCTTATGGACAGGGTCCAGGATATCAAGGCGGATCTGTGGATTGACGCCGGAACCGGGGATGCAGTGAGATTCTCCATGGACATCACAGAGATGCTGAGAGATGCTTACGACATGCTTTTCGGTACCGGAGACAGTGATAAGTCCGGAAATGGTATCTGGTCCAAAATTGAGGTGACTAAGACAGAACTTGTGCTCAATTGCAGTGAGATCAATGAGGCAGAAGAGATTACGATACCCAAGGCTGCCCTAAAGGCGGCTGCGAAATAGACAGTAAAGGGGTTGTAAAAAAACTCCTCTGGAAAAAATCGCTGAGGTCGTGAGACTTCAGCGATTTTTTGGCATAATTTTTTATCTATCGAGCAGCGGTTCCGCATCCCACTCGAGGATTTTGCCGGTAGCGCCGTCGATTTCGAAATCATACTCTTTCTTTTCGTAATGGATCTCACCTTCGTAGACCAATCTGCCGTTATCATAATCTTTTTCAAATTTTACAATATCTTTGGCAGCTGCGCCGGGGACTTGATCCAGGGCAATCTGCTTTGCGGCATCTTCCGTAACGGTATTTTCTGTTGCTGCGCCGGTTTGATCCGTGGCCGGAGCGGAATCTGCATGGTAGTATTCCGCATCGTAGTCATAATCCAGTATTTTGCCGGTATAAGGATCGATCTCGTAATCGTATTCTTTGTAATCTGCGGTGTAGAATTCTATATCATAATTGATCCGTCCGTCGTCCCTGTCCATTTCGGTTTTAATAAAGGTAACCTGGTTTGCGGTGAGTCCTGCATGGGATAATGCAATCTGTCTCGCTTCTTCCTCTGAGATCATGGCGGTATTCTGGTTGCTTTCCTGAGAACTGTGAGATCCTGTTGCAGTGTCCGTGTGTTCTGTTTTTGTTACGGACGTTCCTGAATGGTTTAAAGAGGGGTCTGAAGTATCTTGATTTGTGTTTGCGGTACACCCGCTGAGCAGTGCAGTGATAAGCACGGCACCCAATAATGTTTTGTGTTTCATAGTGAGTCATCTCCTTTCTGAAGATATTATTTATCATTGGTAACAGGATTATTCTGAAATGGTTCTTGGGCTTCTGCTGGGTCATTGTAATGTAATTATATGTTGACTTTCTGAGGCAATTATATTACAATAATAATAACAAATCGGTTGTTTTTACAACAGAAAGTGGATTTTTATGGAAAAATACACATCGGTATTAAAGCGAACAAGGATTTTTGCGGGAGTTGAAGAGAAAGAGATTCTGGAAAAGTGTGAATGTCTGAGGGCAAAGCTAAGTGAATACAAAAAAGGGGAATATGTATTCAGACAGGGAGAGTATCTGAGTCGTATTATGATCGTGGTGAAAGGAAGTCTTCATATCCAAAGGGAAGATTATTGGGGAAACCGCAGTATTGTTCATGTGGCGGACGTAGGAGAGGTGTTGGGTGAAGAATATGTTGCGCCGGACAGCGGTGCGCTGCTTCATGACATCGTTGCAGCCGATGACAGTGCTGTAGCCTTTTTTGATATGCGGAAAATGCTGACGGTTTGCGCCAATCCATGCAGATTTCATACGACAGTGCTGCAGAATCTTTTTTTTACAATCTCGGAAAAGAACCGGAAACTGGTGCAAAAGCTGGGGCATATGGAGAAGCGCACCACCAGAGAAAAGCTTGTCTCGTATCTTTCTGAGGAGGCAAGGCGGCAGAACAGCCCGATATTTACGATTCCCTTTAACCGACAACAGCTGGCCGATTATCTGGCGGTTGACCGCAGCGCCATGTCCAATGAGCTTTGTAAGATGCGGGACGAAGGACTTTTGGTGTTTGAAAAAAATAAATTCCAACTAAATCATTAGAGAGAGAACACTATGCGATTCATATTTTCTTATTTAAAAAAGTATTCATGGACAGTCGTCCTGGTTACGGTGGTAAAATTTCTGGGGACTTTCGGGGAGCTCATGCTTCCGTACATACTGGAGCACCTGATCGATAAGGTGGTTCCGGACAGACAGATGAAACCGGTTATCCTTTGGGGAATCGGCATGATCGTGCTGGCCGTATTTGTGCGTCAGTTCAATGTAAAGGCCAACAGGATGGCTGTACGGGTGGCGAAGGACTGTATCTATGAGATCCGAAGGGACTTGTTCCGGAAGTCTGTGCATTTGTCAGGCAGGCAGTTTGATGAGTTCGGGTTGCCCTCTCTCACATCCCGCATGACGTCAGATTCTTACAATATCCAGAACTTTGTCCAGAGTATACAGGCGATGGGTATCCGTGCACCCATCATGTTGTTTGGCGGCATTATTATCACCCTGACCATGGATCCGGGGCTGGCATCGATTTTGTGTATCATGGCTCCTATCCTGATCGTTATCGTGGTTTTTGTGTCCTTTAAGGGAATTCCCCTCTATGAAAAGGTGCAGAAGAGTGTGGACAACATTGTGCGGATCATGCGGGAAAATATCACCGGTATCCGCGTGGTGAAATCTCTTTCCAAAGAAGATTACGAGATGCGCAGGTTCGATAAATCCAATACGGATATGGCCGTGAACGATATGCGTGCAGGTATCGTGATGGCTATGCCGGGCCCTATCATGATGCTGTTTTTGAACTGCGGACTTACTATAGTAGTGATGATCGGAGCGGGGAGGGTAAATTCCGGTGCCATCGAGCCCGGGGTGATCCTGGCATTCCTTACCTATTTTAACATGATCCTGATGGGGGTCATGGGTCTGAACCGTATTTTTATGCTGATGTCCAAGGCAAACGCTTCGGCAAAGAGAATCGAGGCCGTGGTAAAGGCTGAGGATGAGATGACTCCCATACCGGAGAGCGAGGCTGCAATTCCTCCAAGTGACGATTATATTGTTTTTGATCATGTGGATTTTACTTATAATCAATACGAGACAGAGGAGGCATCGGAAAAATTTGCAGGCCAGACACGGGAGAAGTGTCTGTATGATATTGATTTCACCATGAAAAAGGGCGGAAGCCTGGGCATTATCGGTGCTACCGGTTCCGGTAAGACTACCATCATCAATTTGCTGATGCGCTTCTACGATCCCGACAAGGGCCATGTCTTTGTGGACGGAAAAGATGTGCGTACCTATGATAAAGATACGCTGCATCGGATGTTTGGAGTGGTTTTTCAGAATGATGTGATCTTTGCAGACACTCTGCAGGAGAATATTGATTTTGGACGGGAGGTCACCATGGATGACATCCGGCGCGCTGCAAAGGATGCCATGGCCAGTGATTTTATGGAAGCCTATGAGGATGGTTATCAGCATAAGGCTGTGATCCACGGTGCCAACTTAAGCGGCGGACAGAGACAGCGGACGTTGATCGCCAGAGCGTTGGCAGCAAAGCCGGACATTCTGGTGCTGGACGATTCTTCCAGCGCCCTTGATTATAAGACAGATGCATCGCTGAGGAAGGCGATTCGGGAAAATTATGATAATACCACAACGATCATTGTAGCCCAGAGGATCAGCTCCATCATGAACCTGGACAAAATCCTGGTCCTGGATGAGGGAAGGTGCATCGGATACGGTACCCATGAAGAATTGATGCAGAGCTGTGATATGTATCAGGAAATCTATCAAACACAGATGGGAGAGTATGTCCATGGCAGGTAGAGACGGAGTGATGAAAAAACCCAAAGACACGAAGGGGACACTGAAAAGGCTGTTTTCCTATATGGCCGGATTTAAATGGCTTCTGTTTTTGGCGCTGATATTGAGCTTTATCAGTAATGTCCTGGCACTTTTGGGACCGAGTCTTGCGGGAGAGGCCATCAATGAGGCTTCCGCCGGCAAAGGCAAAGTCAATTTTGACAGGGTGACTTATTATGCCGTTAAAATGTTGATCTTTTATCTGGCATCGTCTTTGCTGAGCATTATGATCAGTGTGGTGATGATGTATATCAGCCGTTTTGTGGCTAAAAAAATGCGAAAAGATATTTTTGACAAGCTGATGCGTCTTCCGGTGGGATACTTCGACACTCATCAGGCGGGAGACATTATCAGCCGCGTGTCGTATGACGTAGATGTGGTATCCACCTGTCTGGCAACAGATATTGTGGCGATCATGACAAGTGTGGTCACGGTAGTGGGTTCTTTCGGTATGATGGTGTATATTTCCCCGATTCTGGCGTTGGTGTCCCTGATCACAATTCCGGCGGCGACCATCTACACCGCCAAAATGCGAAAGATCACGCAGCCGCGTTTTTCCAGGCGTTCCGCCAAATACGGACAGATGAACGGCTTTGTGGAGGAGATGCTTTCCGGTCAGAAGAGCATCGTGGCCTATGCGTACGAGGATAAGGTTTGCGAGAAGTTTGACAAGATCAACAGGGAAGCGTCGGACGCTTTTTACGATGCGGCATATTATGGTATGACAATGGGCCCCAGTGTGGGATTTATCAACAATATCGGACTGAGCCTTACCGCAATGTTCGGTTCCATGCTGTTTATGGCTAAGATGATAACGCTGGGCAATATTTCTTCCTTTGTGCTGTATTCCAGAAAGTTTTCCGGCCCCATCAATGAGATCGCAAACATCGTGACAGAGCTGTATTCCGCATTGGCAGCGGCAGAAAGAGTATTTGGGCTTTTGAATGAGGAGGAAGAGGTCAAGGACCTGGATGGTGCCGTTGTCCTGGAGGATGTAAAGGGCAATGTGGAATTTGAAAACGTCAGGTTCGGCTATACAAAAGATAAAACAATCATTCACAATCTGAACATGAAGGCGGATGCCGGTAAGCTGACAGCCATCGTAGGTCCCACCGGCGCGGGTAAAACCACGATCATCAATCTGCTCATGCGTTTCTACGACGTGGATGAGGGAAGCATTTTCGTGGACGGAGGGGAGGCAAGGGGCTATACCCGTGAAAGCCTGAGAAAGGCATATGCCATGGTGCTTCAGGAAACGTGGGTGTTTAAGGGCACCATCTTTGAAAATATCGCATACGGCAAAGAGGACGCTACCATGGAGGAAGTGGTGGCGGCAGCAAAGGCAGCCCGCATTCATCCGTTCATCATGAGGCTGCCACAGGGCTATGAAACGGTTATCAGCGAGGACGGCGGCAATATTTCCAAGGGACAGAAGCAGCTGCTCACCATTGCAAGAGCAATGTTGTACAATGCCAGAATGCTGATCCTTGACGAAGCAACATCGAATGTTGATACCAGTACGGAGCGGCAGATTCAGAAGGCTATGCGCGATCTGATGAAGGACAAGACCTGCTTTGTGATCGCTCACCGTCTCTCCACCATTCAGAACGCGGACAATATCCTGGTGTTGAATCAGGGAGATGTGGTGGAGCAGGGAACCCATCAGAGTCTTATGGAGGCAAAAGGATTCTATTACAAGCTTTACGCAGCGCAGTTTGAATGATATTGGGTAACAGGGAGGGAATGAGAAAAATGTTTGAAGATTTAAAGAAACGCCTGGAGGACAAAGGATATCAGGTGTCTGTTTTTGAAAACAAAGAAGCGGCGGCAGATTATCTGGACGGACAGATCGACGATAGGACCGTGGGCCTCGGAGGTTCCGTGACCATTCACCAGATGGATCTGTTTGCAAAGCTTGCAGGTCACAATGTGGTGTATTGGCATGATGAGAAGCCGGCAGACATGACGGTCATGGAGACCAGAATGGCGGCTACCCGATCGGAAGTTTACATAAGCGGAGTCAACGGGATCTCAGAAGCCGGAGATATTGTAAATATTGACAATATAGGAAATCGCGTGGCAGCAGTTACCTACGGCCCTTCGAAGATATATCTTCTTGTGGGAGCCAATAAAATTGCCCCCACACTGGAAGCGGCCGTATACCGTGCCCGCAATATTGCGGCTCCTTTGAACGCACAGCGCCTTAACAGAAAGACACCATGCGCCGTAAAGGGTGACAAATGCTACGATTGCAACAGCCCGGACCGTATCTGCAGGAGTTTGTCCATTCTTCTGAGCAAGCCCCCCGCATCCGACTACGAGATCATTCTGATCAATGAAGAATTGGGGTTGTAACCCTTTCCTTTGTCTAGAAAACCCGGGTGGTCCATTTGGTGCAGTCCCATACATCGGTGGCCAGTCCTTCATAAAATTCAGGTTCATGGCATACCATCAGGATGCTGCCTTTATACGCTTTTAGCGCGCGCTTCAGTTCCTCTTTTGCATCTACATCCAAGTGATTGGTGGGCTCGTCCAGAAGCAGGATATTGGTGTCGCGATTGATCAGTTTACACAGTCTGACTTTGGCCTGTTCGCCTCCGCTCAGTACTTTGACTTTGCTCTCGATGTGCTTGGTGGTCAGACCGCATTTTGCCAGGGCAGAGCGAACCTCGTACTGGGTGAAGCCCGGGAATTCCTGCCAGATTTCTTCGATGCATGAGGTATTTACATCCTGACTCATCTCCTGTTCAAAATATCCGATCTCAAGATAGTCTCCCTGTTCCACATTGCCGCTTATGGGAGGGATCAGTCCCAAAATACTTTTTAAAAGAGTGGTCTTCCCGATACCGTTGGCGCCGGTGAGTACAATCTTCTGCCCGCGCTCCATCTCCAGGTTTAAAGGGCGGGAGAGCGGTTCGTCATAGCCGATGATCAGATCCTTTGTCCGGAAAATATACCTTCCGGGCGTTCTGGCTTCGCGGAAGTGGAATTCCGGTTTCGGCCTCTCGGCTGCCAGCTCGATCATATCCATCTTATCCAGCTTTTTCTGACGTGACATGGCCATGTTGCGTGTGGCTACGCGGGCTTTGTTACGCGCAACAAAATCTTTCAGGTCGGCAATCTCTTTTTGCTGCTTGTTGTAAGCGGCTTCCAGCTGAGACTTTTTCATGGCGTAGACTTCCTGGAATTTGTCATAATCCCCCACGTAACGTGTCAGTTCCTGGTTATCCATGTGGTAGATCAGGTTGATCACGCTGTTCAGAAAAGGAATGTCGTGACTGATCAGGATAAAAGCATTCTCATATTCGTTCAGATAGCGCTTCAGCCATTCAATATGTTCTACATCAAGATAGTTGGTAGGCTCGTCCAGGAGCAGGATGTCCGGCTTCTCCAAAAGAAGCTTGCCCAGCAGGACTTTTGTGCGCTGACCGCCGCTCAGTTCAGTGACGTCCCGATCCAGTCCGATCTCTGTCAGACCTAAGGCACGTCCCACTTCCTCCACTTTAGAGTCGATCATGTAAAAATCGTGCATGGTGAGAAGGTCCTGGATGGTCCCCAGATCCTCCATGTACTGTTCCAGATCTTCAGGGGTAGCGTCCCCCATTTTGTCACAGATGTCATTCATCTGCGCTTCCATGTCATACAAAAAATCAAATGCGGAAGAAAGAACATTGCGGATCGTCTGACCTGCAGTCAGTACGGTGTGCTGGTCAAGATATCCCACACGGACATTTTTGGCCCATTCGATGCTGCCTTCATCCGGCATGAGTTTCCCGGTAATAATATTCATAAAGGTAGATTTCCCTTCCCCGTTGGCGCCGATCAGACCGATATGCTCACCTTTCAGCAGTCGGAAGGAAACGTCATTGAAAATTGCCCGGTCACCAAAACCGTGGGTCAGATGTTCTACATTCAAAATACTCATTTGTATTACTCCTTTTGGCTATATTCTTTCAGTAGCATATCATATTTCCGCGGTTTTGACACCTGTTTTTTGGATTTATTGCAAATGCAGTCTTTATGTGGTAAAATACAAAAGGAAATAGGGTAAATTCTTAAGATTCGGTAATAATTTTTTTATAAATGTTTTTGAAGACATTTTCAACAAACTGTGTTAATATGTGTATTGGACATGGCACCGCTTAAGAATCTGAGGTGACTTGTTTGAGTTTGTGCATTTTTGCGTGCCGGTAAGAGGCTGCAGAAATGAAAAAGGGAAAATGACAGTCAATTATTTTTTAAGGAGGACAATAATGAAAAAGGCAATTATGTTTATCGGTATGATGATGCTTTCCGTAGCTCTGATAGCTTGCGGCAAGGATGATCAGGAAAATGAGAGCAGTGTAGAGACTCAGGAGAGTCAGCTGGAGCTGGAGAGCACTGATGCAGATCAGAGCGAGGAGAGTAGTGTAGCTGATGAGGAAACCTCAACAGAAGAATCTGCAGAGGATTCTGACACTATGATTGATCTGTCCAATGGATGGAGTGATACCATGCAGGCAATCAAACAGAGTGTTGTAGATCAGATTGGCGAGGACTACTGGCCCAATATGATGATCACACCTGACCTTCTGGAAGGTATTTACGGTATCACTTCCGACATGTATGTCGATTATATGGCTGAAATGCCCATGATTTCTACAAATGTTGACACTTTGATCGTTGTCTGGGCAAAAGAGGGTAAAGTTCAGGAAGTGGAAGATGCGTTGAATGCTTACAGAGATATGCTTATAGATGACACCTTCCAGTATCCCATGAATGTTGGAAAGATTCAGGCCTCTATGGTTGAGACAGTAGGTGACTTTGTGTGCTTTGTTCAGCTGGGTGCAGACGTCATGGATTTGCTTGAAGAAGGCGATGATAAGGTGATTGAGCATTGTGAGAAGCAGAATAAGCGTGTTCTTGATGCTTTAGATTCAACTTTTCGGATGCTGAGTCAGCATTAATCAGCAATGATTCATTCACTCAGGAGCTGTGAATATGGTATTTAGCAGTGTTATTTTCCTTTTTCGGTTCTTGCCGATATTTTTACTGTTATATTTTGTGACTTATTTATGGCCGACTGCCCGGAGGATGCGTAATGTCATCCTCTTTTTGGGCAGTCTGTTTTTTTATGCGTGGGGAGAACCGGTGTACGTTCTTTTACTGCTGTTCTCCACTTTGTCGGACTATATTCATGGCCGGCTGATAGAGCGGTTCAGGGGAAGAGGGGTAGCGAAAGTGCTGCTGTTTTCTTCCGTGCTGATCAATCTGGCGGCTCTGGGGTTCTTTAAATATGCGGATTTTCTGTTACAAACGGTCAATCAGCTGACAGGGGCAGACATACCTTTGCTCAATCTGCCGTTGCCCATAGGTATTTCTTTTTATACCTTCCAGACCATGTCTTACACCATAGATGTATACAGAGGGAATGCAAAAGTACAGAAGAGTCTTCTTGATTTCGGCGTGTTTGTGACATTGTTCCCACAGCTGATCGCAGGCCCCATTGTCAGATATACGGATGTACAGGATGATCTCTCAGATCATCATGCCGGTATCGAAGATATCAGCTGTGGTATCAGACGTTTTATCACAGGCTTATCCAAGAAAGTATTGCTTGCAAACAATCTGGGGCTTTTGTGGGAAGAAGTGTTGGCTACGGCTCCGGACGGTATGAATGTGCTGCTAAGCTGGTTGGGAATTCTTGCGTATGCTTTCCAGATCTATTTTGACTTTTCGGGTTACTCTGATATGGCCATCGGTCTCGGTGCCATGATGGGCTTCCGTTTTCCGGAGAATTTCCGATATCCCTACATTTCAAGATCCATAACAGAATTCTGGAGGCGCTGGCATATGACGCTCGGTCAGTGGTTCCGCGACTATGTTTACATTCCTTTGGGGGGAAACCGGAAAGGACCGTCCAGACAGTTGTTTAATATTCTGATTGTGTGGATTCTGACTGGTATCTGGCACGGTGCCAGCTGGAATTTTCTGCTGTGGGGACTGTGGTTTGCCTTGTTCCTGATGCTGGAAAAGCTATGGCTGCACAAGATCCTGGCACGTCTGCCAAAAGTGTTCGGATTCCTGTATACGGCGGTTGTGGTGTTGTTTGGATGGGTCATTTTTGCCATTGAAGATGTCAGTAAGGTGTTCCTGTATGTAAGATCCATGTTAGGAATGAGCGGGGCGGGGCTGTACGACCGCAATGCCTTATTCTTAGTAAAAGAGTGCGCTGTTTTGCTGGTGATAGCGGTGCTGGCTTCGCTGCCTTTGGGAAGCTGTATTGCGAAGAGGCTCAGTGAGGGAGGGAACGGTCCTGCCATTGCACTGAGAAGATTCTTGGAGAAGTTGCTGCCCGCACTTTTGCTGTTGGCGTCCATTGCTTATATCGTTGATGCGTCGTACAATCCCTTTTTGTACTTCAGGTTTTAGGAAAGGAGGCCTCATATATGAGTGAAAAGTCAAATGCAGTTCTGACGGTGGTTTTTTTTGCAGCCATACTGCTGATTCTTGTGGTGGCGGACCTGCTTACCGGAGACCGTATTTTTTCCGAAAATGAGAACAGAGTACTGGCCAAAAAGCCCAAGCTTAGCGCAGAGGCTGTCCTGGACGGTTCCTTCATGGAAGATTACGAGACTTATGTGACCGACCAGTTTGTGGGAAGGGACACCTGGGTGGAACTGAAGACAAGAGGAGATATCCTGCTTCAGAAAAAGGATATCAACGGTGTGTACCTCGGTAAGGATGATTATCTGATCGAGAAGCATTTACCGTCAGATATCTCTCAGGACGAGGTGGACAAGAAGCTGTCGCTTTTACAGGGCTTGGTTGAGAAGTACGGTGCGAAAGCCATGCTGATCCCCACTGCCGACAATATTTTGACAGATAAGCTGCCTTTTCAGGCGGTGTACTATGATCAGGATGCTTTTTTGAAGAAGGCAGAGGAAACCCTGGGAGAAGAGAATGTGATCAATGTGACCGATATCCTGCGGGAGCACTCCGATGAGTATATCTATTATCGGACAGATCATCACTGGACTTCTCTGGGAGCATATTACGGCTATCTGGCATGGAAGGAGCAAACCGGGGCTGTGGGAACGGAAGAATTTGATCCTTCGGGGCTGACTGCGGTTACGGATACATTTCTGGGAACGCTGCATTCCAAATTGAATCTCCCCCGTAAAGAAGATTCGATCCATATTTTCCCGGAGACCATGAAGCGTGTTCCTGAGGTGACCTATGATTTTTCGAAGGTGACCTACAGTTATTATGAGAAGAACTATTTGGATACTAAAAATAAATACGGTTATTTTCTGGATGACAATCATCCGTTTATTGAGATAGAAACCGGATACAGTGCGGGAAAAGAACTGATACTGATCAAGAATTCTTATGCCAATTGTATCGTGCCTCTTATGGCTAATCATTATGATAAGATTTATATGATTGATCTGAGGTATGTCAACGGCAGATTGGCGGATCTGATCTCTGGGTATATGACTCCCCGGACAGATATGCTGGTGTTGTATGACTGTATTCATTTTATAGAAGACTTTAAATATTTTTGATGAGACAGAGGTGAAAGGTTATGGCCACGTTAGGAATTCCGCAGAATACCATTGCGGTGCTTCAAAAATACAATTTTAGCTTTCAGAAGAAGTTCGGTCAGAATTTTTTGATTGATACAAATGTGCTTGACCGGATCATAGAGGCCTCCGATATTACAGAGGAGGATTGTGTTCTGGAGATTGGCCCGGGTATCGGGACCATGACCCAGTATCTTGCGGAACGTGCAAGGGAAGTGATCGCAGTGGAGATTGATAAGGCACTGATCCCTATTCTGCAGGAGACATTGTCTGACTATGACAATGTAAAGATCATCAACGATGATATTTTGAAGGTGGATCTGAACCGGATTGTGGAGCAGCATAACGGCGGGCGTCCTGTTAAGGTGGTGGCTAACCTGCCTTATTACATAACCACGCCTATTATCATGGGGTTGTTCGAAAAACATGTACCGCTGAAAAGCATCACGATCATGGTACAGAAGGAAGTGGCAGACAGGATGCAGGTTGGACCCGGAACCAAGGATTACGGCGCTCTGTCTCTGGCTGTGCAGTATTATGCCAAGCCTCAGATCGTAGCCAATGTGCCGCCCAACTGTTTTATTCCCCGTCCGAGTGTGGGAAGTGCGGTGATCCGTCTGACCCGCTATGAAACACCGCCTGTGTCGGTAAAAAACGAAGAATTTATGTTCGCTGTTATCAGGGCATCCTTTAATCAAAGACGAAAGACACTGGTCAACGGTCTCGGAAATGCCGGAGGACTGCCGGTGTCGAAGGAACAGGTGGCCAAAGTGCTGGAGGAGATGGGACTGTCCGCCACTGTAAGAGGAGAAACCCTTACGCTGGAACAGTTTGCACATCTCAGTAACCTTTTAATGAAGAAAAACTGATTTTTTTACGTTTGTTTTTGACATACGGTGCAGAGCTATGATACACTGAAAAAGAGTGGTTTATTCTACACTTTCACGTTGCGTATAAATGGATAAAACCGGTAAAAAGGAGCAAGGTACCTTGGATAAGTTCGAGTATAAAGTCAGAGCGGAAGAAATTAAGTCATTGATTGCACAGGGAGATTATGCACAGGCAGCCGAGATTGCAGACAGTATCGACTGGAGACGTGTGAAGAGCGTGATGATGCTCTGCACTGTCAGTGATCTGTATAAGATTAACAGAAGATACGAGGATGCCAGAAATATGCTGCTTCTGGCATATGACAGACACCCCGGCGGAAGAGCTATCTGCTATTCGCTCTGCGAGTTGTCCATCAAAATGGAAGAAATCGTGGATGCGGTAGAGTATTATAAAGAGTTTGTTCAGGTTGCTCCCAAGGATTCAGGCAGATATGTGCTGCAGTATAAGCTGTATGAAGCACAGGATGTAAGTCTGGAAGAGCGCATTGCGGTGTTGGAAGAACTGAAGAAGAAAGATTACCGGGAGAAATGGGCTTACGAGCTGGCTTATCTGTATCATCGGGTAGGTCTTTCCTCACGATGTGTGGAAGAGTGTGATGAGCTCATCCTGTGGTTCGGAGAGGGTAAATATGTCATTAAGGCCATGGAACTGAAGATGCTTCATCAGCCTTTGACCCCTGAACAGCAACAGAAATATGATTACCGTTTCCAGCCCCGTTATGAGCAGACGCAGGCAAAAGAAGAAGACATTCAGGTCAAGACTGTGGATGTAAGTCAGTTTAATACCATTAATCTGCAGGAAGAACTGGCTGAAGGGCTCAAGGAAGTACTTGGGGAAGGCGGCGAGGAAGCCGAACAGCCTTATCTTAGAGAGCGCAACTTCCTGGAAGAAGCCTTGTCAATGGAACCTGACGGACAGATCAGTCTTGTGGTTCCCGAAGAGCCTGTAGAGGAAGAGCAGGTTATCGGCCAGATGAGTATTGAGGACGTGATGAAAGAATGGGAGCGCCTCAAGAGAGAAGCCGAGCTTGGCAGAGATATTTCAAATGAGGCAGAAATTTATGCGGAGGAGGCAGAGCAGACCGAAGCAGAAGAGTATGTTGTGGAAGAACAGGTAGAAGAGGAAGAGGCTGAGACGGAAGAATTTGCCGGGGAAGAAGAACTGATGGAAGAGGAAGAAGCGGAACAAGTAGAGGAAGTGTCAGAGGAGCCTGCAGCAGAGGAAGTTTCAGAAGAACCCGCAGAGGAAGTTTCAGAAGAACCTGCAGAGGAAATTTCAGAAGAATCTGCAGAGGAAGAGCCTGCAGCAGAAGTAATTGCAGAAGAGGCTGCAGAGGAAGAAGAATCTGTCGAAGAAGAATCAGCGGAAGAAATGAAAGAGGAGTTTCCTGCTACCGAGGAGGAAACGGCCAAACCGCACGTCCGGAATATGACGAAAGAGGAAAAAGAGTTGTTCGGCGCCTACGTCCACAACCGTTCCGCCAGACAGAAGCTGGTTGAAGCGCTTGATAAGATCAGTCTTGCCTCCTATACCGGCAATGTGATCGTTACCGGGGATGAAGGTATAGATACATTGAATCTTGCGAAGAATATCATACGTGATGTACAGGCGACAGACAGTAATTTTTCCGGTAAGACGGCAAAGATATCGGGACAGGCCCTGAACGTAAAGAACGTACTGACGATTCTGGATCAGTTAAAGAACGGTGCTCTGATTATTCAGAAGGCATCCGATATGAATGAGAAAACGGCTGCTTCACTTTACAAAGGATTGCAGAGAGAGTCCCACGGAATCGTAGTGGTAATGGAAGATTCCAGGAAGAACATGAACAAGTTCCTGGAAAAGAACAGTCAGCTGAACGAATGCTTCAATGCAAGGATGGATATGGAAGCCCTGAGCAATGATGCGTTGGTGGAATTTGGCAAAAAATACGCCAGAGAACAGGAGTATTCCATTGATGAGATGGGTATTCTGGCGTTGCATACCAGGATTGACGAGATGCAGTCTGTTGATCATGCTGTGACAGTTACGGAAGTTAAGGAAATTGTTGACGAAGCAATTCGTCATGCCAACAAAAAGAACATTAAGCATTTCTTTGATATCTTGCTTGCGAAGCGATATGACGAAGAAGACATGGTGATTTTAAAAGAAAATGACTTTATCTAAATCGGAGGTTATATTTGCATGACGAGGGAAAAGGTGTTTCTGTCCGAGACCGATCAATATCTGTTCGGACAGGGAACACATTATGATATCTATAAAAAACTGGGCGCTCATCTTTCTTGTGAGGATGGCAAAGAGGGTGTATTTTTTGCCGTGTGGGCACCAAATGCCGCGCAGGTTCATGTGATCGGTTCTTTTAATGAATGGAGAGAAGATAATTATCCCATGGAGAGGATCGGTTCCGGAGGTATCTGGACACTGTTTGTGCCGGGTATCGGTGAAGGGGAACAGTATAAATATCTGATAACGGCGGCTGACGGAAGAAAACTGTATAAGGCGGATCCATATGCCAATCAGGCACAGTACCGGCCGGATACGGCATCTGTGATCACTGATATTTCAGGTTTTAACTGGGAGGATTCCCGGTGGATGAAGGAACGTGCCGGCAAGGATATGTTGAAGGAGCCGATAGCCATCTATGAGTGTCACATCGGATCTTTCATGAAGCATTGGGACAGTACCACTGCGGGATATTACAATTACCGTGAATTTGCGGATAGAATTATTGAGTATACGAAAGAGATGAAATACACCCATGTGGAGTTTATAGGGATTGCGGAGTTTCCCTATGACGGTTCCTGGGGGTATCAGGTGACAGGATATTATGCGCCTACTTCCAGATACGGTACTCCCGGGGATTTTATGTATTTGATCAATGAACTGCACAAAGCCGGAGTTGGTGTGATCCTTGACTGGGTGCCAGCTCATTTTGCGCGTGATGCCCACGGGTTGACGGAGTTTGACGGAACGTGTCTTTACGAGCATGCTGATCCCAGAAGGGGAGAGCACCCTGACTGGGGAACCAAGATTTTTAATTACGGCAGGACAGAGGTAAAGAATTTTCTGATAGCCAACGCTCTGTTCTGGATGAAAGAGTTCCATGTGGACGGGCTTCGTGTGGACGCGGTGGCATCCATGCTATATCTAAATTACGGCAAAGAGAATGGCCAGTGGTGCCCCAACCAATATGGCAGCTATGAGAATCTCGAGGCCATAGAATTTTTCCGTCATTTGAATTCTGTGGTTCGTGGTCTTGACCCCGGATTTATGACGATTGCCGAAGAATCTACTTCCTGGCCGCATATTACGGCAGACGTGGATAAAGGCGGTCTTGGATTTACATTTAAGTGGAATATGGGATGGATGCATGATTTTTGCCAGTATATGAAGCTGGATCCTGTCTATCGCAGACATCATCATCACGGTCTCACCTTTGCCATGAGTTATAATGACAGTGAAAACTTTATCCTGCCCTTGTCCCATGACGAGGTGGTTCATTTGAAATGCTCAATGCTGGGCAAGATGCCGGGCTATCCTGCTGACAAGTATGCCAATCTGAAAGCAGGATACACCTATATGTTCGGACACAGCGGTAAAAAACTGCTGTTTATGGGACAGGATTTCGGTCAGGAGAGAGAGTGGAGCGAGGATAGGGAGCTCGACTGGTTTCAGCTGCAGGAAAAGCACAGCAGAGGACTTCATGAGTATGTTAAAGAGCTTCTTAAACTGTACCGCAATTATCCATGTATGTACCAGTCAGACAACAGTTGGGACGGATTTGAGTGGATGAATGCGGACGATGCGGATCGAAGCACTTATAGCTTTATAAGGAAGCCTGTTACCGGCCATTTTCATCTGTTGTTTGTGATCAATATGACCCCTATGAAGTGGGAAAATTACAGGATTAATGTGCCCGGGGAAGGCAAGTATCAGCTGATCTTAAACAGTGACGAAGAGCGTTTCGGCGGCAACGGAAGTGTACTTGCACAGGAATTGACCGCAGTCAATGATCCGGGCAATTACGGAAGACCTTCCCTCTATACCGATGTGCCGCCTTACGGGGCTCTTGTATATAAGTTCTAAGGTTCAGCCAAACACATGGGCTGCCAGTGCCTTAAAGGGAGAATGAGAGGTTCGGGCGACAGGCTGGGGTTCCCCGGCGGCAAGCTCTGTCAAGTGTTTGTACCGTTTTAGCAGAGCATTGATTTCATAAATATAGCAATCGATCATATCCTCATCAGTTGCGTTGTCAAAACCTGCGTATGCGATCTCAAGTGCAATGCGGGTTTTTTCTATGTCTTCCCGAAGGGAGGGAGGAGTGAAATCTTCCTCTGTGGTATGGGTGGCTTTGCAGCTCTGACTGAAAAACATCTTCATGTTGATACCTCGTCTTATATTTTATTTTCTGTTATTAGAAGTATAGCCCTGCCCATAGTAAAATATTCCATATCAGCCAAAGTGTGCCGTATTTTTGTAAAAGCGCCGCTGCAGTTATATATGATCAGTCAAAGGCATAGAATAAATCATAAGATTGACTGAGAGGGTATCATGGGAAATTTGACAGGGATCGTTATGGCAGCGGCAGTATGTGGTGTGATTCTGGTAATGGTTGCAGTGAAGACAAAAACAGAATGGCTGTTGAATGTTTGCGTGCGGGGAGTACTTGGGACGATCGCTATTTTTTTTATAAACTCTTTTTTGGAAAAGCAGGGGATTGATGCCGGTGTAGGAATCAATGCCTTGACTGTTTTGACATCCGCAATCCTTGGATTTCCGGGGGTTGCAGCGCTTTACGGAATTGGATTTTATAATTTTTTGTAGAAATTTACCAAAGTTAAATTTTTTAAATCTTAGTACTGGACAAAATTAGGAATAGTGGATATAATACATTTTACAACAAAGCATTCGAATGTTCTGAAGTAACAAATCATTTGGCGAGTCCCTGCCTTAAGTATGGCAGAAGGATTAGCATTCTATGGGATTTTGTCATCCCGTATTTCCCAAAGATCTCGGTAAAGATAAGGAGAGTGTGTATGGCAATATTATGTTTATTGCTGTCTGCAGTCTGTCTGTCGGATTATCGCAATACCAGAATCTCCAACAAGATGATATTGATCATTCTCTTTTACGGTATGGGATATCGGTATTGGGATGCAGGCGGCAGAGGTCTGACAGAGTATGTGATCAATTGTTTTTTTATATTTTTATTACTGTTTCCACTATTCATAATAGGTGTCATAGGTGCGGGAGATGTGAAACTGTACTCCGTAACGTCCGGATACCTGTCAGGGCAGGAATTGCCCTGCTTCTTACTCATTTCTTTGCTGTTTTCGGCTATTTTTTCAATTATAAAACTGATAAGGGAAGGCGGCGGGAGGGAACGGATGTTGTATCTGTGTTCTTATTTGGCGGAGGTAAGCAGATGCAGGCGTTGGAAGGAATATTTCCATGATGCATCCGAAGCCGGGAGGGCCGGGATACCACTGGCCGGCCCAGTTTTCTTAAGTTTGCTGCTTCACGTGGGAGGTGTCTATTGAAAGATCATATTTTGGTATTGTGTGATACGGAAGAGGAATATGCCCGGCATATGACAGAATACCTGAAATCACATAAAGAGGCGCCGTGGAATATTCACACTTATACAGAGGTAGAGAGCCTGGTCTCGTTTGCAAAGGAATATTCCATAGACATGCTGGTGGTGGCAGAAAATGCATATGTGCAGCAGATAAGGGAGCTTGGTGTGAAGAAGTGTGTACTTCTCAATGAGAGCGGTGTGGTTCGGTGGAGTGGGATCCGTAATGTGAACAAATATCAGGAGGCGGAATCAGTTTATAGGGAAATCCTCAGTGAATATGTGGAGACTGCAAAGGATCCGCTGCCAAAGCTTGCCGTGGAATACGGAACCAAAATGATCGGCTTTTTTACACCGGTCCACCGATCCCTGCAGACTACTTTTGCGCTGACTATGGGGCAGATACTGGCGCAGAAGCATAAGACGTTATATCTGAATTTTGAGTTTTGCGCAGGAAACCCTGAGCTGCTCCCTGACATGAGGACCAGAGACCTGTCGGATCTCATTTACTTTTTGAATACAGACAAGGAACGGTTTCTCTTACGGATGCAGACAATCCTTTTGAAAAAGGGGCAGATGGATTATGTCCCGCCGGTGAAGGCCGGTATGACGCTTCCGGAGGTCAAGCAGGAGGAGTGGCTGGAGCTTCTTTCCAGGATCAGAGAATCCGGTGAGTATGAGTACATTATCCTGGACCTTGGAGAAAGCATTCAGGGATTGCTGGAACTGCTGCGCGCCTGCGACAGGATATACACGCTGGTCAAGGACGGCAGAAGTGCAAGGGGCAAAATTGCCCAATACGAGCGTTTGCTCCAGATGACGGATTACGAGGAGCTTTTAACTAAGAGCAGTCGTTATCGTCTGCCCAGGTTCCGAAAGATTCCGGAAGAGATAGAGCTGTTGACAAAAGGAGAGTTGGCCGATTATGTGAAAAGGATCATCAGGGAGGTGACGGGATGAAGCAATTTCAGGACCGGAAACGTGATCTGCGTGAGAAGGTGCTGGGCAGCATCGATTATACCAGGGAAATATCCGACAGTGAGGTGGAGGAAATCATTGACCGGGTCATGCTGCAGGAAGAAGAATTACAGGTATGTTCCATACGGGTCAGACAGCGGCTCAGAAAGGAATTGTTCGACTCTCTGCGAAGGCTTGACATTTTGCAGTTATTTGTGGAGGATCCGTCTGTGACGGAGATCATGATCAATGGAAGAGAAAATATCTTCGTGGAGAGAGAAGGGCGTCTGGAACAATTGGATCTGCAATTTGAGTCGGAAGAAAAGCTGCAGACGGTGATCCAACAGATTGTGGCAGGCTGCAACAGGACCGTCAATGAGGCATCTCCCATTGTGGATGCCAGACTTCCTGATGGTGCAAGGGTAAATATTGTGATGAACCCTGTAGCGGTCAATGGTCCGGCAGTGACGGTCAGAAGATTTCCTCAGACCCCCATAACCATGGAGGAATTGGAAAGACGCCAATCAGTGAGCCGGGAGGCGGTGGATTTATTGAAGAAACTGGTTGGAGCCAAATACAATATCTTTATCAGCGGGGGGACCGGAAGCGGTAAAACAACATTTTTGAATGCTCTTTCCGAATACATACCTCAGCAGGAGAGAGTCATTACCATAGAGGACAATGCGGAATTGCAGCTTCTCGGAATCCCTAACCTGGTGCGGTTGGAAGCCCGTAACAGTACTGCGGAAGGGTGCCGGGAAATTACAATCAGGGATCTGATCAGAACTTCACTCCGTATGCGTCCGGACAGGATCATTGTCGGGGAGGTGCGGGGGCCGGAGGCAGTAGATATGATTCAGGCCATGAACACAGGTCACGAGGGCAGTATGAGCACCGGCCATGCCAACAGCGCACCGGACATGCTGTCGAGGCTGGAAAATATGATTCTGATGGGTATGGAAATACCGTTGGACGCTATCAGGCATCAGGTTGCCGCAGGAATAGATATCATCATCCATCTGGGCAGACTCAGAGACGGATCCCGCAGAGTAACGGAAATTGTGGAATTGACAGGATATGGCTCAGATGGTTATTGCCTCAATCCGCTGTATTGCTTTCACGAGGAAGTGCAGGATACGCAAGGTGCTGTACAGGGAGTGCTTTTAAAGGAGGGGGATTTAGTAAATGAGGAAAAGCTTGAAAGAGCAGGGCTTGCCTGATGCCGCAGTAAAAAGGGATTATGGAAAATGCCATTGGGGAAGCAGAGGCCTGATTGCGGAGGGAATCAAGTGTATTTTGCTGGTTGCCGGCATGAGCTATTTCTTTTATAGGAGCATCTGGGCCTTCTTGCCTTTGAGCATTGTAGGGATTTTGTTCTGGAAAAGAGACTCTGCCATAAAGGTGCAGAAAGATCAGCATAAACTGTTGTTGCAGTTTTGTGACATGATACGGTCTGTTTCTTCGGCGATGACCGCCGGTTACAGCTTGGAAAATGCTTTTGGGGAGAGCCACCGGGATATGTTAAGGATGCATGGAAAAGAATCCATGATCTGTCGGGAACTTCAATGGATAAAGCACGGTCTGGTAATGAACCTGACATTGGAAGATTTGCTTGAGGACTTTGGACAGCGCAGCAGAATAGAGCAGATACGGGAGTTTTCCGCAGTGTGCTCCATAACCAGAAGAAACGGTGGCAGCATGACCGAGGTGATACGTTCGTTTACGGAATTGATTTACAGGCAGAAAGATACGAGAGAAGAGATCCTGACACAGACGGCAGGGCGCAGAATGGAGCAAAACCTTATGAATGTAATGCCTTTTGTAATCTTGCTGTATATTGAGGCTGCCAATAAAGGTTATTTTCATATGCTTTACCACAATTTGTCCGGCGTTGTTGTTATGAGCATCTGCCTTTTGGCGTATCTGACAGCCTGGTATCTGTCCGACAGGATTTTAGATAATGCCGTCACAGTGTGGAATTAGGAGGCAGATATGTATATAATTGCCGGAGTTATACTGGTGGGATATCTGATCTTGTGGCTGGTATCCCGAAGGGTGATGGTCGAGGGGAAAGGCCCGCGCCCCACAGTGCGCATGGGGGCCTGGATCTATGCAAAGGTTCAGCAAGCGGCCGGTACATGGCCTTTGAAGGAAAGGATCAGGGCTAATCTGGAAAGATTGCATCCGGGGAACGAACCGGAAAAGCTGACAGCACAGTACTATGCAGAAAAACTGGGATTGATTCTTGCGATCCTTCTGGCGGGGACATTGTTGGGTATATTTGTGACTGCAAAGACAGATCTTGAGAAAAATCTTCAAAACGGTAATCTGTTGGAAAGAGGAGATTACCGTGATCCTGGGAAAGAACTGGAACTGGCTGCAAAGATTGAAGGATACCCTGAGCAAAGTATTTTACTGGAGTTAGAAGGAAGAGTTCCCGGTAAAGAGACCGTAGATCAATTGGAAAGAGAATTTTGGGAGCAGCTCAAAACAGAGGCATTGGGAGATAACGAGGCATGGGATCATGTGAACCGAAATCTCTCACTGAGAGGGGAGTTGAAAGGATATCCTTTCGCGGTGGAGTGGTTCAGTGACCGACTCAGTGTGGTAGATGAGGAAGGTAATGTAAAAGAGCTTTCTTATGGAGAAAATGAACAAGTAATGCTTTCGGTCCGGGTCACATATCACAGTTGGGAATGGATGCATGAACTGGAAGTTACGGTAGTGTCACCGGTTGAAGAGGAAGAACTTTTAGCGCATGAACTGGAAAAAATGTTGTCTGACAGAGAAGAAAAAAGCAGAAATGATGCAGCGTTGATACTTCCCGACCGGTGGCAGGGGAAAGAGATTCATTGGAGTGAGCAGTCAGATAACACTGGTATCCTTCTGTGGCTCATGACGTTGGCTGTGGGTGCCGGTGTTTTTTTCCTGAAAGATAGGGATTTGGATACAAAGATTCGCGACAGACAGAGGCAGCTTAGGAACTCATACCCGGGAATTGTTCACAAACTGGAGTTGTATCTCAGGGCAGGCCTGACAGTGAGAAGTGCATTGGAGAGAATAGCAGATATGTATGTACATGACAGAAGGGAAGGGGCGGAAGAGGCTCCTGCTTGCGAGGAATTACTTCATACCTGCCGGGAATTGTATATGGGGATTGATGAAACACAGGTGTATGAAAGATTGGGCTGTAGATGCGGATTACAGGAGTACATGAGACTTGGTGCACTTTTGGCTCAAAATACAGTGAAAGGCAGTGGAGGGCTGACAGACCGGTTACGCGAAGAGGCCGCAAATGTGAGAAAGGAGCAGATACAGAGAAGCAGACAATTTGGAGAGGAAGCATCTACTAAACTGTTAGTACCGATGGTTATGATGTTGGGCATCGTTATGGTAATGATCATGATACCCGCATTTGGAAATTTTTAAGCAAGGAGGATTTAATATGAAAAGCTGGAAGGATTTTTGGAGAGAAGAGGACGGAATGGGAACGGTAGAAATCATTCTGATCATTGTGGTGCTGATAGGACTTGTGATTATCTTCAAATCTCAGATCACAGAGATTGTAGAGTCTGTATTTGACAAGATCACTTCACAGACCAAAAGAGTATGATCAGTAAAGAAATAAGCAAAAAGTATGCAGGCGGTTATCTTACGGTATATGCGGCACTCTCCCTCTCTGTGTTGTTATCGCTGTTTCTGGCTTTGCTGGAGGGAATCAGATTACATACGTTTCAGTTGGAGGCTGAACTGATAGCAGATATTGCCGCTGACAGTGTTCTGGCAGAATATCACCGTGAAATGCTGGAGCAGTATGGGATGTTTTGGATGGACATTTCCTATGGCACAGAGAATCCTTCCATACAGAACCTGGAAGAACATTTGGAATGGTATCTTGCAAAGAATTGCGGCAACCGGGAGATTGTGGGTGAGGAGTACTTGTATAGGGACTTTTTGCAGATGCAGGAAGAAGGGGTGCTGATATCAAAAGTGGCCGTAGCTTCGGACGGAGGGGGCCGCTTTTATCGCAAAAGAGCGATAGAGGTGATAGAGAGTGATGTGGGACTGACATTACTGGAAGAAGTGGCAGGATGGGTTGACACAGTGGAACGATACAATCTTGTTGAGAGCAGTCTGGAAGAAGAGAAGCAACTTGCTGACAGTCAGATCAGTGAGCTGAACGGACAGGAGACACAGGTAGGTGATGATTGGATCACGCTGGAAGTGGAGAATCCCACAGTACCCATAGAAGAAATGAAAAGTAAAGGAGTCCTGACGTTGGTCATGGAGGAAACGGGCAAGGTATCCTCCAATGGTGTGGATCCGGAGTATTTGATAAGCAGCAGGTATGCCAGGGGGGAGATCAATCAGGGCAACTGGGAACTGCCGGCGTCGGAAAATCTGATGGAGAGGCTTTTGTGGCAGGAGTATATTTTGCATTATTGCGGATTTTGGGGGCAGGAAAAGGAGGGAAGTGTATTAAGATATCAATTGGAATATTTGATTGTAGGAAAGAACAATGATACTGAGAACCTGAAGGGAGTGGTACATCGCATCTGTGCCGTCAGAGAGGCCGCCAATGCACTTTATCTGTTTGCGGATGAGACTAAATGTGCTGAAGCGGAAGCAGCCGCATCTTTAGTCTCCGCAGTAGTGTTTTTGCCCCAACTTCAGCCTTTGTTTAAGACGGCAATATTGTTGGGTTGGGCATATGCTGAAAGCCTGTATGATGTAAAATGCCTTTTGGCGGGAGAAAAAGTCCCGTTGTTAAAAACAGATGAATCTTGGCATTATGATATAGATACGTTTTTGGGGAAAACAGGACAGACTGCCGGAGGTGCGCAGGAGGGCAGCGGCACAGGAGGAGAATCTGGCAGTGAAGGCCTTTCATACGCAGACTATCTCAGATTGCTTTTGATGTTATCACCGCTGGAAAAGCAGACTTTTCGTATGATGGATATTGCTGAGATGGATATCCGGAAGATTCCGGGCAATGCCTCTTTCCGCCTGGATGGCTGTGTGGACCGGTATGTGGCTGATATTTCTATAAAAAGCGGTTACGGATATGAAATGCTCATTCAAAAAATAAAAAAGTACTAGAAAAAGATTCTTAAGGAATAAAAGGGAGGTGGACAACGGTGTCCTCTTTATGGAGAATTGCCGAAAACAGAAAAAAGAGAACCCAGTTGAAAGAGAATCCTTTCCCGATACTGCATAGAAGTGAAAATGGTTTTGTACGAGGAGCACGGAGCACTTGTTACATAAAGAGGACACCGCTGTCATATCTCCTTGAAGGAAGTATGACAGTGGAGGCAACGGTTGTCATCCCCATGCTTTTGTTCTTCTTTATAAACCTGATGTCTGCGTTTGAGATGTTGAGGCTTCATGGAAATGTGGCGTTGGCACTGTGGGAAAAAGGAAGGGTCATGGCGGTGAGTGGATATGTCTATGATGCAGTTTACGGAGAGGAAAAAGAGCAATCGAATGTTACGGACAATAATCGCTTATGGGAAGATATCCTGGCGAAACTGGGAGGGACTCTGCTGACAGATGTGATGCTGAGGAGTAATGTTATCAGCAATCTGGGAAGGGAGTATTTGGACGAATCGCCACTGACAAACGGTGCAGAGGGACTTAACTTTTTGGAATCTGCGTATTTGGAAAATGAGTGTATTGACATTAAAGTGACGTATCAGGTGTCTCCGGTGTTCGCCATTCCGGGTTTTTCTTCGTTCCGGATGGCCAACCGATATTATGCGAGGGCCTGGACCGGATACAGGGTAGATGATACAATGCCGGAGCGGGAGGAACCGGCCAGAGTCTACATCACCCAATACGGTGATGTCTATCACATGGACAGAAATTGTAGTTATCTTGTAAGAACGGTAAAGACTCTGGATATTTCAGAAGTAGGGAATATACGGAACAATAGCGGGGAACGGTACCGTCGGTGCGAAATCTGCGGAGACAATGGGCAGCGTATTATCCATGTGACACAGGAAGGTAATAAATATCATGGCAGGAGGGATTGTCCGAGTCTGATCCGAACGGTTATTTCTGTGGAATATAAGCAGGCAGAAGAATATCGCCCTTGCAGTAAATGCGCGTCTTAACAGGAGGTAAAATGTGGAAATCGATGTGTCTTATAGGATATTTGACAATACTCGCTATATTTGATATACGGACCAGAAAGATACCAATCGTCTGGCTGTTGGCCGGGGGTACGGTGGCTGTTGCAAATATAGTATATCTTTGCTTTGAGCATAGTTTTTGGGGGATTCTCCCAGAAATCCTGAAAAGTATGGGCCCAGGTTTTTTGATGCTGCTCATAGCAAGGTTCAGTGGGAAGACAGGTTACGGAGATGGAGCTGTTCTTCTTGTGACAGGTGTTGTTATGGGCAGTGTCGGAGGTGTGACAGCATATATGCTGAGCATGATGATTGCCGCTTTGGTATCCGGAGTTTTGCTGGTACTGGGCAAAGTGGGCAGAAATGATCAATTACCGTTTATACCTTTTCTGACAATATCGACGCTGATAACAGTGTTCGTGTGACGGACCGGTGACACAGGGGGACTTGTATGAAAGCATTTTTTACAGTGGAAGCGGCATGTATCTTGCCGGTGGTGTTGGGCGTTTATGTATTTTTGATATATGGGATGTTTTATCAATATGACAGATGTCTTTTGGAACAGGATGTGGCATTGCTTGTGTTGGAGGAGGAGTGGTCGGCTGCGGCCGGGACGGAAGATGCGATAAGTTCTCAACATGGAACGGAAGAGTATCCGGCATTCACGTGGAGGGGGGATGGCCTTGTAAAAGAACAGGGCCAAATAAAGGCGTGGGCGGAAGGGCTGGTAAATATGCCTTTGGGAGGACTTGGTATGAGAACCGGGAATGGCAGGTGGGAGTTGGAGGTATCCTTTTCCTGTACTGAAGTGAGACCGGCAGAATGGATCAGATTGAGCAAAAAGATAATGGAGGAGGTGGAAAATGTTGCAAACAGAGTTTGTGAGGAACCTTAATTGTAATTATGAGAGGATACTTCTGGATAAGAATCCTGAAGAGAATCGGTATCAGTATTGTATAGTGACCAGAGGGGGGATTAAAGGGCTCTTGCCATGTAATCTCAGATATATCAATGGACAGGTGTATTTATATTATGACATCTCATTCACTCAAAGCGTGGCACAACTGTTTTCGACCAAAACTATTTGCAGACAATGGGTGAAGGATTTTTTGTGGGGAATGAGGCAGATAAGGCAACAGATGGGAAGGTTTTTGCTGGATGATGCCAACCTTTTATGGCATCCGCATCAGATTTTTCAAGACCTGGAGAAGAACGATTTTTATTTTATCTATGTACCCTACTGTGCAGAAGATCAAGGGTTTGGTGAACTAATGGATTTTCTCGTAGAGAGGATCGATTACGAAGACAACGGACTTGTGGAATGTGTTTATCGGATGCATGAGAAATACAGTGCAATGGGAGAAGCTTATCTAAAGGAGCAGATTTATGAGGATGCAAAGAAGTTGGACGTTTCAGAAGAAAAACAAATCCGGGAAACAGCTGCCCCTGTTGTGGCAAAAGATACCCCTGGGGAGGAGGTGAAACCGGCACAGCTGACAGAGCCTACAGTGGAAGCAGAGGTTAGAGAAAGCAAGAAAGGGATTTTTTATTTTCTGGATGGAAGGAATAAGAAGCAGAAGGATGAAAGGATGAATGTATATCCCCAGACTAAGAAGGCAATGGGCAGATACGCAGTTTGCGAGGATACGGTCTATGCAGATACTTCCGGCAGGGGGGGCGGGACAGAAGAACTGAGAACAGAAGAACCGATGGGACGCACTGTGTATATGGAGGAGGTGAGAGACTGTAAGGAGGAGACAGAAGGGTTATATTCTCAGACGGGACAATTGCTTTTGCTGTTGGATCGTCAGACTGTGATCCTCGGCAAGAAAAAGGAAGAGGCAGACTGTGTCATAGAGGATATTTCGGTCAGCAGGATGCATGCCAGGATCACCAGAGATAAATCGGAGTTATATTTGGAGGACTTGAATTCTACTAACGGAACTTTTAAAAACGGATTAAGACTCCAACCGTATGAGAAGCGGCGTCTGGAGAAAGAGGATGAGATCCGATTGGGCAAAATCACGCTGTTTTTCAGATAAATCATTGACGAAAGGGGAAAGAAAGTGA
Source organism: Acetatifactor sp. (assembly GCA_045659805.1). Taxonomy (GTDB): domain Bacteria; phylum Bacillota; class Clostridia; order Lachnospirales; family Lachnospiraceae; genus Acetatifactor. The sequence continues at coordinate 37,304 of JAZRCR010000047.1, forward strand.
TACAGTTTTCTAAACAGACATTATGATGACAGGAAGTATTGTTGCGACCCGGGAGAAAATATGAGGACTATTTTGAAAAAATATCATCAACTTCCATTGATCAGCGGGACATTGGTTTTTATGAATGTACTTGTTTTCGGAATCTGTATGATGACCGGTGATGCGCTCTATGCAGTTGCAAGGCTGAGTGTAGTGGAGACCATTTACGGACGGGAGTATGGAAGGATTCTCTGGGCTATGTTTGTCCACGGGGATCTGAGCCATATTTTTAACAATATGCTGATTTTGTTTTTCCTGGGTGCAATGCTTGAAAAAGAAGTGGGCCATATGTGGTTGATGCTCACTTATTTCCTGTCTGGTGTAGGAGGTAATGTGCTGTCTTTGCTGGTAAAGGTGTCCACCAATGACTGGAGTGCATCTATCGGCGCCAGCGGAGCGGTATTTGGCCTTGACGGTATGTTGCTGGCATTAGTTTTATTTGCCGGCAGAAAACTACCTGCCGTGACCCCGGCAAGAGCCTTCTTGATGATTGCGCTGTCGCTGTATAGCGGTTTTACAGGGAGTAATATTGATAATTCGGCGCATGTGGGAGGTCTTGTCACCGGTTTTGTGTTGGGAACCGTGATCTGTTTGATACAAAGAAGAAAATGGATGCAAGGAGAAAAGGTATGAGAAAAGATGATTGTATATTCTGTAAACTGGCAAACGGAGATATTCCTTCCAGAACGTTGTACGAGGATGAAATGTTTCGGGTGATCATGGATCTTAGTCCTATGACAAAGGGACATTCACTGATCCTGCCGAAGGAGCATGCAGACAATCTTTATGAACTTGAGGATGATATTGCGGCAAGAGTGCTGCCGTTGGCAAAGAAAATGGCTTCTCTGATGACGGATAAGCTTGATTGTGAGGGCTTCAACCTGCTGCAGAATAACGGCGAAGTGGCAGGACAGACCATTCATCATTTTCATTTGCATCTGATTCCCAGATATGCAGATGACGGGCAGGAGCTGACGATGGTTCCTTCTGAGCCTACTGCGGAAGAGCTGGATGAAGTGAAGAGACAGATTTTGGGCTAGGACTGTGACCGCTGTGGCAGACACAGAATCATGAAGGAGAGAACGCGATGAAGGATTTTGTTTATTATGCCCCCACAAAGATTTACTTCGGTAAGGGAAAACATACTGAAGTAGGCGAGATTGTGAAGGGATACGGATATACCAGGATTATGCTTCAGTATGGTCAGGGCAGTATCAGGAGAAGCGGTCTCTATGATGAAATTATGGACTCTCTGAGCAACAGTGGGATCGAGGTAGTAGAGATGGGCGGTGTGGAACCCAATCCCAAGATTGACTTTGTCCGCGAGGCAGTGAAAGTTGCCAGAACAGAGCAGGTTCAGATGATCCTGGCAGTTGGTGGTGGAAGCGTGATCGATTCCTGTAAATATACTGCTGCAGGAGCAGTGAGTGACTGCGATCCGTGGGACTTCCCGGTAAGAAAGAGTACAGTGGCGCAGGCGTTGCCTGTAGGATGTGTGCTGACACTTGCAGCGGCGGGCAGTGAAATGAGTTCTTCTGCGGTGATCTCCAATCCGCAGCTTAATATGAAACGCGGATTTAACAGTGACTTTAACAGATGTCTGTTTGCCATCTGTAATCCTGAGCTTACCTATACGGTTGATCCTTATCAGACATCCTGCGGTATCGTGGATATTATGGCACATACCATGGAAAGATATTTTATCCCCTGCCCGCCTACTGATCTGACTGACAGAATCGCAGAGAGCCTTTTGAAATCCGTGATAGATGCCGGAAGAGTGTTGATGGCGGATCCCTGCAACTATGAGGCGAGAGCTACTGTGATGTGGGCTTCAAGCCTTTCTCATAACGATCTCACCGGCTGCGGAAGGGAAAATGCGCTTCCCGTTCATCAGTTGGAGCATGCGCTGAGCGGTGAGTTTGATCACATTGCACACGGTGCCGGACTTGCAGTGCTGTTCCCGGCATGGGCCGGGCACTGTTACCGGTATGCGGTTCCGCGGTTTGCGCAGTTTGCAAGGCGTGTGTGGGAAGTGACGGAAGAGGATGACGAAAAGGCGGCTGTTCTCGGAATTGAAAAAATGAAAGAATTCTTTGCAGCTTTGAGAATGCCTCTGCAATTGAGAGATTTTGGAATTGGAAGGGACAGTATCGACAAGCTGGCGCAACTGTGTACCTTTGGAAGGCAGAGGACTGTAAAAAGCTGCATTGATATGGATTTTGATGTGATCAGAGATATTTTTGACAAAAGTTTTTAATATTAGGGCTTGCCAACTTTATTATTGTATACTATAATACAATCTGTATTCATTTAGAATTGTAGAATAATAGAAAGGGAGAGATACTATGGATTATGCAAAAGAGTCTTTACGTCTGCACGGCGAGTGGAAGGGTAAGATTGAAGTGATCGCCACTGTTCCCGTTGCAACCAAGGACGATCTGTCTTTGGCCTACACTCCCGGTGTGGCGCAGCCCTGCCTGGAGATTCAGAAAGATGTGAATAAGAGTTATGATCTGACTCGCCGACACAATCTGTGTGCAGTTATTACAGACGGTACGGCAGTATTGGGTCTGGGCGACATCGGACCCGAGGCCGGTATGCCGGTTATGGAGGGTAAGTGTGCGCTGTTCAAGGCATTTGGAGATGTAGACGCATTCCCGCTTTGTGTAAAGAGCAAGGATGTGGATGAGATCGTTAATGCCATTTATCTGATGAGCGGTTCCTTCGGTGGTATCAATCTGGAGGATATTTCGGCTCCCCGTTGTTTTGAGATTGAGCGCAAGCTGAAAGAGAAGTGTGACATTCCTATTTTCCACGATGACCAGCACGGTACTGCAGTGATTACTCTGGCAGGTCTGCAGAATGCCCTTAAAGTAGTTGGTAAGAAGAAAGAGGATGTAAAGGTTGTGACCTCAGGTGCAGGTGCTGCAGCTATCGCAATCGTGAAGCTGTTACTGTCTGCAGGATATAAGAACATTACCATGTGCGACCGTCAGGGAGCTATCTATGCCGGACGTGACGGATTAAACTGGATCAAGGAAGAGATGGCACAGGTGACTAATCTGGATAAGAAGGCAGGATCCCTGGCTGATTTGTTGGTTGGTGCAGATGTATTTATCGGCGTTTCTGCTCCGGGAACCGTGACCACTGAGATGGTCAAGACCATGGCTGAGGATGCTATTATCTTTGCCTGTGCGAACCCCACTCCCGAGATTTTCCCCGAGGATGCCAAAGCAGGCGGAGCCCGAGTGATCGCTACCGGCCGTTCCGATTTCCCCAACCAGATCAACAATGTTCTGGCGTTCCCCGGCATTTTCCGCGGTACCTTTGATGTGCGTGCATGTGACATCAACGAGGAGATGAAGATGGCTGCTGCCCAGGCTCTTGCTGACCTGATCACGGATGAGGAGCTGAATGAGGATTATATCATTCCCAAGGCATTCGATGAGCGCGTAGGCGGTGCTGTGGCGAAAGCTGTGGCTGAGGCTGCCGTTCGTACCGGTGTCGCAAGGATTTAATAAGCGGAATAATTAAGCAAACAGTTACAGATGATACATAATGCAGGCGAGGCGGTTTCCGGCATAACGGGAATCGCCTCCCTTTTGCGTCAAATAAGAAAGCTCGCGAAGCGTGCTTTCGTTTCGTGTTTACTTTTACCTATAGATTTGATAAAATAAAAATCAGTTACCGATAGTTAAATCGTATGGAGAGGTGTATGATCATGAAACTGATTTCCTGGAATGTAAACGGCATTCGTGCTTGTGTGGATAAAGGCTTTATGGATTTTTTCAGAGAGGCGGATGCCGATGTTTTTTGCTTGCAGGAGACGAAGCTGCAGGAGGGGCAGATCGAACTGGAATTGCCGGGCTATTATCAGTATTGGAATTATGCTGAGAAAAAAGGTTATTCCGGGACAGCCCTTTTTGCGAAAGAGGAGCCTTTGAGCGTGGATTATGGGATCGGCGCGGAGGAGCACGATCATGAGGGGCGCGTGATCACGGCGGAGTTCAAAGATTTTTATGTGGTGACGGTGTATACCCCCAATTCTCAGGAAGAGTTGAAGCGCCTCGATTACCGTATGCAGTGGGAGGCTGATTTTCTGGCCTATATCAAGAGGTTGGAGGAAAAGAAGCCGGTGATCTTCTGCGGAGACCTGAATGTGGCTCACAAAGAGATTGATCTTAAGAATCCCAAGACGAACCGAAGGAATGCAGGATTTACCGATGAAGAGAGGGCATGTTTTTCCAAGGTGTTGGAAAGCGGTTTTGTGGACACCTTCCGTTATTTTTATCCTGATCAGGAAGGGATTTATTCTTGGTGGTCCTACCGGTTCCAGGCAAGGGCCAAGAATGCCGGCTGGCGCATCGACTATTTTGTGGCGTCACAATGTCTGAAGGACAGACTTGCAGATGCAGCGATCCATACCGGTGTGATGGGATCGGACCATTGCCCGGTAGAGCTGATCCTTTCAGAGGCGTGACAATGGAGAGAGAAAAGAGACTGTCGCGGGAATTTTTTGCGCGGGACGGGATCACAGTGGCGCGGGAACTTCTGGGAAAAGTGCTGGTACACAAGACACCGATTGGCACAGTCAGAGCGGTGATCACGGAGACAGAGAGCTATATGGGTGAGGAGGATAAGGCTTCCCACACCTATGGCGGACGCCGGACAGACAGAACAGAGCCGATGTATCATCAGGGTGGCACGTCATATGTATATCTGATCTACGGGATGTACAACTGTATGAATATTGCGGCTATGACAGAAGGGATTCCGCAGGCTGTTTTACTTCGCAAGGCAGAGCCGTTTGACGAACAGTCCCGTGATATTATGGAGCATCTGCGGTCGGAAAAGCAGCGGGGAAAATCACTGTCTTTCAAAAAGCACCTTGCGGATGGGCCCGGAAAGCTATGCATTGCCATGGGGATCACCAGGCAGGACAATGACATAGATATGGTAAACAGTCCCTCGTTTTATGTGACGGAGGGAGTTGCGGTTACAAATGAGCAGATACACGAGGGCAAGAGGATCGGCATAGATTATGCCGAGGAAGCCGCCGATTATCTGTGGAGGTTTTATTTATGAGTTTACGGTTCTTTTTTGGGCCTTCCGGCTCCGGAAAAAGCAGACAACTTTATCAGGAAATCATGGAACGGTCTTTGCGGGAACCCAAGAGAAATTTTTTTATCATCGTGCCGGACCAGTTTACGATGCAGACTCAAAAGGAGCTTGTGACTCTTCATGAAAGAGGTGGCATACTCAATATTGACGTTCTCAGCTTTGGGAGGCTGTGCCACAGGATCTTTGAAGAGGTGGGTGTGAAGGAAGCGCCGGTGCTTGATGATACCGGCAAAAGCCTTGTCCTTCAGAAGGTTGCCCTTAATATGAAAGACAGCTTGCCCACCCTCGGCGGGCATCTTCATAAACAGGGGTATATCCATGAAGTCAAGAGTGCCATATCCGAATTTATGCAGTACGGAATTGCACCTTCCGATATGCCCAAGCTCATGGAGCATGCAAAGACAAGGGGCGCGCTGCTCCATAAATTGAAAGACCTTGCAGCACTGTATCAGGGCTTTAAAGACTATATTCAGGGGAATTTTATCACATCGGAAGAAACACTGGATGTGCTTTGCAGGAACCTTTCAAAGTCTGAACTGATCGCTGCAAGTGTGGTGTTGTTTGACGGTTTTACGGGATTTACGCCGATCCAGAACAAGGTGATCCGTGAGGTGATCCGGCTGTCGGAAGAGACCGTCGTCAGTCTGACGCTGGGAGCCGGCGAGGACCCGTACCGGATAGACGGAGAACAAAAATTATTTTATCTGACTAAGAAGACTGTCCGTGATCTGGAAAAGCTTGCCGGGGAGGCAGGTGCTGCCAGAGGACAGGATGTATTTACGGTGTCCGGGGGACGAGACCGTTTTGCGGAAAGTCCCGCACTGCGCAGCCTGGAACAGAATCTGTTCCGGTATGAGACAGAGCCCTTTACCGGGGAACAGGATCATATACATCTGATGGAGATGACCACACCGGCGCAGGAAGTGCATCAGGTGGGGCTTAAGATTCAGGAAATGATCCGGACGAAAGGGCTTCAGTACCGTGATATTGCACTGATTACAGGAGATCTGGAGAGCTATGCGCCTTATGTGGAGTCCACCTTTGCACAGCTGGATATTCCCTGCTTTATTGACCGGACGAGAGGGATTGTTTTGAATCCCTTGACAGAGTACATTACCGCCGCATTACAGCTGTTTATCAGGGACTTTTCCTATGAGGCGGTATTCCATTATCTGAGGAGCGGACTGGCAGACATCACGGCGGAAGAAGCTGATGAGCTGGAAAATTACGTGCTGCAGACCGGCATCCGGGGATACGGCAAGTGGAGTAAAGTCTTCACCGCGGCCGGTGAAGAGGAGGAATCCTTTGTACGACTGAATGACATACGGGAGCGGATGATGATTCGGCTGTCCTGTCTCCACGGCAGAAAGAAAGATACCGTAGCCGGTTATGTGAATCAGCTGTATGATTTTCTGGTGGAGAACCGGGTACAGGAGAAGCTGGCCAGCATGGAAGAAAGATTTCGGGAACAGGGCGATCTGTCCCGGGCCAGAGAGTATGCTCAGGTTTACCGGATGGTGATGGATCTTTTGAACCAGATCTATGAGCTTCTGGGTGGTGAGAGTATCAGCCTGCAGGAATTTGCGGATATTCTGGAGGCCGGATTTGCGGAGATCCAGGTGGGAACGATTCCTCAGAATGTGGACCGCGTAGTGGTGGGAGATATGGAACGCACCAGATTGAAACAGGTAAAAGCACTGTTCTTCCTGGGTGTGAATGATGGGAATATTCCCAAGAGTGCATCCTCCGGCGGTATCATCTCCGATATGGACCGTGAATTTTTGCGGGAAGGGGATATGGAGCTTGCGCCTACGCCGAGACAGCAGATGTTTATCCAGAGGCTGTATCTGTATCTGAATATGACCAAGCCTTCCCACTATCTCTATGTTTCCTATGTAAAGATCAACCGGGAGGGCAAGTCTGTGCGCCCAGCCTATCTGATAGAGGTTTTGCAAAAGCTGTTTGTGAAGCTCACTGTAGAACGGCCCGAAAACAGGCCGATGCTTGACATGGTCATGACCAGGAGTGAAGGTGCGGATTATCTTGCCCGGGGTCTCCGCCTGTATGCTCAGGGGATGAACAGTGGCGAGGAAGAGGCTTTTTATACCCTGTATGAAGCTTACGGGGAATCGGAAGAGCAGCTTGCTCTGAGGAGACAGCTGACGGATGCGGCGTTCAGGCGTTATCAGGATACGGGACTTTCCGGAAAGGTGGCAAGAGCGCTTTACGGGGTGATCCTGGAAAACAGCGTGAGCAGGTTGGAGACTTACGCTGCCTGTGCCTATCACCATTTTCTGCAGTATGGATTATCATTAAAGGAGAGGGAAGAGTTCGGTTTTGAGAGTGTGGACATGGGAAATGTGTTCCACGCTGTGCTGGAGCAATTTGCCGACAGAGTGACTGCCGGCGGATATACGTGGTTTGACTTTCCGGAGGAGTTTGCGAGAAATCAGGTAGCGGGAGCCCTTGAAGCTTATGCGGCCAGATACGGGCAGACCGTTCTTTACAGCAGCGCCCGCAATGAATATGCCATTGTCAGGATGGGGCGGATTCTCACAAGGACCGTGCTTACCTTGCAGGAGCAGTTGAAGAGAGGTGCCTTTGTGCCAGACGCCTACGAAATGTCCTTCTACAGCGCCGACAATCTGGAGAGCATCAATGTGACCTTGTCCGCAGAGGAAAAAATGCGCCTGCGGGGCCGCATCGACAGAATTGATACGGCAGAGGACGATGAGCACGTTTATGTAAAAGTGATTGATTATAAATCGGGTGACAGGCAGTTTGATCTGGCGGCACTTTACTATGGGCTGCAGTTGCAGCTGGTGGTTTATATGAACGCTGCCATGGAGCTGGAGGCGAAGAAGCATCCGGACAAGGAGATCGTGCCGGCGGCACTCTTGTATTATCATATAGACGATCCGACGATTGAGTCCGCCACCGAACTGACAGAGGAAGAACTGAACGGCAGGCTTTTGGAAAAACTCAGAATGCGCGGCGTGGTGAGCAGTGAAGAAGGCATTGTGCAGATGCTGGATCGGCAGATGGGAACCAGGTCAGACGTGATCCCCGTGGAACGCAAGAAGGATGGAGGATACTCTGCCCGTTCCTCTGTGATGTCGGAGGAAGAGCTTGCGACGGTATCGGAGTATGTGAATCATAAGGTAAAGAAGATCGGGCAGGAGATCCTGGCAGGAAGGATCTCGGTGAACCCTTATGAAAAGGGAAACGCCAATGCCTGTACTTATTGTGCGTATAAGAAGGTATGCGGATTTGACGCAGGTGTGCCCGGCTATGAGAGGCGTGTGCTTGCGGATATGGACCGCGAAGAGGCGCTTAAGCAGATGCGGGAGGAAGCGGAATGGCAATAGCATTTACACCACAGCAGCAGAAAGTCATCGATCTGCACGGCAGGAATATCCTGGTATCTGCGGCAGCAGGCAGCGGTAAGACTGCCGTACTTGTGGAGCGCATCATCCGGATGATCTGCCGGGAGGAAGATCCCATGGACATCGACCGGCTGTTGATCGTGACCTTTACCAACGCTGCGGCTGCGGAGATGAGAGAACGTATCAGTCAGGGGATCACAAGGGAACTGGCATTAAATCCCCGATCGGAGCATCTCCAGAGGCAGGCGGCACTGCTTCACAATGCACAGATCACCACTATAGACAGTTTTTGTATGTTCCTTCTGAAGAATCATTTCAATGAGATCGGTGTGGATCCCGCATTCCGTGTGATGGACGAAGGCGAGAAAAAACTGCTTGTCAGAGATGTGCTGGATGGACTGTTGGAAGATAAATTTGCTGGGAAGGATCCCCGATTCCATGACTGTGTGGAGTATTTCTGCCCGGGAGGCAGGGAGAAAGCGCTGGAGGACCATATACTGGAGCTGTACCAGTTTGCAGAAAGTTATCCCTGGCCGGAAGAATGGCTGGAAAGCCGAAAACAGGATTACGCTCCGGTCGAAGAAGCACAGTTGGGAGAGACAGCATACGGAAGATATCTTGTAGCTCATATTAAGGCCATGTTGGAGAGCTGCGCGGAGGCCTATGAAAAGTTGGAGTGTATCTGTCAGGAGCCGGACGGTCCTTATATGTATGGTGACTTGATCGAGCAGGAGAAAGAGCAGATCCTCAAACTGACGGAGTGTGACAACCTGTCAGAATATGAGGCGGCGATTCCTGCCATCTTCTTTGGAAGGCTTTCCTCCAAAAAGGATGATACGGTTTCTGCGGAAAAACGGGAGTTGGTGAAGGTACTCAGGGGAGAACTGAAGGACGTTTTAAAAGGGTTGGGAGATACTTTTTTTGCCACACCCTTAAGTCTTGCTGCCGTTCAGAACGGAGTCTGTGCTCCCTATGTGGAGACTTTGATCGATCTTGTACTGGAATTCAGAAAACGGCTACAGGAGAAAAAGCAGGAGAACAAAGTGGTGGATTTCTCCGATATGGAGCATTATGCCCTGGATATCCTAACGGAATATAAGGACGGACAGGTCTGTCCCAGTCAGGTGGCGCTTGAATACCGCCGTTATTTTAAAGAAATTTTGATCGATGAATATCAGGACAGTAATCTGGTGCAGGAGTTCTTAATGCAAGCCATTTCCGGTGAGGAGGATGGAAATTACAATCGGTTCATGGTAGGCGATGTAAAACAGAGCATCTACAAATTCCGTCTGGCGAGACCGGAGCTGTTTTTGGAAAAATATGATTCTTATACGCAGGAGGACGGATACTGTCAGCGCATCGATCTGTCCAGGAATTTCCGGAGTCGTACAGAGGTTGTGGATACCGTGAACAGCATTTTCGGCGGTGTCATGAGCCGGCAGATCGGAGGGATCGCCTATGACGAGAGTGCAGCCCTGCATGCCGGTGCGGATTATCCGGAGAACCCGGACTGTGTCAGTGAACTTTTGCTGGTAGATCCCAGCGGGGAGAATGCTGACAGTGAACTTACCGACAAACAGGCAGAGGCATTGTGCATTGCCCGGCGGATCAAGGAACTTCTGGTCACTTTCAAGGTGACCGATAAGGAGACGAAAGAGCTCCGCCCGGTGCGCTTTAGTGATATCGTGATTCTGCTTCGCACCAACAGCGGTTGGGATGAAGTATTTAAAAGTGTATTGGAGGAGGAAGGGATACCGGTCTACATTACTTCCAAAACCGGTTATTTTGCGGCAACAGAGGTGCAGGAACTGTTATCAGTGCTGCGTGTGCTGGATAATCCCAGACAGGACATTCCCCTGTTCGGTGTATTAAAATCCCTGTTCGGAGGTTTTTCGGAGGAAGAGATCGCGCTGATCAGAAGCGGCAGGAAGGATCAGTGTCTGTATGATGCGCTGAAAGCTGTGGCTGCCGGGGAAGGGACAGCGCAGACACTGCGGCAAAAAGCTTCTGATTTCCTGGAAAAGCTTGACTGTTACCGGAGCTGTACCGTGTATCTTCCGATCCGTGAACTCCTGGAAAAACTGATCCGTGACAGCGGTTATCTTACCTTTGTGTCAGCACTTCCCATGGGCGGCCGCAGAAGAGCGAATGTGGAAATGCTTCTGACCAAGGCTTCTGACTTTGAGAAGATCAGTTATCGCGGATTGTTTCATTTTATCAGATATATGGAGCAGTTGGAAAAGTACGATATGGATTACGGTGAGGCGGAGCTTCTGGATGAAAATGCCGATGTGGTGCGCATCATGAGTATTCACAAAAGTAAGGGCCTGGAGTTCCCGGTGACCATTGTGTCGGGGCTTTCCAAGAGGTTTAACATGCAGGATGTGAACCGGGCACTGATTGCCGATGTAGATATGGGCGTGGGTACCGATTATGTGGATTCCGTGCGGAGGATCCGCAACAAAACTCTGCGAAAGCGCGTGATCGCCCGCAAAATGAAAGAAGACAATCTGGCCGAGGAACTCAGGGTGCTGTATGTTGCTTTGACCAGAGCGAAAGAGAAGCTTATCATGACGGCTTCCCTGAAGGGCGCAGCAGATAAATGGGAGAGACAGAAGCTGTTTTCGGGAGAGCGGATTTTTTATCATGAATTCATGAACAGCTCCTCCTATATTGATTTTCTGTTACCCATGGCAGGGAGTGCGCCCGTAGAAGTCAGGATCGTGGAGACAGACAGACAGAGACTGCAGAGAGGGGAACAGTTACAGCTCCTTGACAGACGTTCGCGTCTGGAAGCATCCGGGCACTACGCCGACGGGGAGCAGCTGCAGGAATTGCGCAGCAGATTTGCATGGAAATATCCACATGGAGCGCTGGAGACGCTGTATACCAAAACTACTGTCTCAGAGCTTAAGATAGCGGCAATGGCAGAAAAGGACGAGGCTGCTTATCATGCGTTTGAGGAAAGAGAGATCATTCCCTATATCCCGCAGTTTAAGAGAGGGGAAGAAAAAATCAGCGGCGTGGTGAGAGGTAATGCCTACCACAAGGTAATGGAGCTGATGGAGTTTGACGCTTTGTATGAGGGCGTGTCTGTTCCGGATCTTGGGAAGGAAGAGCAGAGAGAAAAGATCAGACAGAATTTACTTGCTTTCCTGGAAAGACAGACAGAGGAAGGCAGGCTGAGCGAAGAGTACCGAAATGCCGTGAGAGAGGATAAAATGGTCCGTTTCCTGTTGTCAGACCTTGCAGTGCGTATGTACCGTGCGGAATGCAGGGGCGAACTGTACCGGGAGCAGCCTTTCGTGTACGGCATCAGTGCAGGACGTCTCGGGGAACAGTATCCCGAGGAGGAAAAGGTACTGATCCAGGGTATCATCGATGCGTTCTTTGTGGAAGACGGTGCTCTTGTCCTTGTGGATTACAAGACAGATGTAGTGAAAAACGGGCAGGAGCTGTGGGACAGATATGAGACACAGGTGCAGTATTATGAAGAGGCATTGTGCAGGCTCATGAAGCTTCCCATGCAGCAGAAGATATTATATTCCTTCTATCTGGAGGAGTGTGTGGAAGCGCAGAAATAAAAAGAGGAATCAGCAAGACTCCTGTAGGATCAGTTCCTTCAGGAGTCTTGTGGTTCTCTTTACTGTACGGCCAGCAGTTTCACCTGCTTCAGGGCTTTTTTGACCGGGGGCAGAAGAAGGATCACAATTGTGAGAAGACCCTCCGCCAGGATGTAAGAATAATTGTAGATAATGGGGTACAGGGCGGACAGTTCCTTCGGAAAGTTGTCGGGCATATAGTCCATCCAATACAGGTAACCTCCTAAGGAGTGGAAGGCACCTCGCACTGCGATCCCCAGAAGATATCCCTTTAACAGACCGTTTTTGCTCTTACGGAAGCAACCGGACAGGCCAAGTCCTGCAAATGCCAGTATGTAGTCACAGCAGACCTGGAACAGGTTTAGTACATAGGGCTCCTGAAGGAATTGAAGAATTCCGTAGGCAAGACCTGTGAGGATGCCTGCGGCGGTACCGTACCAGTTGCCGATCAGGCAGATAAAAAGCATGCTGAACAGGGTCACGGAACCACCGAAAGGCAGCTGGGGTCCGACCTTGATATAAGAAGTCACAAAAGCCAGTGCCATGGCTACGGCAGAAAAGACCAGCTGCTTGGTGGACGGTCTTGCAGATGTTTTTCTTTTCCCGCAAAGAAAAACAGAAAACAGTGTCAGAACAATGACAGCAGCAATACATAGGGCGTATCCGAACAGAGTCAGGCCCCCATCAGGTGTAACAACAGACATAAAAAATCCTCCTTCGTTTGCGCGAGGAGGGACAACATCGGTATCACACAAGTTATTGCCTGTGTGAAATATGCTTCCTTCCGCCGGTATTATCCGGGTCAAGTAATGAGGGTCAGAATCCTTCCGGATCCAATCTCAGCGATGTGCTCCCCTAGCGAGTTATTATTTTTATGCTTTTACTATACACGTTGTCAGTCAGGGTGTCAATAGCATATAATGTACAGAAAAGCCGAAACACTGCGAAAGTGTTCGATTTGTAACTTACGAAACGGGCAAATTCGCTTGACATTCCCATAAGCCAAAGTTAAAATGAAAGTACCCGTTTTATTGAAGAAATATGG
>JAZRCR010000048.1:0-1814 GCA_045659805.1 Acetatifactor sp.
TGGCCGGAACCAATGCAGATGACCTCCTTGCATTGGAGGTCTGTAAATTTGATGGACATGAGGCATTCCTCCTTTTTGGTTTAATATATGTAGCTTGGGGGTGCGTGTATGTACTTTTCTTGCTTCGCCAAAAAAAGTACCAAAAGAAAGCGACATAGGGGAGGCGCAACGAAAATGCGCCCTCCTTAAGCCGTGTTCTTTGGTTACTTTCTTGGCGGAACAAGAAAGTAACATTACCGCGTTACCATTTAAGAAACACTCACGGAATTCCGCATAGCCCCAATCGCACCTTTTTCCAGTCTGGAAACCTGAGCCTGGGAGATACCCAGGGTGTTGGCTACCTCCATCTGGGTTTTACCGTCATAGAACCGCAGGGAAAGAATCTGCTTTTCACGGTCGTTCAGACTGCGGAAGGCATTCTGCAGCGTGATGTGCTCCATCCAGCCGTCTTCTGTGTTTTTTGTGTCCCGGACCTGATCCATAACCGTGAGCGGATCTCCGCCGTCGGCATAGACCGGATCGTACAGGCTCACCGGTGCGCAGACGGCATCCAGGGCCTGGGAAACTTCTTCCAGAGGGATGTTCAGCTCCCGGGAGATTTCTTCCAGCGTGGGTTCCCTGCCCAGTGCTGTGGTCTGGGCTTCCTTGCACTGCAGAACCTTGTAGGCCACGTCCCGGATGGAACGGGAGACCCGGATAGCACTGTTATCCCGCAGATACCGCCGGACTTCTCCGGCAATCATGGGAACACCGTAGGTGGAAAACCGTACCTGCTTGTCCGGATCGAAATTGGAAATGGCCTTTATAAGACCGATGCAGCCTACCTGAAACAGATCGTCCGGATTTTCTCCCCGTTTGTCAAACCGTTGGATCACCGACAGTACCAGCCGGAGATTTCCTTCGATGAGTTTTTCCCGAGCAGCAGGATCCCCTTCCTTTGCCCGGCGCAGAAGTGCGTCCATTTCTTCATGGGATAAAAGGGTCAGTGCGGATGTGTTCACGCCGCAGATCTCTACTTTTCCCTGCATGTGTACCTCCTGAGTCTAAAAATCTAACGGGATAGGAAAAGTATTCCCCGGATGTGTCTGATGATACGACTGGCAGAAATTTGGAGGTTTTTCACAAAAATATTTGGGTGATGGATCTGTCTCAACGGTTGTTGACAGTTAAAAATTATAAAATGTAAACTTTTTCAACTAAAACTGTAACCGGTACATGTGGAGATAACGGTGCTGTAACATAACAAAAAAGCAACCGGAAAGTAAGTTATGCAAACCGGTATGCGAGGATTCCACAGGCCGGCGGGTATTTTGAAAGCAGGGAAATAACTGTTGATAACTCATAGTTTTCCACATTCTCCACAGGTTTTTCCACAGGAGTTTTCCACAGGCAGAATTCCTGTGAATATTCACATTTAGTTCACATAATCAGAATCGTCACACCGGTTCATGAATTCTGATTTTTTCGAATCTGTGGATTTTACCATGGAGAAATATTTGTGCAAAAATTCGGACTTGACAACCGGTATATACCGGCAGGCGCTCCGTGCCGCTATTTTTCAAAGCCGCTCGGCAACATGCCTGCGGACGGAGAGAAGCGGGAAATGGAAGTAATCACCCCTCTGTTAGTATCGGTACGAAAAAAAGTAAAAAAGGGGGTTGATTTTGTTTCGCAAACACGCTATAATGTGTGTCTGTATGGAAAACTTGAAGAAGGAGGTGCGATCCATGCCCAACATTAAGTCCTCTAAGAAGGATGTCATTTCTTCCAAGATTGCTTATGAGAAGAACAAGGCTAACAAGTCCGAGCTGAAG
>JAZRCR010000049.1:0-60372 GCA_045659805.1 Acetatifactor sp.
ATATGACAGTTACTTTGCAATGACCACACAATCCCCAACACTTTCGGAAAAATTTCTTATTACATAAAAAAGCACAAAGTTCGGTTTATGTGATCTCTACACATAGCCGGCACTTTGTGCTGTCTTTAAATCTTTACTATTTTCTGTAGTTCTGGCGCTTCAGGTCTTCGATCTCGTCAAAAACCACATCATTGAGCACCTTAATGTAGGTTCCCTTCATACCGGAGGAGCGTGACTCAATGACACCTGCGCTCTCAAACTTGCGCAGCGCATTGACAATCACCGATCTGGTGATACCAACACGGTCAGCAATCTTGCTGGCCACCAGTATACCTTCCATACCGTTCAGTTCATCAAAGATATGAGTGATAGCTTCCATCTCAGAAAAGGACAATGTGCTGATCGCAGATTTCACAACTGCCACCTTTCGGTTCTCCTCTGCACTTTCCTCATTCACGGCACGAAGCATCTCAAGACCCACCACCGTACTTCCGTACTCGCAGAGAATGATATCATCAATATCGTACTGTTCATTACATTTATAGATAAACAGGGTTCCGAGTCTCTCTGCTGCAATCTCAATGGGACAAATAATCGCCTGGAATTTACGGACATCTATGGTCTCGAAACCTAACGTCTCGAGGTTAACGTTCTCTTTTGTGGAAAGAACGGCAAGCAGACGTTCGTTGAGCAGGGAATCAATAAAGCCTCCAACGCTCTCGTCCAGCAATTCGTTTATGGAGTCAATCCCTTCTGACTTGCCGACACCAAGCACCTTTCCCTTACGGCTGATCACCAAAACATTGGAATTCAGGATTTCGCGCATCACTTTGCAGATATCGTTAAACACCACTTTACTGGAATTGTTATTGTGCAATAGTTTACCGATTTTCCTTGTCTTATCCAATAATTGTACGCTGCTCATATGCATTCCTCCTCAATCCTTATCTTCGGTCAATTCTGATCAACCTTTCGGTATATCCTTATTCTACCACAATTATAATCAGATTACAATGCATATTTTGCAACTTTTTTCTCGTTTTATTCAATTTATTCGAAAATTCTGACACTACGCATAATCAATAATCATTATTGAGCAAATCACTTTTTTCAGTCACCTGATACCGCTTCCTCCACATGCCCGCACTGCTCGTTCATGCACACATATTTACTTCCCTTTTCCAGCAGCATACTGCCGCACTGGGAACATTTACGGGCAGAAGGCTTCTGCCAGACCATGAAGCCGCAGTCCGGATTATTGATGCATCCGTAATATTTTCGACCTTTTTTTGTCTTCTTGACAACAATATCCTTGCCACACTCCGGACACTCTACCCCCGTTTTTTCAAAATACGGCTTGGTATTGCGACACTCCGGAAAACCGGGGCAGGCCAGGAATCGACCGTGAGGACCGTACTTGATCACCATCCGTCTGCCGCACAGATCACACTCTTCGTCTGATTCCTCGTCTGCTATGGTGATATGTTCCAGCTCCTTCTCCGCATTCTTCACCGCCTCGTCCAGATCAGGATAAAAGTTAGACACAACAGTCTTCCATTTTACGGTTCCCATCTCCACACCGTCCAAAAGCGCCTCCAGATTGGCTGTAAAATTCACATCAACAATCACCGGGAAGGCCTCTTTCATCATATTGTTTACCACTTCTCCCAGCTCAGTCACATAAAGGTTTTTATTCTCTTTTGCCACATATCGGCGCGCCAGGATCGTCGTGATCGTAGGGGCATAGGTACTGGGACGTCCGATACCTAATTCTTCCAATGCACGCACTAAAGTAGCCTCCGTATAATGCGCCGGCGGCTGAGTAAAGTGCTGCTTCGGATCAAAGGATAAAAATTCAAGTTTTTCCCCCTGGAACAATTCACCGGAAAGACGGTTCTCCTCCTCTTTGTCCTCATCGCGGGTATATACACTCATGAATCCATCAAAAACACATCTGGAAGCAGCCACGGTAAAGACATGTTCTCCTGCCTCTATCCTCACGGCAGTAGTCTCATAACGTGCCGGCGCCATACGGCTGGCGGCAAAACGCTTCCAGATCAGCTGATACAGACGGAATAAGTCTCTGGGAAGCTGCTCTTTTATCTGAGACGGATGCCTGTTTAAGTCTGTGGGGCGAATGGCTTCATGGGCATCCTGAATTTTCTGCCCGCTCTGTTTCTGACTGTCCATTGCCACCGCATATTCCTCTCCGTAGTTGGCACTGATGTATTCCTGTGCCATCTCCTCTGCCTCACGGGACACACGGGTAGAATCAGTACGGAGGTAAGTGATCAGACCCACAGTACCTTCGCCTTTAATATCGATGCCCTCATAGAGTTGCTGCGCCAGACGCATCGTCTTCTGGGTGGAGAAATTCAACACCTTACTTGCTTCCTGTTGCAGGGTGGAGGTGGTAAAGGGAAGCGGCGCTTTTTTACTGCGCTCACCTTTCTTTATCTCGGCAACATGATACTCTGCGCCCTTCAGGCTTTCCATGATCGAATCAGCCTGCTGCTGATCGCTCACCGCTTGCTTTCCTGCTTTGGTTCCGTAATACTTTGCCGTCAGAGGCTTCTTTTCTCCCTGCACTTTCAGATTAACATCCACAGACCAATATTCTTCCGGTATAAATGCGTTGATCTCATCCTCTCTGTCGCAAATGATGCGAAGCGCCACAGACTGCACTCTTCCGGCACTCAAGCCCCTCTTTACCTTGGCCCACAGAACCGGTGAGATCCGGTAACCCACCATACGGTCCAAAATACGCCTTGCCTGCTGTGCATCCACAAGATCCATATCAATCTCTCTTGCATTTTTCAGAGATTCCTTTACCGCGTTCTTCGTGATCTCGTTAAACGTAATACGGTATACCTTCTTGCCCTCCAGTTTCAGGGCATACATCAGATGCCACGAGATCGCTTCTCCCTCACGGTCAGGGTCGGTTGCCAGATAAATCTTCTCAGCTTTCTTCACTTCCTTTCGCAGAGCTGCAAGAATATCTCCCTTTCCTCTTATGGTGATATATTTAGGCTCATAATCATTTTCCACGTCCACTCCCAGCTGGCTTACCGGCAGATCTCTCACATGCCCGTTGCTGGCAGCAACCTGATAATTTGCGCCCAAAAACTTCTTAATTGTCTTCACCTTGGCAGGTGATTCCACGATAACTAAATACTTGGCCATTTGCTATCCCCTTGCTATCATAGTCAAACTGTAATCGACAATCACTATACACCAAAAAATTTTATCGCGCAAGCTAAAGTTTTATTCTTAATAAAATTTTATGTTTTCACACAATATATTATAGAAGAAACGGGAAATAGCCATCACTCCATCACAGAAAATCCGGCACGCAGGAAAGAATTTCGAAGAAATTTCTTATCATCTAAAAAAGAACGCCTGTTACAGACGTTCTTTTTTCACCGTGTATGTTTTTGTAAATTATTATTCTGCAGATGCCGGTGTCTCTTCCTCAACCGGTGCTGCCTCACACACTTCTTCTGCCACAACCTCAACAGGCTCTTCCTTCGGCATAGCTGCTCCGCAGGTAGAACAAAATGCTGCGATGCTGGAAACTTCAGCGCCACATCCGGGGCAAGTCTTCACACCCTTCACTCTGCGGATCTCAGCCTTCAGACGGTCAATCTCCACATAAGCTGCGTCGATCAGCTTACATCTCTCCTCCTGACCGTTAGCATCGGGGTTCTCTCTGTTCTCATACAGATAACGACCAAGTTCGTTATAATACTTCTCGATCAGATTCTCCTGAGCATTCACTTTGCTGTTAAGGCTGGTAACCTCTGCGATCTCTTTTGCCTTGTTAACTGCGTCCTTACTCTTGTCGGAAACGGTCTTTTTGAAATTGTTAAAAAAATCCATAACAGTTTCTCCTTTCGGTATCATATAGATTGATTATACTATTTCCGCCGCAACAATACAATATTAACTTTGTCTCAATTTGAGGCAGAAAACAAAAATCCTTAAAATCAGGTCTGATTTCAAGGACTTCATTGGGTTGGGCTATTCAAAAATAGTCAACAGCTGATAGGGGAATCGAACCCCTGTTTCCGCCGTGAGAGGGCGGCGTCTTGACCGCTTGACCAATCAGCCATATGCAAGTACTCATGTGGTACTTGCATATCATAATACATCTTCGTCAAAATTGCAAGCATTTTTTGAAAAATTTAATAAAAATATATTTCTCACATTATGACTTGCTGTTTGTGGCTTCCGACTTCAAATCTCCTGTAAAGCCATATTCATATTCATATTTTATATTCACGCCATCTTCATAGTGACTATAACTTATTTCATTTCCTCTGCTGTCATACGTTCTTTTAATCACAAGCTGCACATTGCCGTCTTCATCATATTCCACATACTTTTTTTCATTTCCTGCTTCATCATATTCACTTTTACGTCTTAAACTAACATTACCATTTTGATCGAATTCTACATAGCTTATCTCATTTCCCATCTTATCGTATTCCATTTCAACCAGCAAAGCTATGCTGCCATCAGCATTATATACCGTACCTCCTATGATACGACACTCTTTATCATATTCGGGTTCTGACCACCAGATCATACTTTCATCTTCATAAAAAGTTTCCTTAACAAGTACAAGATTTTCTTTTAAATATTCAATCTTTTCACTAAATAAATCATCTTCTGTAGATTTGAGACCTTCCTGCAATACTTCATAAGCCTCCTCATACTCGTTCAATTTCAACCAACCATCAGCAGCCTTTACGTACGCATCAACACAGCCTTTATCCAAAGTATAAATTGCCTTATACCTCTTTATTGCATCACGCTCATTTCCTTCTTCCAAGTCTTTTTCGGCCATTTTGAAATTCTTCTGTATGTAGTAATAATCGCTATTCAAATACAAGTATATACCGATTCCGACAATCGCCAGAATAGCCGCCATTAATATCCACAAAATAATACTATGTCTTTTCTTCTTAGATTTTGCTTTTTCTTCAACATCAGGTGCCTCTTCAATCACATATTCTTCTTGCTTTTTAACCTGTTCCTTTTCTGTCAATTCCGCCTTCACAGGCGTGCCACAAATAGCACAAAATTTTTTACCTTCTTTTATCTCTCTTCCACAATTTCGGCAAAACATCTTTCCTTCCTCCCAATTATCTTACTCTTTTCTTTCATTTCAAAAGAGACAGAGGACTATACATGTCCTCTGCCCAAGATAAAATATCAATGCAAACTCCTATTACTGTCTGGTTCCACATTCCGTACAAAACAAAGCCTCGATATCTAACTTTGTTCCACAATTCACGCACATTCTATGAGTGTGAACCTCAACAACATCTTCGACCAAACTTTCTTCTTCCAGTCTGTTACCGCAATTTATGCAATAGTGTGCACCTTTTTTGTATATGAAACCACACTTTTCACATCTCGCCTGATCTTCCGACATCTTAATCACGGGATCTGCTACTTTGTACCCACACACATCACAAAATAAAGCATTTTCCTGCAGCTCATTATCACATTTTTCGCAGAATACTGCTCCTTTAAGTTTTTTTATTGCTCTTTGATAAGAATTAATTCTTTTATCTATACCTGCCATAATGGAATTTGCAATTTTTTCAAATTCAAACAGGTACTTTAAAAGGGCATAATTCCACCTGGGAAATACACCTCATTTTGCACATTTAATTAGTTTGGCAACTTAAGCGTACCACATTAGATATGTATTTCAATATTTTTTACTAAATACCGTCCCAAATAGTATCATCCGCAACGCGATTCTTGCATATTTCTATGCAGGTTGTTTTCAGCCCCTACACAAAATCAAACAGACTGATCTGATTGGACTCGGGCAGCTTGCCCAGAAGTCCCAGTTCAGACATCAGGTCCACAACGGTCTTGGACACCTTCGTCCTCTCCCTGAAATCATCTTTTGACAGGAACGGTCCGTCCTTCGCAGCCTCCACCACCTGATCCGCAGCTTTCTCACCCATGCCTTCGATACTGCTTAAGGAAGGCATAATCTTTCCGTCTATAATCTGGAAATTCCTTGCATGAGCCTTAAAGATATCAATAGGCATGAATTCAAAGCCTCTGGCATACATTTCCTGCACGATCCTCATGTCCCCGTAGGCTTCTTTTTCTTTGTTGGAAAGGGTGTCTGAGCGCTTCTTGTAATCAGCCATGATGCTTTCCAGATGCTTCTGTCCCTGACACATCAATTCGTAAGAGAACGCCTTGGCACGGATGCTGAAAAATGCCGCATAATACGCCAGCGGATGATAGATCTTGCAGTAGGCGATTCTCCAGGCCATCATAACATATGCCACAGCGTGAGCCTTGGGGAACATATACTTGATCTTTTCACAGGACCAGACATACCACTCGGGAACATTGTGGGCGAGCATATCTGCCTTCCACTCGGGCCATTTATCACTCTTTCCTTTTGCCACTACGCCCTTTCGCACAGCCTCCATGATCTTGAAGGATGCATCAGCCTCCACACCCATACGGATCAGATACGTCATGATATCGTCTCGGGTACAGATCGCCGTGGAAATGGTAGCCTTTCCTTCCTGGATCAGTGTCTGGGCATTGCCAAGCCATACGTCGGTACCGTGGGAAAGTCCAGCAATGCGGACAAGATCTGAAAAACTCTGGGGTTTTACATCAATGACCATCTGCATGGCAAAGTCTGTACCAAACTCCGGGATTCCCAGTGCTCCCAGCTTCGTACCTCCGATCTGATCCGGAGTAACACCGAGAGCCTCGGTATTCTGGAACAGAGACATGACCTTCTTATCATCCAAAGGAATCGTTACCGGATCCACACCTGTCAGATCCTGCAGCATACGGATCATGGTGGGATCATCGTGTCCCAGAATATCCAGTTTCAGCAGGTTGTGGTCGATGGAGTGATAATCAAAGTGTGTGGTAATGGTATCTGTGGTCATATCATTTGCCGGGCGCTGCACAGGGGTAAAGGAATTGATATCCTGTCCCAGCGGCAACACAATGATACCGCCCGGATGCTGTCCGGTACTTCTCCTGACTCCGGTACAGCCCAAAGCAAGTCTTTCGATCTCGCAACCTCTTTTATGTCTGCCCCGCTCCTCAAAATAATTCTTTACAAAGCCGTAAGCCGTCTTATCCGCCAGTGTACCGATGGTACCGGCACGGAAGGTCTGACCTGCGCCGAAAATAACTTCCGTGTATTTGTGGGCCTTTGACTGATACTCACCCGAGAAATTCAGGTCGATATCAGGTTCCTTATCTCCTTTGAATCCCAGGAAGGTTTCAAACGGAATGTCAAATCCTTCTTTATGCAAAGGTCTGCCGCACACCGGGCAGTCTCTGTCCGGCATATCAATACCTGCGGCACCCAGGTCCGCATATTTTTTCACGTGTTCACTGTCAAAATCCACGAAATGGCACTCACTGCAATAATAATGGGGTGCCAGGGGATTTACTTCCGTGATCCCCGCCATGGTGGCCACAAATGAGCTTCCAACGGAGCCTCTCGATCCTACCAGATATCCGTCCTCCACAGATTTCCACACCAGCTTCTGGGCAATGATATACATTACAGCGAAGCCATTGGTGATGATGGAGTGCAATTCCCTCTCCAGACGTTTTTCTACGATTTCCGGCAGGTCCGGACCGTAGATTTCGTGGGCCCTGTTATAGCAGATATCGGTGAGCGTTTTGTCACTGTCCTTGATCACAGGCGCACACTTGTCAGGACGCACCGGAGAGATCGTCTCTACCATGTCTGCAATCATATTGGTATTGGTAATGACCACTTCTCTGGCCTTCTCCTGCCCAAGATAAGCAAACTCTTCCAGCATTTCCTCCGTAGTGTGCAGGTACAACGGTGCCTGATCGTCTGCATCCGGAAAGCCTTTTCCGGCCATAATAATCCGTCGGTACACTTCATCCTCCGGATCCAAGAAATGCACATCACAAGTAGCCACAACAGGTTTGTGGAACTGCTCTCCCAGATCTACGATCCTCTTATTCAACTGCAAAATATCGTCCATGGAATTTACCAGACGGACTCTCTCCGACTCGATCATAAACCGGTTATTTCCACGGGGCTGGATTTCCAGGTAGTCATAAAAACTTACGATCCTGGCGATCTCTGCGTCAGATCTCTCATCCAGCAAAGCCTGATATAACTCTCCTGCCTCACAGGCACTTCCAATGATCAGACCCTCCCGATACTTCTGGATCATGCTCTTGGGTATCTTTGGCTGTTTGCTGAAATAAGTCAGATGGGACATGGACACCAATCGGTACAGATTGATACGCCCCATATCATTTTTTGCCAAAATGATCACATGATGGCTGCGAAGCTTCCTGACAGCTTCCACACTGGAGGATCCCAGCTCATTTACCTGTGCCAACGTGTCCACTCCCTGCTCTCTGAGCATAGGAATAAACTTCACAAATATATGTGCTGTGGCCTCCGCATCATCTACAGCACGATGATGGTTTTCCAGGGAAATATTCAATGTCTTGGCCACAGCATCCAGCGTGTGCCTTGCCTGATTGGGAAGCAACACTCTTGCAATCGCCAGGGTATCCACATATGTAAATTCTGTATTCAGCCCCTGCCTTCTGGCATTTTCTATGATGAAGCTCATATCAAAGCCTGCATTGTGGGCCACCAACACACAGCCTTCACAAAAAGCAAGGAATTGCGGCAAAATCACATCGATCATAGGCGCATCCATTACCATCTCATCGTTGATCCCGGTCAGCTTCTCAATTTCAAAGGGAATGGGCACATCCGGGTTCACAAATGCCGAATATCTGTCTACGATCCTTCCACCGGATACTTTCACGGCACCAATCTCAATGATCCTGTTATTCACAGGCGAAAAGCCGGTAGTCTCAATATCAAAGACCACATAATCGGCATCCAGATCCTGCCCTTTATCGCCGACCACCGTCTCCTTCAGATCATCCACCAGATAAGCTTCCATTCCATACAGGATCTTAAAAAAGTCCTGCTTGTCCGGATTCTCATCTCCCGCTTCTTTTCTCTTGTTCTTTTCTGCCTTCCACAGATCGTCCCATGTATGACCTGCGTCCGTAAAACCCTGTACCGCACCGTGGTCTGTGATGGCAATTGCCTTGTGCCCCCATTGATAGGCTCGCTTGACAATATCCTTGGCCTCAGACACACCATCCATATCGCTCATTTTAGTGTGACAGTGAAGTTCCACACGCTTCCTGGGAGCAGTATCCTTCCTTCCGACGATGAAATCAGGGATCTTCTTGATACCGGCAATGGATCCTATGGTCAGTTCGTGGTCAAACTTGTCCACCATACTGATACCCTTCAGTTTGATAAAAGCCCCTTCCCGGATACCTTCGAGGATCTCGGGCACCTGATCGTTTCTGGCAAACATCTTCACCGTCATAGTGTCCGTAAAGTCAGTCACATGGAACATGATAATGGTCTTCTCATTCTTGAGTTCCCTCTTATCCAACATAAGGATTTTGCCGCGGATGACCACTTCACCCATCTCACCGATGATATCTTCAATTTTAATGGCTTCTTCCTCAAAATCCCTGCCGTAAAGCACGTCAGGATTATCGGATCTCTTTACACTGCCGCGATTATAGTCGCCGCTGCGGGATCCTTCTCCCTTCTTAAATCCTTCCTTCCTGTCTTCCTTGTGGAATTCCCCTTTCTGAAACTCCGATTTTCCCTGAAAACCGTTCTTCAGAGGAGGCGCGCTCTTATTGGCTTCCTCAGGTTTCTTCTCAGGTTCTGCAACCTTCCCGGATTCAGGCACTTTTGCAACAACAACGAACTCTTCCTCCGCTTTTTCCCGGGAAACCTCTCGATATTCAAACTGCAGTCCGATTCGAAGCCCACAGCGCTCCACCAATATCTTTTCCAGGATCCGCAAAAGCTCCTGCTCTCTCCCTTTCACCAGCACATTATCGGCCACGGTGAGAACCATGCGATCCTCTGCGGGATAATCGATCTGTGCCGTCCTGAACGTATTGTACTCCACATGACTGTATTCCCGAAGTTCTTCCAGGATACTGTCATAATAGACGTCCATCAGCTTCCTGGGAGTATACTGTCTGGACAGTTCAAACCGCTCATAGATCTTCACAGTCACCCGGGCACCCGAAAAGAGCTGCCTTTGAATCTCCTGTTCGGCTTTCCAAATGATATCCTTGGTAATCAGTTTATTGCTGAACAGATAGATTCTCAAAAAATCCCTGCTCTTATTGGCAGAGATTTTTTCCACACTGGTCTGTTCCAGATAGTCCTGTATTCTCTTTTCCAGGTTAAGTGAGGGAAATACCTCAAAAAACGGCTTGCCCATTATATTCTCTTCCTATTCCTGCCAATGATCCAGCTCATCCTTAAGAACAGCCAAAAGCTGCTCCTCCGGAACTTTTCTGATGATCCGGCCTTTCTTGATCAGTAATCCTTCTTTGATACCGCCCGCAATACCGATATCAGCCTCTTTTGCCTCTCCTGGGCCGTTTACGGCGCAGCCCATCACTGCCACCTTAATATCCAGCGAATAGTCCTCCACCAACTTCTCCACTTTTCCGGCCAGTGAGATCAGATCGATCTGTGTTCGGCCGCAGGTGGGGCATGATACCACCTCTATACCGCCCTTGCGAAGCCCAAGGGTGCGGAGGATCAGCTTGGCGGACTTGATCTCCTCCACCGGATCTCCCGTAAGAGAAACGCGGATCGTATCGCCGATTCCCTGATTTAAAATAATTCCAAGACCGATAGCAGATTTGATATTGCCGCTCTGCACTGTGCCTGACTCTGTGATCCCCACATGAAGGGGATATACCGTCTTATCTGCCAGAAGCTCATGGGCTTTTACACACATCATCACATCCGAAGACTTGATGCTGATGACCAGATTGTCGTATCCCAGTTCTTCAATGATACGTACTTTGTCCAAAGCACTTTCCACGATTCCTTCCGCCGTCACACCACCGTATTTTTCCACCAGATGCTTCTCCAGAGAACCGCTGTTGACGCCCACGCGGATCGGAATATTCCTCTCCTTTGCCACATCTACCACAGCCTTCACCTTCTCTGTGCTGCCGATATTGCCGGGATTGATACGGATTTTATCGGCACCGTTCTCCATGGCCGCAATAGCCATTTTATAATCAAAATGAATATCCGCCACCAGCGGGATATGGATCTGTCTCTTGATTTCCCTAAGCGCCTCAGCTGCCTGGAGCGTAGGCACCGTACAGCGTATGATCTGGCAGCCGGCAGCCTCAAGCTTAAGGATCTGGGCGACTGTAGCCTCCACATCCTCTGTCTTTGTATTTGTCATAGACTGTATTAAAATAGGATTGCCGCCTCCGATCACCTGATCACCGATGGCAACCTGCCTGGTATGATTTCTGTACATATACAACCAATCCTTTCCTGTAAAGTACCGTCACTCTTATACTACCAAAAACAGTGGTTAAAATCCAGTGTCAGATGTATTTTTTTCATAAAACCCCGGACCGATCTGTCTGATATAAGGAGTCATGCACAATTTCATCAGAATCTGCTGTATCTGTTGGTAAGAAATATCCAAACCGGAAGCTACCCTAATCTCCTCCACGGATCTGGGATAAAAGTCAAGCCCCTCATACACCTTTTGCTCCTGTTGACTGATCCCGGGAATTTTCTCCGTACGCTTTCCATTCTGACCTTCTTCCGATCCATGATATTTTGCCGACAGTTTTCCCGAAAAACTCTCTCTCATCTCCCGCAGAAAGTCATCCGGCGACAAAACGATCCCTGCTCCCTGCTTTATCAGTCTGTTACATCCGTCGCTCAAACGATCGGTAAGCCTGCCGGGGACCACAAACACTTCTCTTCCCTGCTCCAATGCCATATCAACCGTGATCAACGTTCCGCTTTTCTGCCTTGCCTCCACCACGATCACCGCATCCGAAAGTCCACTGACCACCCGGTTTCTGGGAGCAAACTGCTGTGCCCTGGGCAGCGTCCCCGGTCCGTAAAAGGACAGAATTCCGCCTTGATCGATCAGGTTATCATAAAGCCTTTTATTGCTTTCCGGGTAACACACATCCACTCCGCTTCCGAGCACTCCAAAGGAGCTTCCTCCGGCCTCAAGGGCTGCCGCCTGACTGATCCCATCTATCCCCCTTGCCATGCCGCTGATCACCTGCACACCGTTTCGTCCCAACACCTTTCCCAGCTCTCGTCCCACGTATCTGCCATACTCCGAGCACTCTCTGGCACCGACCACTGCCACGCTCAACACCTCTTCCGACGGCAAACGTCCTTTATAATACAGAAGGTACGGAGGATCCGCAATCTGCTTCAGCCGCCCGGGATAATCGCTATGATCCAGCGAAACAAGACATATCCCCTTACTGCACAGCCGCGCATATTCTTCTTCCACATTCCAGTGTGCCGTAGCTTCTCTGGCGTAACTCATCTGTTTTGCATTGAGAATCCCCAGATATTCCACCGGTATATCTCCGTCTGAAAGCCTGATCCTGTCATAGATTTCCCTGGGATCCCCGTGGACACCGAGAAGTCTTCGAATGGTCTTATCTCCCACACCGGCCACATTGCCCAGCCAATATGCATATGCAGTCTTATTCATCCGTCTCACTCCTTCCCCTGTAAAACTCTTCCCCGGACCGGTAACAGATCGCTTCCAAGAGATGTTCCTCTCTTATGGTCTCCTCCTGCGCAAGGTCTGCAATGGTCCTTGCCACCCGCAGGATCCTGTGGTATCCCCGGGCACTTAACTGCATGGTATCATATGCCTGTTCCATGATCCTCTGCTGTTTTTCCCCCAGGTGACAATATTTGTCTATCTCTGCAGAAGGGATTTGGGCATTAAAAGCAATTTCCGTGTTTCTGAACCGTTCCTCCTGACAGTTTCTTGCCATGATTACCCTGTGCTTTATCTCCTCGCTGGACTCTCCTCCCTTATTATGCAGTCCCTCCAAGGTAACCGGGCGTATCGCCACACACAGATCGATCCTGTCAAGTATGGGTCCCGACACCTTATTCAAGTAACGTCTGACGCTATGTTCCCTGCAGTGACATCTGTTTCTGTCGGGATAATAGCCACAAATACAGGGATTCATGGCACACACCAGCATAAAATCTGCCGGATAGGTAATGTTCCCGTAAACCCTTGCGATCCTCACCTCACGCTCCTCCATCGGCTGGCGCATACAGTCCAATGTGGTACGGGAAAATTCCGGAAGCTCATCCAGAAACAGGACACCTTTGTGTGCCAGAGACATGATCCCCGGTCTCGGCACGGTACTGCCTCCCGTAAGAGCCGTCTTTGTTGCCGTATGATGAGGGCTTTGAAAGGGTCTCTCCCGCACCAGAGGCATGGAATCCTTCAACAACCCTGCCACGCTGTAAACAGAAGACACTTCCATACACTCCATTCTTGTAAGCGGCGGCAAAATCCCGGGGATACGCCTGGCAATCATACTTTTGCCGGATCCCGGGGGACCAATCATCAGTAAGTTATGAAAACCGGCAGCTGCGATCTGCGATGCTCGTATTGCTCCTTCCTGTCCGCAGACATCGGCAAAATCCGGCACTTTAGGCTCTTTCATCAGTTCACCGTCACCAAGTTTCCCCGCCGGTAATATAACATCCCGCTCCTCGTTCCTCGCCTGAAGGAAACGGATGACCCGGCTGATATGATCTGCCCCCCTGATCTCTATCACCGAGGCTGCCGCTCCTTCCACGGCATTCTTTGCAGCCAGGATACAACAGCGAATCCCTTTTGATGCTGCCTCACACACCATCGGCAAAATTCCTTTTACCGGCTTGATTTCTCCGTCCAGCCCAAGTTCTCCCGCAAACATAATACCCTGCAAAGCCTCCTTCGCAAAATATCCCATGGATGCCAGCATCCCCACTGCAATGGGTAAGTCATAAGCCGTTCCCTCTTTTCTTATATTGGCCGGTGCCAGATTCACCGTGATCTTCATGGGCGGCAGATCGTACCCCGCATTGCGCAGCGCCACCTGCACTCGTTCTCTTGCCTCTCTCACTTCCGGACTGAGAGAGCCTACCATGCCAAAACCCGGTAATCCAGTGGAAATGTCCACCTCCACCTGAACCAGATAGGCAGTGATACCGTAAAGCCCGCACGAACAAATCGTACTGATCATAAAAACTCCTTTCCGGACTTAGTTCCTTTGAAACAGAATTTCCGGATATTGCAGAATGTCATTGTTCAAATAATAAGTCCTGTTTGTGACATAATTGTGATGTTAATTGGGAATAAAATGAAAATGATTAAAAATGATTCTGAAATAGAATTTCTCAGAATAAAAGATGATGATCCGGAAGGTGCCGGTGTATGACAAACACCAGCCACCTTCGTTTTTTTAAAAATATTGTCTTAATTTGGTAAGTGCTTTTTTCTCGATACGGGACACATAGCTTCTTGAAATACCAAGCTTTGCACCAATCTCGCTCTGGGTGATCTCCGGTCTTCCGCCCAGACCGTATCTGTGAATGATGATCTCTCTTTCCCTGGGAGTGAGGCACTCCTCCAGCAGCACCTTAAGCTTTTTTATATTATCGCTAAGTTCAAGACCGTCCACGACATCTGTCTGTTGCTGTTCGATCACATCCACCAGGTGAATCTCATTGCCTTCCTTATCCTGACCGATTGGTTCAAAGAGCGATACTTCCCGGGAGGTTTTCTTCTTGCTCCGCAGAAGCATCAGAAGCTCATTGTCAATACAGCGGCAAGCGAAAGTTGCCAGTCTCCCCTTCCCCGCATCAAAAGAATCTATGGCTTTGATCAGCCCGATGCAGCCAATGGAGATCAGATCTTCCATGTCTTCATCCACGTTCTGATATTTCTTTGCAACATGTGCCACCAGCCGAAGATTCCTTTCGATCAGGACTTCCTTTGCCCTCCTTGCCTCTTCCTCACTGCCCTCTCGCAGCAGCTTTAAATACCCTGCCTCCTCTTCTGAGGTTAAAGGTTTCTGAAAGGTTTTCAAAATAACCTCCGTAGGATTTCTCTTAACAATAGTCTATGATGAAATCTCTACGCAAGTGCCTTTCCCAAGGAAAAGATTGATTGCGGGCTTTTAAAACAAAAACTGCGCCATCACATAGTTGCTGACATCCATACCTTTGTCTGTCAGATAATAAGAAACTTCTTCACTGCCGTGTTCCGTGCGATCTGTGTTTCGCACTGCCATAAG
Organism: Acetatifactor sp.; assembly: GCA_045659805.1. Taxonomy (GTDB): domain Bacteria; phylum Bacillota; class Clostridia; order Lachnospirales; family Lachnospiraceae; genus Acetatifactor. The sequence continues at coordinate 15,232 of JAZRCR010000049.1, forward strand.
GCCCTCCTGAAGATTCTTTTGCAGCACATTTCCGTACACTTCCGTCAGCTTACGACCAAAGGTACTTTCAAACACAGATGCCGACACGCCTCTTGCCATCCGGAGTCCCAGAAACATGAATTCTTCCATCTGCTCCTCCACCGGAAGCTTCTGAAGCTCCCCGCGGCAGGTAAGCGGATCCTTTGCATATCTTTTTACGTCGATTCCGTTGCTGAACCTGCATTCCTTCATGAGGGAAGCGCTGCCCACACCAAGTCCCAGATATTCCGTCCTCTGCCAGTACCCGCTGTTGTGTATGCACTCATAGCCTTCCCGTGCGTAATTGGATATCTCATATCTGCGAAAGCCGTAGGCGCCAAGGATCTCCCTGGTCAGAGCATACATCTGCCTTTCTTCTTCCTCGTCCGGCAATACAAGCTTTCCCTGACTGTGAAGAGAATGGAACAAGGTCCCCTCCTCAATGATCAGACTGTAAGCAGAAATATGTTCAGGGATCACAGGTAATCCCATAAGCGTCTCGAGGGTTCTGCGATAGCTGTCAACAGTCTGACCGGGCAGAGCACTCATCACGTCCACATTGAGATTGTCAAAACCAGCCGATCTTGCCATGTCATAGGTCTTCAAAAAATCGCTGTAAGTATGGATCCTTCCCAGTGTCTTAAGCTCCGTATCGTCCGCTGACTGCAGGCCGATGCTCAGACGGTTGATGCCCGCCCTTTGGTAACAGCGGATCTTTTCCTCATCCACCGTGCCGGGATTCATCTCTATGGTGATCTCCGCATCCTTTGCCAAATGATAGTTTTCACGGATCTGATCCATGATACGCAGGATCCACTGGCCCTCTGCCACGGACGGCGTGCCGCCTCCGAAAAACACCGTTTTTATTTCATAGTCGCCGCACTCGCTGCTTCTTCCCTTCAATTCTGCCAGTAAGGCCTCCATATACTGCTTCTGAGAAGCCGCATCATGGGGGCCCGACAAAAAATCACAATAATTGCATTTCCTGATACAGAAAGGAATATGAAGATACAGTTCAAGCGGCTGCTTTACACGATCATTTCCTGTCATCTAACTTTAACACGCTCATAAATGCTTTCTGAGGGATCTCCACGTTGCCGATCTGACGCATACGCTTCTTACCCTCTTTCTGTTTCTCAAGAAGCTTCTTCTTACGGGTAATGTCACCGCCATAGCACTTAGCCAGCACATCTTTTCTCATGGCCTTGACGGTCTCTCTGGCAATGATCTTATCGCCCACAGCTGCCTGAATGGGAATCTCAAACAAGTGTCTTGGAATCTCATCCTTGAGCTTTTCGCACATCCTGCGGCCTCTCTCATAGGCAGAGTCGGCATGCACAATGAAAGACAGTGCATCCACCTCTTCCCGGTTGATCAGGATATCCAGCTTCACAAGGCTGGACTGTTCATAACCCTTCAGATCGTAGTCAAAGGAAGCATAGCCTCTGGAACGAGATTTCAGGGCATCAAAGAAGTCATAGATGATTTCGTTCAAAGGAAGCTCGTACTTCAACAGGGCTCTGGTACCCTCGATGTACTCCATTCCCAGGTAGCGTCCCCGTCTCTCCTGACAAAGCTCCATGATGGAACCGATAAACTCGCTCGTTACCATGATCTCCGCGCTGACGATGGGTTCCTCCATGTACTCGATCTCCGCAGGATCAGGCATATTGGTAGGATTAGTCAGTTCGATCACTTCGCCGTTGGTCTTGTAAATCTTGTAGACAACGCCGGGAGCAGTGGTGACAAGATCCAGATTGTACTCTCTCTCCAGTCGCTCCTGAATGATCTCCAGGTGCAAAAGTCCCAGAAAACCGCAGCGGAAACCAAAGCCCAGAGCCACTGATGTCTCCGGCTCATAATTCAGGGAAGCGTCATTTAATTGCAGCTTCTCCAGCGCATCCCGAAGATCCGGATATTTGGCGCCGTCAGCCGGGTACATACCGCAATACACCATGGACTGTACCTTCTTATAGCCGGGCAGAGGAGCCGCACAGGGACGCTTGTCGTCTGTGACGGTATCACCCACAGCCGTATCCTTCACATTTTTGATGGACGCCGTGATATATCCAACCATTCCGGCACTCAGCTCGTCACAGGGTATGAACTGACCGGCACCGAAGTAACCGACCTCAACTACCTCCTGCTTTGCACCGGTAGCCATCATGCGAATCGTAGTACCCTTCTTCACCGTACCTTCCATAATTCGGCAGAAAATAATAACCCCTTTATAAGAATCATAAATAGAGTCAAAGATCAGCGCCTGTAAGGGATTGTCGGGATTCCCACCCGGCGCTGGGATTTTTTCTACAATCTGCTCCAGTACATCCTCGATGCCGATACCGTTTTTTGCAGAGATCAGCGGTGCATCCTGGGCTTCCAGACCGATCACATCCTCGATCTCCTCCTTCACACGGTCAGGCTCTGCACTGGGCAGATCGATCTTGTTGATCACGGGAAATACATCCAGATTGTGATCCAGGGCCAGATATACATTGGCAAGGGTCTGGGCCTCAATCCCCTGGGCAGCATCTACAACAAGGATAGCGCCGTCACATGCCGCCAGGGATCTGCTGACTTCATAGTTAAAGTCCACGTGTCCCGGCGTATCAATCAGGTTAAAAATATATTCCTCCCCATCCTTCGCCTTATAGACAGTTCTCACCGACTGGGCTTTGATGGTGATACCTCTCTCTCGCTCCAGATCCATGTTGTCAAGTACCTGCGCCTGCATCTCACGGCTGGTCAAAAGTCCTGTCTTCTCAATAATTCTGTCAGCAAGTGTAGACTTGCCGTGATCTATATGTGCAACGATACAAAAGTTGCGGATCTTGCTCTGATCGACTGTTGCCATGTGTCTGTTCCTTTCTTACTAATCTGAAATGATTGTAGCAGAAAAGTCACAAACTCGCAAGTCCAATTACTCAAAACCAATCATCACTGTCCCGACAGGACCATATCCAGTATGTGCGCCAGCGGATCACAGGCGTTCATTGCCTCCTCCACCGTATTATTCTGTGCCCCAAGCTCCACCAGGAGATTTCTTGGGCGCAGATGCATATTGTAGCGGTATGCTTTCAGATACACCTTTCTGGTAAGACCGGGATAATACTCCAGCGCGGTCTTTTGCATCTGAAAAGAAAATGCCAGATTGTCTTCCAGATTTTCATTATAAAGATATGAGATATTACCTGTCTTACGAGTTCGGCTCAGACCGTTAAAAAACATAAATCGCGCCGTAGGTCTGCCGTCCAGATCCATCACCAGCTTTGTCCCCTCATCCACAGCATCACGGTGCAGATCGATCACCACCTGTATCTGGGGATTTTCCTCCAATATCTTCTCTATCTCAGGCAAAGCAACGGAATAAGCATCATCCCTGGACGGAAGATCATAGGATGCATCGTGGTGAAGCACCTGATAACCGTAATTTTCCGTCAGAATCCGGGTCAGTCTGTCCCCCACTCCCACGATAGAAGTACTTCTGTCTCCGGGTACGGAATCTGCAAAGGCCTCCTGGGAATGAGTGTGATAGATCAGGATCTGAGGTCCCGGGGAATCCTTGGACACACTCAGATCCGCCGAGACAAATTTCTGTACATTCAACAGTTCACTGACCGCCTCAGTAGATTTGTCCACCGTATAAAAGGTTTGCAGAAGTGTTTCATAATCCATAAGTGCTGTCATGTCCACCTGTGCCTGCACCGTCGTGCGAGGCACAAAACTGCTTTGCATATTTGACACGCTCTGTTCTTCCTTTACCTCCGGAGCCAACTGTTTACCCGCCTCTCGGTTTTCTTCCTCAAACAGAGCTTCCAGCGAGTCCTCTTCCGCCTCCGCCATCAGAATCATCTCCAATGTCATTTCATCCTGTTGCGACGCGTTAAGAGAACTGTCTGTCTGTCCAAAGTCAAACAGGGGAATCATCTCTTTTATCTGCCGTGACGCCATCCGCTCCAAAGAGCCTGAACCATTCGTCTGCACATAAGAAAAAACAGGCATAAAGGCATTCCAGACACTTTCTGCCGTTTTTTCTCCTATGTATTGACCCAGAGCTTTTTTCAGGGAAACCGTACCCGTATCCCTTTTTTCTCCCCCGGATAATATTATCACTAATAGAAAAGCCAGTCCTGCCACAAACACGGCAGGACCGACGTACCGTTTCCTGATTTTAACGTTTTCTCCTCCTTTGCACCAAAGGTTGTTCTAATATATGCAAAAAAATCCCATACTATTCCGCCTGCCCGTTAAGCTCCAGCGCCAGATTAATCCCCTCTGAGACAGTATAGCTGACTCTTTTTATGACCGCATCAATATCTTTTCCAGTCATATACATATTGTTGAGCTCTGAAAAAGCGGATCGGTGCTGACCCATATATTTTACACTGTCAAATTCCTCGTCATCGTTCAAAAGCTTCTCAAGCGCATCTCCCACAATAGTCGCCGCATCCACCACGGTAGGTACTCCAATGGCGATCACAGGCACATTCAGACTTTCAAACGTCAATGCATTCCGGTGATTTCCCACGCCCGACCCCGGATGGATCCCGGTGTTTGTAATCTGTATGGTCCGGTTCAGTCTTTTGGTGCTGCGAGCCGCCAGGGCATCTATGACCACTACCACATCCGGTTTTGTCTCATCCACCACACCTTTTATGATCTCTGCCGTCTCCATTCCAGTCTTTGCCATCACCCCCGGTTCAATACTGCTGATCTGATTCATTGTCTGCCTGTTATAGGCTGCTTTTCCATAAACCTTTACAACATGCCTCGTGATAAACAGATTGTCTACCACCTGAGGACCGAGGGCATCCGCCGTCACCTCACGGTTTCCTAGTCCCACCACAAGAATAGACTGTTCTGTACTGCTGTTGGGTATCATATCTTTCAGTTCCCGGGCAAGGCACTCTGAGATTTCCCGGTGATAGCCGTCATCCGGCTCCACCATGGCAGGAGCTTCCATTGTCACATAGACACCTATAGGTTTTCCCATGGCTTTAGCTGCATTCTTGGTGTCGATCATTACCTTCGTCACACGAATATCCTCTTCTTCCTTGTAGTATTCCTCCACCCGCACTCCCCGAAGCTCACTGTCTGCTTCCGCTATACTCTCGCGGGCTTCCAGTGCAAGATCCGTTCTCACCTGAAATTCACTCATTTCTTTTTCCTCCCGTTAGCTTTCACTCCTTGTCCTTGCCTGCAAAACTTGCTAGTAAGCATTATTTTCACTTTTTAATGAAATATGTATTGACAACCGGGAGTTTTTTTTATACAATAATGCCGTATGTTTACATTAGTCTTCCGTGTCTGGCTAAGGTGAAACATTTTCTTGAGAAAAAAACAGAATGCATATGAAAATGGAGGTGTAGATCTTGGCTAACATCAAATCTGCTAAAAAGAGAATTTTAGTAAACCGCACAAAAGCTGAAAGAAATAAGGCTATCAAGTCCGGTGTCAAGACAGCTATGAAGAAAGTATTTGCTGCTATCGAGGCAGGCAACAAGGAAGCTGCTCAGGCTGAACTCGCTGCTGCTACTAAGACGATCGAGATGGCTGGTACCAAAGGCGTTTATCACAAGAATAACGTTGCCAGAAAAGTTTCCCGTCTGAGCAAAGCCGTTAACGAGATGGCTTAATCTTTTCGACATAAAAACACAAAGCAAAAGCACCCATACCGTCATGTGGGTGCTTTTTTATTTCCCGTTAATATAGGGCAGCACGTGATCGGGGCGTCCCCGGGATAAGTTGTCATATGATTGTTTTGTCATTTTGAGAAAGCGTTAGCAACACTTAGAACTTTTCAATGAAGTATTAACGTCCCGGACATCGCATGTTTGAGCAGCTCCAGCTGCGAGTTAGTGATGTCCGGGACGTTGGTTTTTACTTCTTTGGAGAGTTCTTAGTGTTCCTTACGCTTTTGAAAACGCAAAACAATCATATGACAACTTATCCCGGGGACGCCCCGATCACTCACTGCCCATTAATCAACAGGCAAAGTGGAATCACTCTATGATGCCGAGATTTACGTTAGTTATCAGCCAGTAAGTTTTTTGATATAAGAGCGTCTTCTCTTGTGCTGGACAGCCTTGAAGCGTTTCCAAAGGTTCTGGATCTTTACGTTGCTTTCCAGGTTAAGGTTGGTCTCTGCAAATTCCACGTTGCCGTCCTTAAGGTAATGCATCAGTTCCACCATCGTCACGATTACAACACCGCTGTTCATATATTTGGGAGACACTGCGATCAGTGCAAGATCCAGGATCTCAGGCTTGCGGACAGCCTTCAGAATACGCAGAAGTGTGCCCGGAGTAAGTCTTCCGCCGGATTTCTGCACTGCCTTTGCAATACTGGGCAGAAGAACGCCAAAGCAGATGATCTTGTCGTTCTCGTCCTGGATAATGCTGATATAATTGGTATTCAGCAGGGTCTTAAAATTCTCCAGGATCATATTTTTCACCTTATCGGAATAAGGTACCGTTCCGTAAAGATGGCCGTAGCACTCGTCCAGCAGTTCAAATATCTCATCAGCATATCTGTCCAGAAGCTTATTGAGATTAGTCTCCGTGCATTTGTGAAGATTAAACTTCTTCATGATCAGATCTGCCATTTTGTCAAGAGGCTCAATATCTCCTTCCGGCGCATAGATCTTGCTTTCTAACCAGTCAACTTCTTTGGCATAGCCACAGTGTTCGATCAGTCTGGGATAATATTCGTAGTTATACTGCTCCTCAAAAGTAGCCAGCTGATCAAAACCTTCTATCAGCAGCCCTTCTCTCTCCTGATCTGAAAAACCCAGAGGACCGCAGACGGTATCCATACCTTTTTCCAGTGCCCACTTTTCCACAGCACCGAACAGTGCCTCTGCAACCTGCTCATCATCAATGGCATCAAATCTTGTAAAACGGACTCTCTTCTCATTCCTCAGTTCATTGCTGGATTTTTGAAGGATACCGGATATCCTTCCAACCATTTTACCGTCCTTGTAGGCATTATAATATACTGCCTCGCTGGTCTCATAGTAGGGATAATCTTCGGTAAAAACCTTCTTCTCATCCCCATAGAGAGGTGGTACAAAGTAGGGATTCCCTTTATAAAGCTTTAAGGGAAACTCAATAAATTCTTTTTGCTGCTTTTTGGTTGTTACTTCTGTTACTGTTATCATTTGCTCCTCCTGCCCCATCATTATTTGGGTTTGTTACCTTCTCATACCGCCACCGCCATGTCTGACGCCGCCACTGCTCCTGTGAACTCCTCCGCCGCCACTGCCGCTTCCGCTGCTGCTCGGTTTTGGAATGTAACGTTTGGTTATAAATGTATTTATCAGTTGATCGGATTTTTCTCTGAATTCCGGCTGCCCTCCGGCAACATATGTAGTCACTGCAACCGTATCTTTACCAACAGATGATCTCATCTTGACCGCCACAAAGATCAACATGACCACAAGCGGCAGAATCACCAAAAAAACCGGGAACGGAATCGATTGGTCCAACTGAACGGCTATCTCCTCCACATAGGCCCTGTATGCCTGAAAGGGATCCGCGTCCGCTTTTTGTGCCACTGCCCGAAGCACCTTCTGCTCCTTCGATTTACTCATCTCATCCACGGCCCGCCCGCAAGTAGAAAGCCAGCTGCCCTTCTGTCCTTCATACCAATTGTCCAGAAGAAGCACACCGTCACCGTGCACTTTGTCGTAGCCGTAATGATTCTCATCGTAAAAATCATCCGCAATATTACGCATGGTATATTCCCATTCATAATCACTGACGCCCACAGGTTCTTTAATTGTCACAAGTACAATATCACACCGAATCTTTTCTTCCGTTTCAGCGATCAGTTCCCGCAGTTTTTCCTCTTCCTTCGCAGAAAGCACATCCGCATAATCGAAGACTCTCTCATCGGGTGCGCTCTCATTATCCCGACCCGGTCTCTCTTTAGACAAATGCCGCACACCGGCAACCGCACATATCAGAAATGCAATTCCCAGTATGATAAACCAGACCCTGAAATATCGAAGATACTGTTTCACCGCAACCTGTTTCAGTTCTCTGTCCATCAGCTCACCTTCCTTTCCTGTCCGTCCTACAGCATCATAAAGCCATAGTAGGCAAACAGCAAAATTCCGGTGAGGACACCAAAGAGCGTGGCACCGTAAGCCCATACCTTTGCAGAGGAAACAGGAACTTTGCCTACGATCTTGGCTGTCTGACCGTTAATATAAAAAGGATAATCCTTTGATTTGTACTGATAGCCGTATTTCCAAACAGGCAGCAAACCGTAATGTGCTCTCAGTCCGTTTACCTTCAGACTCTTCTCACTGTCTGATATACTGCCGTAGCCGGCGATACTCTGCCTCACCAGACTGACGGTATCCTCCTCCATCTTCTGTCTGGAACGCACCTGCATCTCCTCTGCGGCATAATTGTAGCGTTCTGCCGAAAAGCCGGACAGATATTCCGGCCGGAAAGACTCCAGCCCACTGTATTCATAGGGCTCCATCAGATCCATGATCTCATCCGGCATTTTAATAGAAGCATCTGCCGGGACCTTTTCAAAACTCACATTGACATCCCTGACAATGCTGTACACGCTGGTCTCTGTATACTGGATCTCTCCGGTAGTCCACATCCTGGTCTTGCGTCCCTCTCCCCGATATGTATAATTCACATCGTAATCATGCAGCCAGAAGGGCACATAGTCACCTTCCATGGTATCCAGCCTGGCTTCCGCCAAAAAATCAGTGGGGGCAAAGGTGCACTTTGCAAACTTTTCCCTCATCAGCTTCTTGACCATATTTTTGCTGTGTCGAAACGGGATCACGTATTCAGGAAGATATTTGCCTTCCACCCGCTCATTGAATATAATATAATTGTCACAGTACGGGCACTGTGATGCACTGGTAAATTCCTCTGCCGGCACCTCGCCGCCGCAATTCGGGCAAATGCGGATATCGCCTTCACTGTCCTTTCGCTGCTCACTCTTCTCACTGTCACAGAAGGGACAGTACATTCCCTTCTTCTCCGGACTGTAGATCACATTTCCGCCGCAATTCCTGCACTGAAATATCATACCGCCAACTCCTTAATCACTTCGCCTGCTATGATAAGACCTGCAACGGCCGGCACAAATGACGTACTGCCGGGTGTTGCGCGCCGGTTTGAAACGGCAGGTTCCTCAGGAACAAATACCCTTCGAGGTGTCATGGCCGGTTCCTTCGAATATACCACCTTAAGGCCCTGAACACCTCTTTCCTTCAATTCCTTTCTCATCACCTTGGCAAGGGGACATACGCTGGTCTCATAAATATCAGCCACCTCCAGCCGGGTGGAATCCAGCTTGTTGCCGGTCCCCATACTGCTGATAACCGGGATACCATGCTCACAGGCCGTTACCGCCAGATCAATCTTGGCAGTTACGGTATCAATGGCATCTACAATATAATCATATTCCGCAAAAGGGAATTTATTTCTTTCCTGAGGCAGATAAAAACACTCATACGTTGTAACCGTACACTGAGGATTGATGCTCAGTATCCTCTCTTTCATCACCTGAGTCTTATACCGGCCAACACTTTCATGGGTCGCTATGATCTGCCTGTTGATATTGGAAACACTCACAACGTCATTATCGATCAGATCGATGGCCCCAACGCCGCTCCTGACCAAAGCCTCCACTGCATGACCGCCCACACCGCCGATACCGAACACGGCAACCCGTTTCCCGGCAAGACGCTCTATCCCGTCCTCGCCCAGCAGCATGGCTGTCCTGACAAACTGTTCCTTCATGCTCATCCTCCGATGCATTCTGCAGATTTCAGTTTCACTCTCTATTATACTTTTTTATACCGATATCGTCAACGAAATATTCCGTTAGTTGTTGACTTCCAATATTTACATGCTCCATTTCCTGATTTTTGCGGTATGATGTTGTTGTAACAATTTTGTAACATTTTTGTAATGAAAGGAGATTATTATGAAAAAAATAAGTTATATGGCAGCCACTGTGATTGCCGCAGCAACCCTGGCGGGAAGCGCTATGACAACAAATGCAGCTTGCCTGCCGAACAGCAACATAAATTCCAATAGAATCAGGATTATCAGAATGGGACAGACATGCGATCTGAATTCTCTGCTCTCTCAGCTGAACAGCTGCTTACCCGGAATCCAGCTCCCGAAGCCGGAAATGCCGGATACAGAACAGCCCGCTCCGGGGCTGCCGGAAGCAGAACTTCCAGCTCCCGAACTGCCCTCACCCGGACTGCCTGAGCAGGATTCTTCCACTCCTGAACAGAATCTTTCCTACGAACAGCAGGTAGTAAATCTTGTAAATGCAGAGCGCGCAAAGGAAGGTCTTTCTCCTCTGACTCTTAATAACAAAGTGGCTGCCGCCGCTCAGGTGCGCGCAAAGGAGATTGTCTCTTCTTTCTCCCACACCAGACCTGACGGTTCCTCTTTTACCACTGCAATAAAGGAACAGAACGTGAGCTACCGCAGAGCCGGCGAAAATATCGCCTGGGGACAGAAGTCGCCGGAGGCTGTAGTAAAAGCATGGATGAACAGTGAGGGACACAGATCTAATATCATGAATGCCAACTTCACTTCCATCGGCGTGGGCTACTATCAGGTTAACGGCGTCAACTACTGGTGCCAGCTGTTTATCTCGTAATCCTTCACAAAAAGAAATTTCTTAATTACACAAAAACTGCGATCCACCGTACCATTCAATAGAGTACGGTGGCCGCAGTACATAGAATTATAAGCTTTTCAGGAACCCTTTTAATTTTGCCGCGATCAAAGCGTGCCCGGCATCATTGGGATGCAGACCGTCCGGCATATACAATTCCCGCAAAACAGGTACTTTCGGAGTAATCCCTCCGACTTGCAGCATATCAAGATACGGTATGGAATATTTTTTGGTGACTGTCTGAATAATCTCACAATAGTCATACAGAGTTCCCTCTGGTGTCTCCTTTGCATTTCCATAAGGACTATCCTCATTGTGCCGGTGCAGCGGACCCATAAATACAATCTGTGATTTCGGAAAACGGTTGATCAGTTTTTCACAAAGCACATTACAAGCGCCCCAAAAGGTATCTTCCGTGTCATCCCCGGGACTTCCTATGGGCGCGTCTCCGTGTCCGAAATCATTTGTACCGCCAAAGACCACAACCAGATCGCAATCCCTGTCAATGTTATCAACCCTGGAAATAAAGTTCAAATCGTAGCGGGGTTTTTCACTGGGCGTGTGCTGACGTGCAAAACGGGTTCCTCCAATGCCGTCTGCATATACCTCTTTTATACCACACTCTCTCACAACACGCTTAAAATAAAGATTCTCAAGGTTTTCAACACCGCTTCCTTCCGTAATGCTGTCACCCAATACGCCCATTTTAATATTTTGCAGTTCCATAATTCTGATTCTCCTAAATTACTTATAGTTTACGATAGCGCCGAAATCAGGCTTTAAGGATGCGCCGCCTACCAGACCGCCGTCGATGTCTGCCTGTGCAAACAACTCCGGTGCGCTGGAAGCAGATACGGAGCCGCCGTACTGGATGCGGATAGCTGCTGCGGTTGCATCGTCATAAATCTCAGCGATGCAGTCACGGATTGCCTTACATACTTCCTGTGCCTGAGCAGTAGTTGCAACCTTACCTGTTCCGATTGCCCAGATAGGCTCATATGCGATCACTGCAGAAGCCGCCTGCTTTGCAGTAACATTCAGGAAAGCAATCTTGATCTGCTGACGGATAAAGTCAATGGTAACGCCCTGTTCTCTCTGAGTCAGAGTCTCTCCGCAGCAGATGATTGGGGTAATGCCGTGTTCAAAAGCTTTCAGCACTTTCTTGTTCACGGTCTCATCGGTCTCAGCGAAGTATTCTCTTCTCTCGGAATGTCCGATGATAACGTATTTTACCCCAACGTCGGTGAGCATATCGGGAGCGATCTCTCCGGTATATGCACCCTTCTCCTCATAATACATGTTCTCTGCACCAATGTTGATGTTGGAACCCTTTGCTGCCTCCATAGCAGGAATGATGTCGATAGCAGGTACACAGAATACCACGTCAACGTCATCGTTTGCCACCAGGGGCTTTAAGGTATTCACCAGCTCAACTGCCTGGCTGGGGGTCATATTCATCTTCCAGTTGCCTGCAATAATCTTCTTTCTGGAGGTTGCCTTGTCGTCTGCTGCCGCAACACCGGGAAGTTCCTTACCCTCAAGAAATTCCAGGGAAGCACCGCCGCCGGTGGAGATGTGGCTCATCTTGTCACCGAAACCAAGCTGATTTACAGCTGCCGCAGAATCACCGCCACCAATAATGGTGGTTGCATCTGTCTCAGCCAGTGCCTTTGCCACTGCAATGGTTCCTGCTGCAAGAGTAGGATTCTCAAACACGCCCATAGGTCCGTTCCAAACAACAGTCTTAGCGGATTTAACTGCTTCTGCAAACAGCTCTGCGGTCTTGGGCCCGATATCAAGACCTTCCATATCTGCAGGAATCTTGTGGGAATCCACGTAAGATACTTCAATGGGAGCATCGATAGGATTAGGGAAACCTGCAGCAATGGTGGTGTCAACAGGAAGCAACAGCTTCTTGCCCAGCTTCTCAGCCTTATCCATCATCTTCTTACAATAATCGATCTTCTCATCGTCGACCAGGGAAAGACCAACTTCCTTCCCCTGTGCTTTCAGGAAGGTATAAGCCATACCGCCGCCAATGATCAGGGTATCGCACTTCTCGATCAGATTGGAAATAACATTCAGCTTGTCAGCAACCTTAGCACCGCCCAGAATCGCCACAAAAGGTCTCACCGGGTTCTCAACTGCATTTCCTAAGAAGTTGATCTCCTTCTGCATCAGGTAACCAACTACATTCTCTCCGCCCTTCTCGGTGATGAACTGTGTCACACCTGCTACAGATGCGTGTGCTCTATGGGAAGAACCAAATGCATCGCATACATACAGATCAGCCAGATCAGCCAGTTCTTTGCTGAACTCTCTGCCGTTCTTGGTCTCTTCCTTACCGCGGAAACGGGTATTCTGAAGCAGAACAACATCGCCCTCTTCCATAGCTGCAACAGCTGCGGTAGCAGCTTCGCCGGTTACATTGTAATCAGCAACGAAAGTAACCTTCTTGCCCAGCTTCTCAGCCAGTCTCTCTGCTACAGGTGCAAGGGATTCGTCCTCGTTGGGGCCGTTCTTAACCTTGCCAAGGTGGGAGCAAAGGATCACTTTGCCGCCGTCGTTCAACAACTTCTGAATGGTGGGAAGTGCTGCCACGATACGGGTCTCATCGGTGATCACGCCGCCCTTGAGGGGTACATTAAAGTCACATCTTACAAGGACTCTTTTGCCCTTTGCATTAATGTCATCAACAGATTTCTTGTTTAAGCCCATTTTAGTGCCTCCATAAATAAAAGATTTAAAAATGAATTTTGCTTCACCGCAGTGCGATTCCCGCGGAGTGTTTTTATATAATAAGGAATCCGAGAATTTTCTTATTGTATAAAAAGGGTCCGGCCCTAAGACCGGACCCCTGATAGGTCTTGTTGTGTTCAGCGCGTCAGACTCGAAAATCCTTAAGCCAGCTCGCTGAAGTACTTGATGGTGCGAACCATCTGAGAGGTGTAGCTGTTCTCGTTATCGTACCAGGAAACAACCTGTACCTGAGTGTTGCCGTCTTCCATAGGAGCAACCATGGTCTGAGTTGCATCGAAGATGGAACCGTAGGTGCTGCCGATGATATCGGAAGATACGATCTCGTCCTCATTGTATGCGAAGGACTCGGTAGCTGCTGCCTTCATAGCTGCATTAATCTCATCCTTGGTAACTGCGCCCTTAACAACTGCTACCAGAATAGTGGTAGAACCGGTAGGGGTAGGAACACGCTGAGCAGAGCCGATCAGCTTGCCGTTCAGCTCAGGGATAACCAGGCCGATTGCCTTTGCAGCACCGGTGGAGTTGGGAACGATATTGCAAGCACCTGCACGGCTTCTTCTGAGGTCACCCTTTCTCTGAGGACCGTCAAGAATCATCTGGTCGCCGGTGTAAGCGTGAACGGTGGTCATGATACCGCTCATAACAGGTCTGCAGTCATTCAGAGCCTTAGCCATGGGTGCCAGACAGTTGGTGGTGCAGGAAGCTGCGGAGATAACGGTATCTTCGGGCTTCAGGGTGTTGTGGTTAACATTGTAAACGATGGTAGGCAGATCGTTACCTGCGGGAGCAGAGATAACAACCTTACGAGCGCCTGCTGTGATGTGAGCGGAAGCCTTATCCTTGGAGGTGTAGAAACCGGTACACTCCAGAACAACGTCAACTTTCAGCTCGCCCCAGGGAAGCTTGCTAGCATCAGCTTCTTTGTAGATGGTGATGGTCTTGCCGTTAACAGTGATGCTGTCATCGCCTGCTACTACGGTATCAGCATATTTGTATTTACCCTGAGAAGAGTCATACTTCAACAAATGTGCCAGCATCTTAGGGCTGGTCAGATCGTTGATCGCTACTACTTCGTATCCTTCTGCATCAAACATCTGTCTGAATGCCAGACGACCGATACGGCCGAAACCATTAATTGCAACTCTTACTGCCATTTTAGATTCCTCCTAAAATATAAATGTTTTTATAGTATTTTGCCATCATAACATGTCCACACGCACAACAAAACATCCTTCCCGGCAGGAATCTTCCCGGAGAAGAACATCCCAGAAACGTGATTATGACATTTTACTTTGTCAAAACTTTGTCAGCACCCTTATTTTACCTAATTTTCCTCAATAATTCAAGCCAATTTTATAAAATAATTAGATTTCATATAATTTTTATAGTTTTGTGCATTTTAACATGTTCTTTTTGTTATTTTTCTGCTATGATACAGTTATCACGCATCAGGAGGTGGCATTATGCCCATAACAGCTGACTGTCATTTACATACAACGTTCTCTACCGACGGCATTTCCCCCATGGAAGACATGGTCCTTGCAGGGATCGGCAAAGGTCTTACCCACATGTGCTTCACAGAACACAATGACTATGATTATCTTCCCTCCCCGGACTTTCCGGAAGGTTCCTTTCTGGTCAATACGGACTCCTATCTCTATGAGCTTCTGAGGCTTCGGGAAAAATACGGCGACCGCATCAAACTAAACTTCGGTGTGGAACTTGGTATGCAGCCCCACACAAGCCGATTAAACAGCATTTTCGCCAAGAGTCACGAATTTGACTTTATCATCGGTTCCGTACATGCCTGCAACGGTCATGATCCTTACTTCCCTTCTTATTACGAAGGCCGCGAGGAGGAGGAAGCATACAGAGAATATTTCTCCAGTATCATCGAGAATATACGAAAATTTTCTAATTTCGATGTCCTTGGGCATATTGATTATGTAGTCCGCTACGGCCCCAACAAAGACCGCGAGTATACCTATGAAAAGTACAGAGATCTTCTGGACACGATCCTCGATTTTCTCCTGGATAACGGCAAAGGACTGGAGATCAATACCGGCGGCATCAAGTCCGGTCTGAAAGAGCTTCATCCCAGCAACGCAATTCTGAAACAGTACCGCAAGAGAGGCGGCGAGATCATCACCATCGGTTCTGACGCCCATGACACAGCCAGAGTTGCAGAAGGCTTCAACCGTGCGGCTGAAGTTCTGAAGGAATGCGGGTTTGGATATTACACTATTTTTGAAAACAGGATTCCCGAGTTCAAAAAACTGGTCTAAATGATTTCGGATAGCAGAAAAATGTATTCGTTTCCACCATTGTCAATGGCACTTCTTTATGTTAGCTTTAAGAATAATGGAAGTCAGTAACCTGAGTGTATGATTCAAATTTCTGCATACTTTAATTTTGTGCAAATATACATTAAAATTGTGCAAACAGAAAGCGGAATCGTCCATTGTCTTTGCTATTTTAGTATGATATAATTACCGTGTTTCACTTATCTGCAACACAATCAGTAAAAACAAAATTAACGAAAGATCTGAAATTCATCAAAGAAAAGGAGTACGAAAATGTATCAAATTTTTAAGATTTCCGCAAATCATACAGTTGATTTTGCAGCAGATGAATTAAAGAAGTACCTGCGTATGCTAATGCCCGATTGCGGCGAGATTTCCGTAAGTTCTTGTCCCGATGCATCAGAAGGATTGCGCATCGGTCTTATGAGCGACTTTGGTCTTGACACCTCAGACGCCGAAGATCTCTTTCTGGATGATATCGTTTACATCGACACCGATGAAAACGGCGGTATCATTGCAGGTTCCAATCCCGTTGCTACACTGATCGCCATTTACAGGTATCTGCGTTTCCAGGGCTGCAGATGGTTAAGACCCAGCAATGACGGCGAATGGATCCCCATCAAGGACAGTCTTGTTCCCGTGAACTACCGCAAGAAGGCTGACTACAGATACCGCGGTAACTGTAACGAAGGTGCAGAGTTCCAGTACGATATGATGGATCTCATTGATTTCCTTCCCAAAATCGGTCTGAACACCTTCATGATCGAATTCAAGAATCCTTATGTTTACTATAACTGCTACTATTCCCATACATACAGCACCGCACGCGAGCCCGAACCGGTGCACAGGGATACCGTACTTCAGTGGAAGCGCCAATGTGAAGTGGAACTTCAGAAGCGCAGCATCCATTTCCATGACATGGGTCACGGCTGGACTGCCGAACCCTTCGGACTGGACAGTACTGCAGGATGGACCGAGGTGGAAGGTGCCGAAGACAGCATAACCGAAGAAACTCGCCAGTACCTTGCCATGATGAACGGTAAACGGGGACTCTACACCGGCAGACCTCTCTGCACCAATATCTGCATGTCCAATCCAAAGGCAAGAAGGATTATGGTCAAGGCGGTAGCCGACTATGCCGAGCACCAGTCCAACGTTGGATATAACAACTTCTCTCTTGCCGATGCAAGAAACAATATCTGTGAGTGTGAAGAGTGCCGCAAGAAGCGTCCTTCCGACTGGTATGTGATCCTGTTAAACGAACTGGACGAGGAGATGACACGCCGCAATCTTGATATGAAGATTGTCTTCAGTGTGTATGCCAATACTTTCTGGGCTCCCGAGACAGAAAAGATCAAAAATCCCAACCGTTTCCTTTTGGAATTTGCTCCTATCTGGAGAACCTACGAGGAAACCTACGAAAAGGATCCTGCCATGGATAAGATTGCTCCGTTTGTGTTAAATGATCTGATCCTTCCCCACGGCATGTCCGAAACCATTGCATACCTGCACAAATGGAATGAGAATTGGGATGGCGACTGCTTCTGCTATGAATATCATTTCATGGATATGCACTATTCCGATCCCAGCAGCATGTACATTGCCAAGCTTCTGTACGATGACGTAAGAACACTGAAAAAACACAACATAAAAGGTATGATTGAAGACGGAACCCAGAGATGCTTCTTCCCTACCGGTTTCCCCTTCTATGTATACGGTGAGACCCTGTTTGACAGCAGCGTAGATTTCGAAGATCTGAAAGAAGACTTCTTCAGCCACGCTTTCGGCGACAACTGGAAGGAAGTTGTCAACTATCTGGAGACCATCCGCGATCTGCTTCCGTTCTCCTACTTCCACCACAAAGGCAAGGAGCCCAAGTATGAAGGTAAGAGCCACTACTACGATCCGGATATGAAGCCCATGGCAGCCAAGGTTCACGACCTGGTGAAGGAGTTTGCACCTGTGATCAAGGCCAACAAGATCCAGTATTACCGCGCTTCCACCGTTTCATGGCAACTCCTTGAGTTCTACAATAATACTGTTGACAAGATTGCTACCGTTGTGGAAAACAAGTGCGTAGGCAACGAGGCTGAGACAGTCGCCGCTATCGATGCACTGTTTGACTATACCGCACACTATGAGATCTACTTTGAGCGTTACTTCGAGTTCTTCCAGTTCTGCCGCTATTGGGACGGTGTAACAGAAGGCTACCGTGAAAAGTTAGCGTTTGATAACATGAATATTTAATCATACATATCGTCTATAGCCCAAAACCGGATCAGCCGTTTTCAAAATGGTTGGTCCGGTTTTTTATCAGATATTTTTTTTATCCGCAGAGCACTACAATTTTATCCGGTGTCGTCTGGGCAGGAATACTCCTGGTGCTGGTCTCATAGAACACAACCAGATCATGATTGGCCGGGCTGCCCAGGAACCTTTGATTATTCGTTGTGAGCATCTGCACTCTGCTGTTCAGATTCAGCTGAAGTGTCTGCTCTTCATTGATCAGGGCCCCGTTGAAATATCCCACCGTTACAAACTGTCCGTTTCGCCGATCCGGAACTACAACCACTGCATTATACTGCGGCGGATAGATCAACGGAACCGGCGCATCGGTCCGGTAATAAAAGGTAGCTCGCATCCCTTCTCTCAAGGTGACAAAATCTGCCACATAGGTGGAGGGCGACACCACAAACCGCACCGTATTGCCGTCATCATCCTCAACTGTCACAAACATCTGACAATCAGACCTTCCATATCCTCTTGCAAAGGGCTCAATGGACACGATCATCCCTTCCACCGGATAAAATGTGGGGCGCTGCATCCTGTTCTGATTTCTGAAAAAATCCATATTCTCATCCATTTCATCATTACCTGTTTCTATATCATATGATCCCTGCATAATTTCGTGCTCTCCCCAAGCATTCTTAAATAATGGTACCGCCGCCCAGCACATGTCCGTCCTCATAAAACACGACAGCCTGTCCCGGTGTGGCAGCTCTCACAGGACGTTCGAAGATACAAGCCACATGTCCATCCGGCATCTTCTCAATGCTACAATATTCCCCCTGATGATTGTAGCGGATCTTTGCAAGAACTCTCCTCTTTTCCGTCAGATCCTCTATGCTCATAAAGTTCACTCTGTCACATTCCACCAGGGTGGTAAAAATATCCTCATTCTCTCCCAGAACCACCTCATTGGTCTCAGGACAGATCTTTGTCACAAATATACGGTGCCCTGCCGCCACCTCAAGCCCTCTGCGCTGCCCGATGGTATAGTGAGTGATCCCTTTGTGCCTGCCAAGAACACGCCCGTCAGCTGTCACAAAATCTCCCGGGCCCGGCACTTTTCCGGAAACCTCGCGCTCGATAAAGGCAGCATAATCTTTGTCCGGTATAAAACAGATTTCCTGGCTGTCCGGCTTCTGCGCTACCACAAGTCCCTGAGACTCAGCAATCTTTCTGATCTCATCCTTCGCATAATCTCCCACCGGCATCAGCGTATGTGCAAGCTGCGCCTGGGTCAACTGATACAGAGCATAGGTCTGATCCTTTGCTGCCGTGATACTGTTACGGATCGCATATCTTCCGTTGGGAAGCTTCTCGATCCGCGCATAATGGCCTGTGGCAATATAATCCGCTCCCAGCTCCTGACTCCGCTTTAAGAGAGCTTCCCACTTTACATATCTGTTGCAGACAATACAGGGATTGGGTGTTCTTCCCCGAAGATACTCTTCCACAAAATAATCCATCACATGACGCTTGAATTCCGGTTTGAAATCCATGACATAATAGGGAATCCCCAATGTCTCGGCTACCCTTCTGGCATCCGAGGCGGAACTTGCGCCGCCGCAACCGCTGTTTTCTGCTCCGGCCGCCTCTTCCTCGCTCTGCCAGAACCGCATGGTGACACCGATCACATCATAGCCCTGCTCTTTTAACAAATAGGCTGCCACGGAAGAATCCACTCCACCGGACATCCCTACCACTACCTTAGGCTTCATCGTTAATTTCTTATCCTCCTGTTCTGTCAACAAACTGCCATGAATATATTATACAAATACTTTTGGTGGTACTGAGTACTCTGAGGTATCTTTATGAAAAAAAAGAAACTGCATCCATTGATTACGGGAACTGTTATCCTGACGCTCACCGGTCTTGCCACCCGCCTGATCGGCTTTTTTTATCGTATCTATCTTGCCCGTCTGTTCGGCGAAGAAGGCATGGGCATCTACCAACTGTTGGGCCCTGTCCTGGCCCTGTCCTTCTCCCTCACCGGTGCAGGTTATCAGACAGCCATCTCCAAATTAGTGGCTGAAAGCACCGCAAAGCAGGAGCAGAGCCGTTTTCGTCCGCTATGGGCAGCTCTCAGCATTTCCCTGCCTTTATCTTTACTCTGCAATTGGTTTATTTACCGGTTTTCCAATTGGATCGCCGTCACTTTCCTCTTGGAGGCCCGCACTGCTCCTATGCTGCGGATCCTGTCTTTTTCCATCCCGGTAGCCGCAGTTCACGCCTGTATAAACGGTTACTTCTACGGCACCAAAAAGACCGGTGTTCCTGCCATCACACAGCTGCTGGAACAGTGCATCCGCGTAGGCTGTGTGTATGCCATCTCTGCCTATGCTCTTTCCACCGGTACATCTCTCACCATAAATGTTGCCGTGTTGGGCCTCTTAGTGGGCGAAGTGGGCTCCATGCTGGTATCTGTTTTATCCATGTACGCGGTACTTTCCCGGAATAAAACAGCAGTCCGCCCCCGCATCACCGCAACTACCTGCATTTACGCACCGTTACTGAGCCTGGTGATACCGCTCACCGCCAATCGCATCGTATTAAACATATTACAGAGCCTGGAAGCTGTTTCGATCCCGGCTAAACTGCGCCTTTACGGGTATGACACGCCCACTGCCCTGAGCGTCTACGGTGTGCTGACCGGCATGGCAATGCCTCTGATCTTTTTCCCAAATGCACTGACCGGTTCCGTATCTGTGCTGCTGCTGCCTATGATTTCAGAAGCCTATGCACTGAAAGACATGGCAAAAGTCAAAAAATACACCCTGCAGACTATTAAACTCTGTACCCTTATGGGCATTGTCTGCATGAGTGTCTTTCTTTTGCTCGGCAGGTGGATCGGCGCTCATTTGTTCCACAGCGAGCTGGCGGGACACTTCATTTTGACACTTAGCTTTCTGTGCCCGTTCCTCTATCTGGACACTACCCTTTCCAGCATCCTGCAAGGTCTGGGAATGGCCGGACGCATCTTTATCATGAATGTGTTAAGCCTACTGGTACGCCTTGCCTTCGTCTTCCGGGCGGTTCCCCGCCACGGGATCACCGGCTATCTCTGGGGCATCCTTGCCAGTCAGATTCTCCTGAGCGTGCTGTATTTATTGTGTCTGTTCTCGGCAAGGCGCCGGATCCGGACTAGATGAGACGCTGGTCGTTAATCACCAGCCGAAAGGCAAGTCCAAGACGCTCTGCTGCTTTACGACAGAGGATCATGCGGTTTAAAAAGATCTCAAAATAATCCATTACGGCACACATCTGCGTATCGATCTTCAGACAAAGCTCCAGATGGGAGCCCTTCTCCATATGCACAGAGCTTTCCTTTACGGAGTAATTCACTCTGTCGTGGATATCAAAGCTTGCAAAATCCTGATTGCGCACTCTGGTATAGCGCACGTCCGTCTTGTCCGCAAGGATCAGAGCCGCCGCCACGGGATTCACCGGAAAGGCCGTGGATTCGTCATGATTGCCGATGGCGGTAATGATCGTTGCAATGTCTTCGGGATCCGCCCCCATATTGTCCAGGATACGGAAGGCCATAACAGCACCTGACTGGGCATGGTCGATCCGGTTGACCACATTGCCGATATCGTGCAGATACCCTGCTATCTGTGCAAGTTCGGCTTCACGTTCACTGTAGCCAAGGGTGAGCAGGATATCTTTGGCCAGCTCCGCAACTTTCGTAACATGGGCAAAGCTATGCTCTGTATAACCAAGGGCGATCAGCGACTCATCCGCTTTGCGGATATAAGTGCGGATCACCTGACTGTTTTTCACATCCTCAAACGTAATCTTCATGTGTGCCTCCTTATGTGTGTCTATATTCTACCATATGAGGCGCCATTTTACTACCCCTCAAATTCCGCCTTCCGATCATCCCGCTTGGATGGATTATCCAAAAGTTCCCCATCTATGGTAAAGCGTGAGCCGTGACAGGGACAGTCCCAGCTCTTTTCATCTCCGTTCCATGCAAGCTCACAGCCCATATGGGGACACCTTGGAGAAATCTGATGCAGTTTCCCTTCCTCATCCCGGTAACAGGCATATCTTTTTCCTTTCACCGTAACAATCCCGCCCTCACCGCAGGACAGAGAAGCTGCGCTTCTCAAAGGACGGTGGAGCAATCCTTTTGCCATACCGCTGACGCTGACTTTCACATCATGGAGAAGCGGTCCTATGGCCGCCTTAAAATGCAGTCTCTGAGGAGAAAACACCTTCGCGTAGGGATTTTCAATCCCGCTCAGTTCATCCCGAAGGATCATAGCCGCGATCATGGAGGATGTCATCCCCCATTTCTGAAATCCGGTGATCACATAGAGATCCGGTGTAAACACAGAATACTGACCGATAAAGGGAATACCGTCATGGGGCATACAGTCCTGAGCGGCCCAGCACGCAGCTACCCTGCACTCAGGATAACATTCTTTTGCCGCCTTTTTAAGCGCCTGCGTAAGCTGACCGTCTCTCTTCTCTCCGGTCCTGGCGGATCCACCCCCAAACAACAGATAATCTCCTGCCTGCCGGAAAGAATAACCGCCCGGATCTATGCCGTAATACATGCCATTTATACGGGGGCATCCGGAAAGGGCCAGCACATAGCTTCTCTCCTGATGCTGACGCAGAAAATAAAAACCGGGGACATTAATAATGGGATAATGAGTGGCCACCACGATTTTATCTGCAGTGAACACGCCACGTTCCGTTATCACCTTGTGCCCCCTGACAGCCGTAACTTTTGTATGCTCCAGGATCGTAAGACCGCTGCTGATCACCCTGACAAATTCCGGCGGGAGGAACTGCGCCTGATTGGCAAAGCAGACTGCTCCCGCCACATCAAAAGAAAGCTCCGTCTCTGTGGTAAAGCTGGCATCTATCCCAAGAAGTGCTGCCGCTCTTGCTTCCTCTTTCAGCACCTCCGCGTCCTGCAAAGAATATAAATAGGCCGGTACCCGCTGAAACTGACAGTTGATCTTCAGCTTCCTCACAAGGCTTTCATATTCACGGATAGCGGCCTCATTGAATCTGGCATAGAGCCTCGCCGCGTCCATTCCTACATCTTTGATAAGCTTACTGTATTTCAGTCCGTGCTGGGACGTGATCTTGGCAGTGGTGCGCTCCGTCTGACCGGATGCGGCTGTGTCAGCCTCCAGCACTAACACATCTTTTCCCTGTTCCTTCAGATAGTATGCAGTCAGCAGTCCTGCAAGACCTGCTCCTATCACGATGATCTGTCTGTTTCCGGATTCCATAAAAAAAGCCCTCGATTCTTTTGGTTTATCCGTAGTATACACTACTTTTGCCAAAAGAATGCGAGGACTCTGTTATTCTTCTGCAGAGTACTGCTTTACCACATCTCCTATTCTGGAGCGCACCAGCTCTGCCAGCTGTGTGGTATTCATATCCTTATATTCTTCCTGTAAGATGGGCTTCAGGTAGTGAAGCTGTACCTTCACAGGCTTGCTTCCCTTTTCATCCAACACCTTAAAACTGTCGATCACGGCAACAGGGAGCACCGGACACCCTGTCTTCAGCGCACATTTAAAGCTTCCGCTGTGGAAATCCACCATTTGATTACCCTTTCTGCTTCTGGTGCCCTCCGGGAAGATCAGATAGTTCCTGCCCTTTTTCACTTCCTTAATCACATTTACAATGACCTCCATGGACTGCTTGATATCCTCCCTGTCCATGGGGAAGGAATTGGTACATTCTTTTACCTGCTTCAGAAACGGGATTCCTGCCAGTTCCTTTTTGAACACTACTGCCAGTGGATTATCACAGGTCGCACCGATGGCTACAACGTCAAACATGCCCTGGTGATTGCCGTACATCAGAAAACCATTCTCTTTCGGGATATTCTCCTTCCCGTATACCTGCAGATCAATATTGCCGGAGCTTACCGCCAAATTCAAAATATACTGGATATGCCTGTACTTCTCAAGCTCAGGATACTCATCCGTGTGCTTAGCATAATGACACAGTTTCCAATATGCCCCCGGAACTTTCCAGAAGTTGCGAAGCACCATCAAGACAATACGATTCATGGAATGCCCTCCTAAAATAAACAAAGATTATTGTCTGAATACGCTATTTATTTTACCATCCTTATTTCCCATATTCAACCAAAACTTAACGGATCCCGGTTACAGCGTCACACCGTCCTTGAATATGGCGATCTCCTCGCAGCCATTTTCTTCATTTCTGGTGGATTTGCCGTTTGCAATCTCTATCAGCAATGCTTCCAGCTGCATCAGATCACCGGACTGGGCATCAAAATCGATCCAGCCGGATTTCTTTTTGGCAAGCGCAGAATTGGTTGCTATCTTGACAGTGGGCACACCGGTTCCCAGCGGAGTGCCGCGCCCCGTGGTGAACAGCATCATTTGGCAGCCTGCCGCCATCAGATTGGTCACCGCCACAGGATCATTACCCGGTCCGTCCAGAACGGACAGGCCCGGTTTCGTAACCACATCACCGTATTTCAGCACATCTACGATAGGCGCAAGTCCCCCTTTTTGAACACAGCCGAGGGACTTCTCCTCCAATGTGGTGATTCCTCCGGCTTTATTTCCGGGGGAGGGATTCTCATAGATCACCTGATTGTGAGCAGCATAATAATCCTTGAAATCATTGATCATGCTGACCATTTTATCAAATACAGCCTCATTGGCACTTCTGCCCATGAGCAAATGCTCCGCGCCGAACATCTCAGGCACTTCTGTCAGTACGCAGCTTCCTCCCATGGCCGTGAAACGGTCACAGAAACGGCCGCACAGAGGATTGGCGGTAATGCCGGAAAAAGCGTCACTGCCGCCGCATTTCAAGCCGATTTTTAACTTGGAAAAAGGAACCGGAATGCGCTTGCAGGCTGCCGCCCGCTCCTGCAATCCTTTCACCAGCCGGATCCCCTCTTCGATCTCATCTTCCACGTCCTGGGTGTTCAGAAACAAGATACGCTTTTCGTCCCAGCTTCCCAATACTTCCTTGAAGACACTGATATTGTTGTTTTCACAGCCAAGTCCCAGCACCAACACAGCGCCGGCATTGGGATGGTTCACCAAACCTTTCAGAATCAGCATTGTCACCTTTGCATCCTCTCCCAGCTGCGAACAGCCGTAAGGATGAGGAAAGCACTTGGCCCCGGTACGGAGGGCGATCTGCTCGGCAATTTTATTGACACATGCCACGGTATTGACGATCCACACATCGTTGCGGATCCCCACCTGGCCGTCCTCTCTCTCATAACCCATGATCATGGGAGACGGTATTTCCTCCACACATGCCTCAAAGGGCTTGTATGTATACTCCAGTTTACCGCTCAGATTGGTGGATAGATTGTGACTGTGCACATGCTCCCCTACCCTGATGTCAGCGGTGGCGTGACCGATGGGATTTCCGTACTTGATCACGTTCTCGGACTTCCCGATAGGCTTTATCGCATACTTGTGCCCGTCTTCTCTCACTTCCACATTATCTGCAGGATGGATCAACATATTTTGTTACCTCCTCCGTCAAAAAGCTGATATCTTGGCCCCACAGTTCCACGGACGTCATGATCTCTTCCACATTTGCCGTCTTCATAAACGCTGCAACCTCCGCGCCGTCATTGACGCAGTCAGTGCGGTAGAATTCGATCAGCTTCGCAAATCCAAGGAGCAAATGCTCGGGTAATCTGCCGAAACGCTTCCGGTATTCCAGGACAGAGGGCAATACCCTCACCTTAAACTTGCTCACAGAGTTCAGGGCGATGCTGGTAAGCTGATGGTCAATATAAGGATTGGCAAAACGCAGAAGCACATTTTCCGCATACTCTTTCAGTTCGTCCACCGGAAGATCCAGTGTGGGAATGATCTCCTCAAAGATACAGGCACGCAGATAGGTGTTCATCTCCTGATCTTCAATACAGTCTCTCACAGTCTTCAGGCCCTTTAACAAGCCGTAAAGCACGATGGAGGTATGGGCACCGTTGAGAATTCTGACTTTGCGGGTGCGGTAACGCTCCAGATCCTCGGTCAGGATCACATTCAGTCCTCCCTTGTCCAGCGGGAATTCCTCAAAGAGAGACTGACAGCCTTCGATCACCCACAGATGGAAGTATTCGGACATATTAAGAAGCGGCCGTGCAGGATCCGGACAACCCGTGTTGATACGGTCTACCAGCGTATTGCAGAAAATATTTTCCTCCTCAATCCAACGGATGAATCCTTCTTCCAGTCCCCACATCCCGGCAAACTGCAGGATACACTTCTTCAGATTGTCGCCGTTTCTGTCGATCAGCTCACAAGGCAGGAAAATGAATCCGGGAAGGCCCAGCTCATAACGCCTTGACAGCAATTGTGTGAGCTTGCCGGGAAAACTTGCTGCGGGTGCATCTGTAACCCGGTCTCTTTTGTCAAATACGATGCCTGCCTCTGTGGTATTGGACACCACAAAGCGGAAATCCTTATCCTCTGCCAGTCTGATATATTCCTGATAATCTTCATAGGGATTGACACAGCGACTGATACAGGTGATCTCCTTTTCCTCCCTGCCTTCCACGCCACAGCAGATGTGGGTATACTTATGGCCTTCCGCTTCCAGCACGCCGCACATTCCTCTGGGGATGGGCTGCACCACAGTCACCTGTGCGCCCCAATCTGCCTTCTCATTGCAGATCTGCACCATCCAATCCACAAACCCACGCAAGAATCCGCCTTCGCCAAACTGTATGATCTTATTCATAATAGCTCCCTCCTGCAAGTTTTTACTGATTGCACACCTTCTATCATCTCTATTGTATATCAAATATTTATGGTTTTCCTTGATTTTTTTGCGAAACAGCTTTATATTTCTTTGTTTTTTTGATATAATCAACGTATCATCAGTCACCCAAATATTTAATAAGCACAATACAGGCAAGGAGTGTAAACATGCCATCCATATCATCTCATAAAAATCAGTTTCAATTTAATTATAATATCCGGACGGATGCGACCACTCATCGCTATCCCAATCATTATCATGATCTGTACGAGATTTATTTTATACTGGAAGGAACCTGCAACTATTTTATTGACAATCGCTCCTATTCCCTTGTCAGCGGAGATATTGCCCTGATACCGGAAGGTATCATTCACAACACAGTATACCAGAATACAAGTCACAGCCGCATGCTCATCAACTGCGGCCGCCAATATATTCCCGCAACCGCCAGACCAAAGAGTTACCTTTATCGCAATCCCAAGATCACAAAGCAGATCCACGGAATCTTTGAAGCCATTGAACAGGAATACCTTCATCCCGACCGTCACAGCGAAGACGCTCTGTTCTGCCATATGAAGCTGCTTTTTTACCTGATGGCACGCAATCCCAATACATACTCCCTCGCGGAGGAAAGCAACAGAACAGTCACTCAGGCTTCTGAGTTTATCCAAAAATATTTTACCGAGGATATATCTCTGACTGATGTTGCCAATCATGTGTCCGTCAGCCCGGAACACTTTTCCCGTTTATTCAAAAAAGAGACCGGTCTGGGCTTCCGCCAATATCTTAACCTGCTCCGTCTGCAGAAGGCAGAACACCTCCTGAAACAGTCAAACAATATGACTGTAGCAAAAATTGCAACAGAATGCGGATTTTCCGACAGCAATTATTTTTCCGTGGCATTTAAAAAGATGTACGGCATCTCTCCGACCGTTTTTCTAAAGAAAGGCGATTCACCGAAAAAGTCTTAAAGTTTTATGACTTTAATTGCTTTTCAGACCTGTTTACGTTATAATATTTTTAATCAATGCACAGGGGGGACATATATATGAAACGTTCATTGACACTATTATCACTGATCACAGTAATGGCGCTGCTGTTCAGTGCCTGCGGAACACCGGCCGAGGAGACGAAGCTTCCGCATATTTCCGAGACACCCATTTATTCACCCGAATCAGGCACAACTGAGGATACATCGGAAACATTCGAGTCTGAGACTGCCGCGGAGACGGAAGAAACAGAAGCCACGGAGGAAACCGTTCCCGTATCCGAATCCACCGAACCCACAGAGGATATCCCGGGTGGTACGCTCACAGTTACCTATGAGCCCAAGATTCTGAATCCCGGGACAACCTTTACCGGCCGCGACCCTATTGCTCCCGTACAGTATGAAATTCCCGATCCGGACAACACCAGGGGACTGTCCAACGAGAAGTACAGCCATTCCTACGGCGTGGCAAAAGACGGCAAGCCGAACCATATCACCGTAAGTAATCAGGCTCTCTTTGACAGCTTCGGTACCAACGCTCTTACATGGGACAATGTCACCGATGAAAAGGTGTTGTATCTGACTTTTGACTGCGGTTACGAATACGAGAACCTCAGTACCATCATCCTGGACACCCTGGCTGAGAAACAGGTTTCTGCCGCATTTTTCTTAACAATGGACTATCTGAAATCTGCACCGGATATTACAGCACGCATGATCAATGATGGACACACTGTGGGCAACCACAGCACCACTCACCCTTCGGACAGTTCTCTTCTCACCAGAGAAGAATTGGCACGTGAACTTCTGGGCGTACACAATTATCTGCTTGCCAACTTCGGCTACGAAAGCAGCTACTTCCGTTTTCCTACCGGAACCTACTCCGAGAATGCACTGGATCTGGTCAACAGCATCGGTTACAGGAGCATCTTCTGGTCCATCGCCCACGCAGACTGGGATCCCGCCAATCAGCCCGGTGTGGAAAAATCCTTTAATACCGTAACAAGCCGCCTGCACCCCGGCGCAGTGATCCTGCTTCACTCCACCTCTCCGGACAACGCAGCGATCCTTGGCGATTTTATTGATTACGCACACGACCAGGGCTACGAATTCAGGACACTGGACGAATATCCTTGGGATTAATGAATATTAAAATCTGTGCAGTTTCCAAAGTATAATCGTCACTATGAACGCACCTACAAAGCAAAGAACAACGCCCTAAACATCACTCTCTTACAGCATAGCTGCGAGTTTGTAATGTTTAGGGCGTCCATACTTTATCATTGATTTCTTTTATCTTTACCGTTTCCCGCTCCCCATGGAATACCAAGACTCTTATTATCATCTTGTTATCACAACAACAATAAACCTGCCACTGAAAAGAATTCATAGCAAATTCTCCTCTTTGATTTAATGTACACATTTATGACTCCGTAATGATCTCATAATAATGCAGGATATCCATATCCTCATCCATATCCAGTCCGTGGGAAC
The DNA here is from genome assembly GCA_045659805.1 of Acetatifactor sp. Lineage (GTDB taxonomy): Bacteria > Bacillota > Clostridia > Lachnospirales > Lachnospiraceae > Acetatifactor. The sequence continues at coordinate 44,500 of JAZRCR010000049.1, forward strand.
CGCAGCCGGCATCGATCTCGTGGCATCCGTGGTCCATGGCAAAGCCCAAAAGTGTGCGGTGCTCTGTCCAGTACATTTTGATCAAAGATGCAAACAGGCCGAAAGCATGGGAATTAGCGTGCAGGGCTCCCAGAGATAACGCATGCTCCGGTCCGTAGCGGTGCATTGTGGCATCATAGTCACCGTTGTACACGCAGATCACATCATACTGGTCTTCCACGATCAGAGCCGCCGCCCTGGCATTCACCTCATCAAGGGTCTTATAGTAGTAATAATCCATTGCGCGATCGTTGTAAATGCGGGACATGGAGTCTCCGTCGGTGCACACAATGGCGCATTTTTTGCCGGCACGGATCAGCGCATCAAAGAACGTGTCGATGGTGATGACCGGTTTCTCATACTTGCGGATACCGTGGACCTCAGGCAAGGCACCTGTGTACATGGTACCGAAGCACACCGGTGTGACAGAAGGCATCACCGCGCGCAAAGGAAGCTTCAGAGAGGTATTATCCAGCACTTCCTTCATAAATTCAGGGTACTTGTCACTGACCCAATGGCCGATGGCATCGGGATTGTACATAAAAATGTGGTCGCACTTATCTCCCTGCAGAACTTTATCCGCGAACTCCACAAGTGTGCTGTTGGCCGGTGCCGCCTGCTTCGGCGCATCAATTCCTATGCAATAACAAAGTGCACTGCACAGTGTATCAAGACATTCGTTATTCATATGTTCCTTCCCGACTTTCAGAATTTTGTGATATGTCTGCTGTTTACTGTTCTTATCAAACTTATAACTTGCAGATGAGAACACTCTTGCAGTGCTTTTCGCCGGTGATCCAGTCCGCATCGTCAGTAATCCAATCCATGATCTCCAACTGTCTGGTCTCCCAGGCAATGGTAGCAGCTTTCTCTGCTTCTGTCATCTCATGATCATAGGACTTCACAAGTTCACAGTAACCGAAAATATAACCGTTGGCATTCCAGATAGTAAAGTTTGTCTCGGGACCGTCACTGATCTTATCTCCTCTGGCTTCCACCAGAACATCATGGCGGCGCTTATACTCTGCCGCACATCCCGCTTTTAACTTTGTAGAGAAGATACGGTGGCGGATCAAAGACTTATCTTCACGCACTACACCGATATCATGATACATCAGAGGCAGTGTGCCCGGTGCCGCAAACAGTTCCATGTAAGGGGACAGAGCCTTCTCCCATGCTTCTTTTGCATCGGCAGGAATGCTCATATCATCGGGATATTCACCGTAGCAGAACACAAAATCCTCAATCCCCCATACGGATACATTGTCTGCACCCAGCACTGAGAGGACACGTCTCACCTCTTCCCAGATACCAAGGAGTGCTTCCGTACCGGCTTCTTTACAGCCTTCTTTCCATTTTGCAACAAAAGGACATCTCTTCATCTTTCATTACCTCTTTTTGATTTTCATTATATTTAAGGGTCCTTGAAATGTCAAGGTATTACCCTTTTCAATACTTTCCTGGCATCCTATAGATCACTTGCACGGCTTAAGAGGCACACAACCTCTACATTCGCCGTATTGGGAAACTGGTCCACCGCCACCGCTTTCTCTACCCTGTATCCGCCCTCCAGGAACACCTCCAAATCTCTCACGAGACTGTCCGGCTTGCAGGAAATATACACGATCCTGTCCACACCGTAGGCAATGATCTTGGGCAGAGCTTTGGGATGGATGCCGTCTCTGGGGGGATCCAGAATGATCATATCCGGCTTATCTTCCACCTCGTCCAGCACCTTCAGAACATCGCCCGCAATAAACTCACAATTGGCCAGTCCGTTCTGTGCCGCATTGCGTCTTGCAGCTTCCACTGCCTCCTCCACAATCTCCACTCCGATCACTTTTCCGGCAACGGGAGCCATCAGCTGCGCAATGGTACCGGTACCGCTGTACAGATCAAACACCACAGGCTTACGTCCGCTTTTACTTGCAGTCTCCAAATCACCCACATATTGCCTTGCCGTCTCATACAGCACCTCCGCACTGTAGGAATTGGTCTGGAAAAAGGAAAATGTAGAGATCCGGAAGGTAAGTCCCAAGAGCTCCTCCTCAAAGTATTCACTGCCGTACAGGATATCCGTGCGGTCACTCTTCACCACATCAGCCAGGGAATCGTTGGTGATATGTAAGATTCCCTTGAAGATTCCCTGCAAGGTACCTTCCTGCTGCAAATTCAGAAGCGCCGTGCAAAAATCCCCGATCAGAGACGCGGTCTCCTCTCCGCCGCAGCCATCATTCTGCTGTCTGCCCCAGGGATCCTGCGAGGTGGTCACCAGAGCCACAAGGATCTCGCCGGTCTTGGAGGCTTTGCGCACCAGCAGATGGCGCAGATATCCCTCATGGCGCAGTCTGTGGAAAAAGGTAACTTCTTTTTTGGCAAAATAGTCTCTCACGGTTCTCAAGATCAGTCTGTAATCATGATCCACGATCTTACAGTCCGTGACAGACACCACATCGTAGAAACTCCCTCTCTTGTGCATGCCGAGAGACAAGGGGCCGTCCTTCACCTCATCACCGAAGGAAAACTCCATCTTATTCCGGTATTCCCGAAATCTTGGACTTCCTTTGATCCCCTCAAATGTCCAGTCGCACCGACCGTCAAGCACACTGTCAAGAAGCTTCTTCACCTGCTCCTCCTTGATCTTCAGCTGCTCCTCATAAGGCAGTGACAGATAAGTACAGCCTCCGCACAGACCGAAATGTGGGCAGATGTCAGCTGTCTCCAGGGGGGATCTCTCCAAAACCTCGATAAGACGCGCTTCCGCCTTTCCTTTTCTTACTTTATTTACGCCGAAACGGATCTTCTGGCCGGGCAGACTGTTTTTCACGATACAGGTCTCTTCCCCCACTCTGATCACACCTTTATTGGGGAAATTCACCCTCTCAACAATCCCCTCGTATACCTGTCCTTTTTTCATATAAAAACAGACAGCTGCCCCCTGACAGAGGTAGCTGTCTCCTCCTTTCAACGCATCATAATTCGTCTTCGAACAAGTCATCCTCATCCTCAAATTCGTCTTCGAACTCGTCTTCAAACTCTTCCAGATAGTCGGGATGCATATAGCGGTAGATTGCATAGGCAATTCCCGCGATCGCTGCAACGGCGCCTACAATGGCCAATACCCAGAGCACAACGTTACATGCCTTTTCTTCTTTTTCCTTCTTGCCTAAGAACTGCTTTAATTTAGCGATTTCCAGTAAATCCAGTTTATTCATAACACATCATCCTTTCTTTTTACTGTGTTCACCATAAAATGCGTACTTATATGCCTGACGCACACTGCTTCCTAAATATAGAATACCACATCCTGCGCAAAATTACTACTGTCAATCTGTTTTTTTCAATTTTGCAAAGGATGCATACATGATCTTCTGTCCCGCCTGGTCAAACTGCACCGTAACCTTGTAATCCCGGGGTTCTTTTGTAATCTCCGTAACGGTTCCCGCACCGTATTTGATATGACGTACCCGGTCTCCCACGGTATAATCTATCTCATAGGATTCATTGTAGGAAGAACCTTTGCTGATGCCTGCAATACGGTTAAGACTGCCGATCCCCTGGGCTATAAAAGGCTTATCGGCCTTTGCGGTCACCTTGGGCTTCACGATAGCTTTCGGTCTGGGATCAAAAGAAACCGGCTCCGAACTGAATCTTACCTGCCTCGTTTCCGTCTGACCGTCAAGAAGCTCTCCCGGGATCTCCCGGACAAACCGGCTCACAGGATTGTACTGGGTCTCACCCCGGAGCATTCTGGCGCGCACACAGGTGAGCATCAGCTCCTCCATGGCCCTGGTAATTCCCACGTAGGCAAGCCTTCTCTCTTCCTCCATATCCTCAGAATCTTCGGAATTTACAGCCATGCTGCCGGGGAACAGTCCGTCCTCCATACCTGCGATATACACATAGGGGAACTCCAGTCCTTTGGCACTGTGCAGAGTCATGAGCATCACTCTGCTGCCGCCTTCCACATTGTCAATGTCGGCCACAAGCGCCACCTCTTCCAGAAATTCGCTTAAGGTGGGCTCATCATGGGTTTCTTCATAGCTCACCGCCTTACTGATCAACTCCTCCACGTTGGCGATCCTGTCATCCGTATCCTCCTCATCAAGGCTCTTGAGATAGTCCTTGTAACCGATCACGTCAATGATGTCCCGGATCAGGTCCTCTATGCTGTAATACTGCGCCTTGCTCCGGAAGGTCTGTATCATGGTCACAAAGCTGTCGATCTTCTGGGTGGCTCTGCCTATGCCCATAACATTGTCGGCATCCCGCAGGGCATCGTAGAAACTGATATCTCTTATCTGGGCATAATCATCCACCTTGTCAACGGTGGACAGTCCAATGCCTCTCTTGGGTATATTCAGGATCCTCTTTACCGCCACATCATCACGGCCATTGTCAATGGTCTTCAGATACGCCAGAATATCCTTGATCTCTCTGCGGGCATAGAAATTCACTCCGCCCACCACATCATAGGGAATCCCCTCCATGACCATACGTTCTTCCAGCATACGCGCCTGTGCATTGGTGCGGTACAGAACCGCACAGTCGCCGTAGGAAGCACCTCTTCTCACCTTGCTGCAGATATCCCGAGCGATATGGTCCGCCTCGTCAAACCCTGTATTCAGCTGCTTGAAACGGACAAATTCTCCCCTGTCTTTCTCCGTCCAGAGAGCCTTCGACTTGCGCCCCTTATTGTTGCGGATCACCGCATTGGCGGCATCCAGTATATTCCCGGTAGACCGGTAATTCTGCTCCAGCTTGATTACCTTCGCATCGGGATATACCGTTTCATAATCCAATATATTCCTGATATTGGCACCGCGGAACTTGTATATGGACTGATCGTCATCGCCCACCACGCACAGATTGCGATAGCGGTCTGCAAGAAGCCTGATCAGCTCAAACTGCGCCGTGTTGGTATCCTGATACTCATCCACCATAATATAACGGAAGCGCTCCTGATACTGCTTCAGCACTTCAGGACAGGCTTTGAACAGCTCTACGGTCTTGCAGATGAGATCATCAAAGTCGAGCGCGTTATTTTTCTTCAGCACCTCCTGGTACTCCTTATAGACCATTGCAATATTCTTTTTCTCAAAATCCCCCATCACTCTAAGCTGATATTCCAGTGGACCGATCAGCTTGTCCTTCAGAGACGAAATGGCATTCAGAAAAACGCGCTCTTTGTACTTCTTGTTGTCAATATCAAAGCGCTTGCAGATATCCTTGATAACCGCTTTCTGGTCATCCGCATCATAGATGGTAAAATTAGTGTCATATCCCAGCCTGTCAATATGCCTTCTCAGGATCCTCACGCAGGTGGAATGAAAGGTGGCAACCCACACCTGATCCGCCCCGAAACCAACGATATTGTCCACTCTCTCACGCATCTCGGAGGCAGCCTTATTGGTAAAGGTAATCGCCAGGATATTCCAGGGATTTACTCCCATCTCGTCAATGAGATAGGCAATCCTGTGTACCAGCACACGGGTCTTTCCGCTTCCGGCACCTGCCAGAAGAAGGAGCGGCCCCTCCGTGGTCAGGACCGCTTCTTTTTGTTCTTTATTCAGTGTATCGTATTTACTCATAATACCTCGTTTCAGAAGTTAGTTTCCGGCTTCTTTGCTCCGCACTCCGTGCAGAACTTGCCATGGTTCACCGCTCCGCAGCTGCAGGTCCAGCCTGTCTGTTCCGGCTTCTTCGCGCCGCACTCCATACAGAACTTACCCGGATTGCCAGTTTTACCGCAGCTGCAGGTCCAACCTGCGCTCTCGGGAGCCTTCGCAGGGGCAAATCCCATCTGGGCTGCTGTGGGAGCCTGCTGTCCCTGCCCTGCCATCTGGTAAAGTGTGCCTGCCTGAATGCCTCCCGCCTGAGCTGCCATATTCATGCCTGCAAATGCCATCATAGGGCCGGTAGCGGTATTGGCTGCCGCTGCCTTCATAGCCTCAGCCTGTGCTGTAGTAAGTGTAGCTGCTGCCATTCCGGGATTGCGGAATACTGCAGTCCTCTGCAGCTCCTTGATCATCTGTTCGTCTTCCTCAGATGCATTCACTCCTCTGACAGTCATGGACACGATCTCAATACCCCGGAGACCTTTCCACTTGTCACTGAGTTCCTGATTCAGGAAATCGGTGAGTTCAGCGGTATGTGCGGGAACTGCACTGTAACGCACACCCATAGCGGAAATCCTTGCAAATGCCGGCTGCATGGCACCCATCAGCTCTGCTTTCAGCTGGCTAGCCATCTGGGATCTCTCGTATCTGTCAGCCACATTACCGCACACGTTTTTATAAAACAGAAGGGGATCACAGATGCGGAAGGAATACTCACCGTTGCATCGGATGGAGATATCCACGTCCAGTCCGATATTGGCATCCACCACTCTGAAAGGAATAGGCACAGCAGTGCCGAACAGATTGCTCATGATCTCCTTGATATTGAAATAATAAACTCTCTGGTCCTTGCCGGTATCACCGCCAAAAGTGAATCTTCTTCCTACCGTTTTGAAGGTGTTCTTTATGGACTCACCGAGACTTCCGGTGAAGAGACTGGGCTCCGTGGAATTGTCATACACAAATTCACCTGCATCCGCGCAGAACTCCACAACCTCTCCCTGATCCACAATGATCATGCACTGTCCTTCATTCACCGCGATCACGGAACCGTCGGAAATAATATTGTCAGTTCCTTTATTGCTGCCGCGTCCGCTGTTAACGCGCTTCTGTCCTTTTACCACCAGCACATCTTCAGAAAGAGAATCACAGTAAAAATACTCTTTCCACTGATCAGCCAGAATTCCGCCGATCGCATCTGCTGCCGCTTTGATCAATCCCATATCCTTACCTCCCGGTTGTTAATCCTGTTGCAATGCTTTGGTATAATACCTTTCATTTATTTTAACAAATTTCATGCTTTCTCTCAACTGCTTTCTCAAATAATCTTTACAAAAACAACGTTTTCCACTAAACTATAGGATAACGACACAATTATTTTGTGAAACACATATGAGGGAATGTATAAAATGGGAAAGAAAGCAACAAAAGCAGCTGACAACATGTATTATCTGGCACGCTCTGAGGCCGCACAGACCAATCCGGAACTGACCAGCCGGGAAAATGCCGCCGAGATCATCGGTATCGACCGCACCCGCCTGGCAAGGATTGAACTTGGCACCATAGCGCCCTATCCGGAAGAAGTGAAAGCAATGGCCGCGGTATACAACACACCGGAGCTCTGCAACTCCTACTGTGCCCAGGAATGTCCTTTGGGAAAAGGAACCGTCAAAGAAGTCACCATCGATGATTTCGACAGGCTTGCCCTCAAGGTACTGGGATCACTCAAGGATATTGACACACTCAGAGCCTCGCTCATTGCCATCTCGGAAGACGGCATCATCGAGGAATCCGAACAGCCCGCCTTTCAGGCCATTCTGGACTCTCTCGAAAAGATCAGCACCAATGCCAAGGCATTAAAGCTTTGGGCTTTGAAAAATATCAGATTGAAGAAATAGCACTATTTTTCAGACGCTTTCACAGCAAAGTTGGTGTTTACCAGCTCCTGATATGGAACTCTCTCTTCCAGCACTCCGGATTCTTCCAAGATGTTCTGAAGCAGTGTAAATGCCGTTTCTTCAAATACCAGGTTCTCTTTCCAGGTATCCTGATCAAAATATCTGCCGACGATGGTCTTAAGGGTCTCAAAATCCGTCTCCTTAAACTGCGGCGCGATTACCTTGGCAATTTCTTCCGGGCTATGTGACTGCACATAGTCCATTCCTTTCTGCAGGGCATTGGTGAACGCCTGGATCACGTCAGGATTTTTCTCAATATAACTCTTCTTTGCGGAAAATGCGGTATAAGGCACATATCCGGAATCCTCTCCCAGTGAAGCCACCACATAACCGTCTCCCTTGGCCTCCAGTGCTGTTGCATGGGGCTCAAATTCCACCGTAAAATCTCCCTGACCGCCTGAGAAAGCTGCCGCTGTGGACCCGAAATCGATACTCTGGTCGATTTTTACCTCTGTGGCTGGATCAATATTATTTTTCTTTAAGATATACTCAAAGACCATCTGCGGCATCCCGCCTGCTCTTCCGCCAAGCACCTCTTTGCCCTTCAGCATATCCCAGCTGAAATTGTCAACAGGCTTTCTGGATACCAGGAAGTTGCCTGCTCTTTGGGTAAGCTGTGCAAAGTTTACCACATGATCGTCTGTCCCGCCCACATAGGTGTAGATTGTACTCTCGCTCCCCATAAAACCGATATCTGCTTCCCCTGTCAGAACCGCAGTCATGGTTTTGTCGGCGCCGAAGCCGGTCACCAGTGTCAGGGCGATTCCTTCCTCCTCAAAATATCCTTCCTCAATCGCTACATACATCGGTGCATAAAAGATAGAATGAGCCACTTCATTCAGCGTCACTTTGGTGAGTCCGTTACTGCTGACCTTATCTGATTTAGTACACCCTATACAGCAATAAGCGAAAAGAACAAAGACCATGCATAGGGCAAATCCTCTTGATACAATTTTTTTCATAATTGCCTCCCAAAAAAGGTGATGCTCTATTGTATTTCAAACAGCCCAAACTTGTGCCTGTAATAAACGCATGATACTCAAATAATATGTATCCCTCATAATCTCATTGCAAACTTGGCACAATTATGCCATAATTACGTCAGACTTAGAAGACGAAAGGAGATTTCAACATGCCGGTAATCATGCCTATCAAAGACTTACGCAACACAAGTGAAATATCTGATCTGGCTCACAAAATGCAGGAGCCTATTTTTATTACTAAAAACGGATATAGTGATCTTGTGATTATGAGCAGCGAATTAAATGACAAATTTGCCAGAATGAACCGCATTGATCAGGCAATTTTTGAATCCGAAAAAGAAATGAAAGAAGGTGGCGTTTCTATCGATCTGGAGGATGCTTTTTCGCATTTAGATAGAAAATACTATGAATAAATACAAAATAATACTAACTCCCCGGGAGTATCCCAAAACCGTCTGTATTGTAACGATACAGTATCAAGGACGAGCTTTATAAAAACAAGACTACAAACTACTTCTTTCTTTGCCGTTTTACTTTTATCATAATTGATATCAAAAGCATGATGTCGATTTCGGCACACGTTATTTTCCCTCTTTAACAGATTCCTTCGGCAGATCCATTGTCTTTCCATAAAGAACCTCTTGCTTTTCAATATCTACTCCCCCATTAGTTTCGAAACACACACTACATTTTGGTGAAATGATGATCGTCAAGGATGTTCCTATTACTTTGGCGTCTCTAAAAAAACACCCGACAGGACTCTCCTGCCGGGTACTCTCAATTACTCTTTCTGTTTTTTTCTTCCTCGGGCTTTTCCTCTGAGGGCTTTAAGTCTTTTGCGAACTCGTCGATCAGCTTCTCGATCATCAGCTTCTTCATATAGACATCATAGCTCAGCATGCAGATAAACGCAAATTTCTGAAGGAAATCTCTGTCCTCGCCTTCCATATCGGGGAATGTTTCCTCCGCACGACGGAATTCTTCCACCACTTCCTTCTTCAGACATTCAATCTGTCCCTTTTCCAGTTTGAACACTTCCTCATATATGTGCTCCAGGCTGAACTCGCCCTTCTTTTGGAAGAACTTTTCCGTGATAGGATTCATCAGCGTCTGAATATCGTTGATGGACAATATACCTTTGTAATAATAAATAAAAAGCAACAGCAACACATGCTCCTTGGAATATTTCTTCTTCACCGGGGCCGGGAGCAAATTGTTTTTGGCATAATTATTTATCATGGTCTTAGTCATGACCTTGTCCTCACCAGGATTGCGGGTGAGATAACGAAGCCTTCCATCCAAGAAAGTCGTCACCTGATCCATATACAAGTCAATATTGGGAATCTCCTCTGACTTAATATATTCCAGCTTGTCCAGACTGTTCAATATACTGTTCAATAAGTCTTCTTTATCAATCTTCATCTCACTGCACCTCTTTGCTGCATAGTCTGCAGGCCATCCATATGTTCTATTATATAGTATTAAATACTACATGACAACACTTTTCTTTATAAAACTTTTTTCATTTTGCTAAATTTGTTTGTTTACATTATCTTAGTCATGTGTTACAATGTCTTTAACTAACACTGTAATATTTCACAGTGTAAAAGTGAAGAAAGAGGTATTTTCCACATGAACAAGAAAATCAGAACTGACGCCGTAGACCGCCTGTTCGACGCCATCTTAAGTTTGGAAAACAGGGAAGAATGCTATATCTTTTTTGAGGATTTGTGTACGGTCAACGAATTATTGTCGCTCTCCCAAAGATTTGAAGTAGCTGCCATGCTTAAAGATAAGAAGACTTATTTGGAAATTGCCGAGAAGACCGGTGCGTCCACTGCAACAATCAGCCGCGTGAACCGCTCCCTTAATTACGGGAATGACGGCTATGACATGGTTTTTGGCAGGACCCGCAAATAATACTTCATCAGTAACACACGAAAAAGGCGTTATGTTTCGGCTTCCCGAATGCATAACGCCTGTTTTTATTCGCTCTTCTGTTCTTCCGAAACCTCTTTCGCAGACTCTTCCTTATTTTCTTGCTTCACATCGCGAAGGGCATCCTGAAGGGCTTCTTTGGCTGTCCGCTTTATCGGTCTGTCAGAAGGCTTCACCAATTTGACCTGCTCCTCCATCTCCTGAGAATCTCCCTCACCCTGAAACATATTGCATCTGCCCTGAAAAACAGCATTCTCATCAATCACGATCACTCTGGTGGTCACATCCCCCATTATTTTGGCAGTACCTATCAATTCCGTCTTTGTGGGTGCCATTACATCACCAAGCACCTCACCTCCGATGATTGCTGAATCGGCCTCCACATTACCGCTGATCTTTCCCGTAGACCCTACGATCAGTGTCCCTGTAATCTTCACGTCGCCGTTCACATGTCCGTCAACTCTTGCCGATCCCTCAGCCGTGAAGCCTCCCTGAAACTCGGACCCGGTTCCCAGAATGGTATTGATCTTTAACGCAACTGCATCCTTTTTAGAAAACATTGTTTTTCTCCTTTGTACAATGATCTCAACCTCACGTTAACCGCTGATTGATAACATCTCCATAGGGTCAATATATGCCCCGTCCTTCATAATCTGATAACCGACCTTCGTATTATTCTCTCCGACAATAAAGACTGTAGTGCCGGACGCCACCTCATCTCCAAGCTTCACATTTGGCTCACCCTGATTGCGGTAAACCGTGACATATCCATTGCCGTGATCCACCCACACATTATGGCCGTACTCCGTATCTTCATTCACTGCGGTCACAACACCTGTGGCTGTGGCGATAACAGTAATCCCTGAAGAAGCACTGAAAATACAGATGGGATCGCCTTCTGTACCCTCATTAATGGAAGCGGATCCGGTAAGGGGGTAATCTGTGGGAAGCGACTGGGCTGCCAGCTTCTCTGACAAGTCATCCAATTCCAGACTCTTCTGATTTACCGTCTCGCTTAATATCGTAATCTTTTCATCCCGAGTGACAATCTGTGCTTCCAATTCTTTAATCTGATCGTTCAAGGCAGTGATTGCTTCTTCCTTGGAATCCACAATTCCTTTTTGCTCTTCCACGAGCGCTTTCTGTTCGTCGATTCTTCGGTTGGCCACTTCCCAGACATCTTTCTCATAAATAAAATGACCGATAATCACACCTGCAACAATACACCCTGCGATGATCAAAACCTGTAATATCCAAGGTTTTATGCGTATCTGTCTGACATCTGCGTCTACAGCATCCGATGTGACAATGATCACATGGTTCTTCCGGTGTTTATGTTTTTTTCTTTCCATTAAAAAAATCACCTCCGATAAACGAATTCATTTTACCACAGGTGATTCTTCTAATCAACGGGAAGTTAATCTTTTTGTAACATTTTCCCAAATGTTTTCTCTGATTTTACTGTGAAACCTATTTATATGAACCTTTCTTTTGTGCATTAACACTACACATCCAAAGCCATGTCGCCTTTCTTGATCCAGCCTTTTTTACGCATGAACTCGGAAACCGCCAGAGTAACTGCCGCCGGAAGCAGGAAATGCATCACAAAGATCAGTAAAAGCGCTTCCACGCTGCCCTTTCCGTCAGCAACCATAGACCCATAGGCAGCAAACTGTCCGACAAAGCCCGCGGAACCCATGCCGGAACCAACGGGAGTGCTGGTCATATGCAATACAGCAGAGGCAACAGGACCTAAAATGGCACTGGACACAATGGCGGGGATCCAGATCACGGGTTTCTTGACTATGTTAGGTACCTGAAGCATGGATGTACCCACGCCCTGAGCTACCAGTCCACCCATCTTATTTTCCCGATAGCTGGCCACAGCAAAGCCGACCATATTGCAGCAGCAGCCAATAGTTGCTGCACCTGCCGCCAGACCGCTGATACTCATGGATACGCCGATGGCGGCAGAGCTGATGGGAAGGGTCAGGATCATACCCATCAGAACAGAGATGATCAATCCACCAATCACGGGATGCTGTTCTACGTTGACATTTACCAGCGCTCCCAACCAGCCCATAAAGGTAGTAATGGGAGGACCTGCCACAAATCCGACAATTGCTCCGGACAGAATACATAAAAGCGGCGTCACAATAATGTCCACCTTGGTCTTTCCTGCAATCAGCTGACCTATCTTAATGGCCACCAATGCAGCTATGAAAGCTCCCAGAGGTTCTCCCGGCTTACCCAGAGCAAAGGCATCCATAGCATTCACTGTGGGCCAGGCACCGATCATACCTGCCACAGCCGCGGAAACCGTGACCAACGGACCCTGCTTAAACTTACAGGCAACACCCACACCAATACCTGCACCTGTCAGCGTCTTAGCCACATTACTGATGGCTGTAAGATACTCTCCCACTGTCCCGCCGATCAGGCCGCCGATCTGTGCAACAATCGTTCCGATGATCAATGTGGAAAACAATCCGAGTGCCATGCCGCTCAATCCGTCAATAAATATTTCATTTAACCATTTCTTGATGTTCTTCATTTTTCTTCCTCTTTCTCTCTCAATATGTATTAGCCGACATCATGCATTTCTCCTGCATGCTTTATCTTGTCAGCTGTCTTGTCACCTCCTCTGTACGTTACCACAATTTCATTCATAAATCAAGACATTTTCCTTTACTTTTACAAATCAATGTGCTATTCTTACATTGTTGCAAGCCATGCAACTCGATTTATTATTTGGAGGTTATCAAAATGAACAAAGGTACAGTTAAGTGGTTCAACAACCAAAAAGGTTACGGTTTTATCTCTGACGAAGCAGGTCGTGACATATTCGTACATTATTCCGGTCTGAACATGGAAGGTTTTAAGACTCTGGAAGAGGGTGCAGCTGTTGAGTATGAGGTAGTAAACGGCGAGAAGGGACCTCAGGCTGTTAACGTGACAAAGTTATAAGGCTTTGAAGCAAAATACAACGCCCCGTTCATCACCAACCGGCAGCTAAAGCTGCTCAAACATGTGATGCCCGGGGCGCTAATACTTCACAGAAGAGTTCTAAGTGTTCCTAACACTTTCTCAAAATGTCAAGACATACGGAAAACACAGAGTACGCAAACCTCCAAATTTTGCGTCATCGCCTACTGTTTCATAAAATCTGCCACTTCATTAAAACTCATTTTGCCTCCGAAAATATCTAAAGCGCTGCCTATGGTAACGTTGATCTTGTTCTTTCCAAGTTTTTTCAGCATCCTCAGGTCTTCAAAATTGTGGACGCCGCCTGCGTAGGTGACAGGTATTTTGCCCCAGTCTCCCAGCGTTTTTACCAGTTCTGTCTCGATCCCTTTCGCTTTTCCCTCTACGTCTACCGCGTGGATCAGGAACTCATTACAGTGTGTCGAAAGTCTGTCCAGAAGCTGTGTATCCACGGTCTCGTCTGTTATCTTCTGCCAGCGGTCTGTAACCACTCGGTACACCCCCTCAAATTTCCGGCAGCTGACATCCAGCACCAGCCGGTCAGCTCCCACTGCTCTCTTCATGCTCTCCAGACGCTCATAATGTATCATGCCATCCTTGAACACGTAAGAGGTGACAATCACATGAGAAGCGCCAGCGTCCAGAAACTCTTCTGCATTCTCAGGAGTAATGCCTCCTCCGATCTGCAGGCCGCCGGGATAGGCTTTCAGCGCGGATAAAGCCTGCTTTTTTGTGGCATCATAGTAGTCACTTGTCACTGAATTCAGAAGAATTACGTGTCCGCCTTTTATTTCATAATCCCGATATAAAGAAGCATAAAAAGCAGCATCCTGCTCTGACACAAAATTTTCCAGAGCCTGATCGTTTCTGTCTTTCAGGCTTCCTCCCACAATCTGCTTGACTTTACCGTTATGTATATCTATACAGGGACGAAATTCCATGATTTTCCTCCTATCTTCTGATCGCCCAGCGCATTTTCGTGGACTTAGCCCGGCTGTTGCGGATGCACTCCTCTGCCGTGGGTCTGATCACATCCTTATTGATGTCACTGTAGATACCCTCTTTATAACATTTCTGGAAAGATTTTTTGACCAGACGGTCCTCTCCCGAATGGAACGTGAGAATTGCCACCCTGCCTCCCGGTGCCAGCACATCAGGCAGCTTCTCCAGAAAAGCATACAGTACTTCATATTCGTTGTTCACATCGATGCGCAGAGCCTGGAATGTTCTCTGGCATGACTTTTTTACGGCTTCCTTCTTTTCTTCCGCCGGCAGGAAACGCAAAGCAGACTCGATTACCTGCCTCAGCTCCAGCGTCGTCTCAATCTTACCGCCCTTTTTCAATGTGCTGACGATCTCTCCCGCAATTTCCTCTGCATAAGGTTCATCCGCATTTTCCACAAACATACCGGCAAGCTCCTCTCTGTCGGCCATCTTCAAGCGCTGTGCGGCAGAGATCCCTCTTTCCGGATTTAACCGAAGATCCAGAGGACCTTCGGACTTATAAGAAAACCCTCTGTCAGGATTGTCGATCTGCATGGAAGATACTCCAAGGTCCGCAAGCACAAAGTCAAGTTTTCCTTTCTCCTCAACCACCTTGTCAATATCAGCAAAATTCATCTGCAATACAGTGAGCACATCTTCACCGTATCCCATAGAGCGAAGCCTTTCTTCGGTCTTCACGATTTCGATGGGATCCACATCCAGCGCATACAGATGACCCTTTTCTCCAACGGCTCCATCCGTAAGACACTGTAGCATTCTGCTCGTATGTCCTCCGTAGCCAAGCGTGGCATCCAAGCTCTTCTGTCCCGGCTTGATCTCAAGGAAATCCAGGATTTCTTCCACACAAATGGAAATATGCATTCCGGCGGGCGTTCCGCCCTTCTGTATTACCTTTTCAACAGTATCAGCATATTTCTGTGGCTGAAGCTCCTTATATTTTTCTTTGAAATTTTTGGGATGTGTTCCTTTGTAGCGCACTCTGCGCTGATGCTTTTCTTCCATAAGGCATCTCCTTTTATATATAAACTGCAACGGAACGTTTTTGTACAACGAGAAATCCATAGAAATTTCTTATTGTATAAAAAAATAAAAATAGTGCAAAATAACTAACGAGTTAATCATAAACTCCCGCGACTTTCCCCGTCTGCGGAATTTTTACAAAACAGGGCACACGCCTGAAAGGAGGATATTATGAGAAAAGGGAAAAAGCTTCTGGTCCTGGGGATCATCCTGACCTATATGTGTCTGGCATCAGCATGTACCAGAAACAATAATAACGGCGACAATTCCGGCACTATGGCCGGAACCGGCGCCCAGACCGAAACCGACAATCACGCCGGCACTAAC
>JAZRCR010000050.1:0-2190 GCA_045659805.1 Acetatifactor sp.
ATATAGTCCATTTCCTTTTTGACTTGCATAAGGGCCACAGAAGGCATGGACAGCAGTCTGTCATCCACAAACTTGAGGGACAGGGCTTCCTCCTGCTCCTTCTTGTCTTTGATGACCAGGCAGGAATAGTTGACCAACTGCGTTACAAAGGGCAGCAGAACAAGGGTGGTGGTAACATTGAAGATAACATGGAAGATGGATACGCGCATCTGCAGGGACATGGGGTCGTCTCCGGGGAACAGGGAAACCAGGAAATTGACCATGGGATCCTTGAATATCCAAATGATCGCAGTGAACAGAATCGTTCCGATCACATTGAAGGTGAAGTGGATCAGCGCCACACGCTTGGAGTTTGCATTTGCGCCTACAGATGCCAGCAGAGCGGTCACGCAAGTACCGATGTTGGCACCAAGCACGATGAATAATGCCAAGTCAAGGGGCAGAACACCTGCGCCAACCATGGTGATAACAACACCGGTAGAAGCAGAGGAGCTTTGAATCAGTGCAGTGAAGACAACACCGACCAGAATCAGCAGCAGGGGGAAATCGATCTTCTTGAAGATCTCCGTGAACATATTCTCAACAAGAGGATTGCCAAAGGCCTGCTCACTGCTCATGATCTCAAGGCCCACGAAAATCAGACCCAAACCACAGCAAAGGCTGCCGGCAATCTTAACCTTTTCCTTTTTGAAGAAGCCCATCATGACACCTGCGAAAGCCAGGAGGTACATCGCCATATTGAAGTAGTCATTTTTCAGCGCGACAAGTACGCCGGTGATGGTGGTGCCAATATTGGCACCCATGATGATGGGCGTTGCCTGCATAAGGGTCATCACGCCAGCATTGACCAGACCGATCACCATGACCGATGTAGCAGAGGAACTCTGGATAATTGCCGTTACACCGGCACCGATACCCACACCAGAAAAACGGTTATTGCTGATTCTTTCAAGGAGCCGCTTCATGCCGCTGCCGGCACTTTTTTCCAGGGCATCGCCCATAAAATTCATGCCAACGATAAATACGCCGACGCCTGCCAACAGCCAGATAAGGCTCTGAATCAATTGTATGATTTCTTCTGATGATAACATTGTGTTTCTCCTTTCGGTGATGGCACTGTATGTAAATCTGCTTTTGCCATCACATTTCGAATAATTGTCTTTCTTTTCTATGTGTTTTAGCCCAGCACTGAGCTTCTTGATCATATCATACGCGATACCGTATAAAAGGGGTGTAAAGTTCAATGAGCCTGGTATAAAGATTGTATAAAGATTTTAAAAATAATGACCGCCGGTACCAGCGGTCATTACTTTTATGCGGTTCATACAACTCCGACTCTATTGCCCTCTGGCTGAATTGCGTTACTTTATACTTGCTCCAGAGCGTTCAGCTAAGTATGCAATCACGCCCCGGCGGGTCAGAATACCGCAGAGTGTGTTGCGTCCGTCTACAATGGGAACGAAATTCTGATTCAGTATGGACGTGATGACATCCTTTTCGTCTGCGTCTATGTTCAACGCGGGGCAGAAATCCCGGCGCACCAGCTCTCCGACCTTTGTGTTCTCCAATGCCTTTTTATCCGTAGTTCCAACGGCAAGAATATGACGGAGGAAATCTCCCTCGTTAATGCAGCCCATGTAATGCTGGTTGGCATCCAGCACCGGTACGGCGGTATAGCCATACCGGGTGATAATTTCTAGTCCCTGACGGACGGTCTGATTTTCGTTGAGAAATACAGTAACAACTTTTGGGATCATGATTTTAGCAATATTCATAGTCTTGTCCCCCCTTTATGAATACAGCCTATCAAAAGAAATATAAAAATGGTAAAAAGAATGATGAACTTGGTATTAAAACTGTATAAAGATTACGCTTTTTTCCTGTAATTTAGCTATCTTAGCTGGTGCTGTCCTTGACAAAGATAGCCAAATGCCCTATAATACAAGCTAATATCAATTTCAAAGGAGGACGAGCACAAATCATGGACGCTGGCGATAGTTGCCCTGACCCTGACCGAAACAATACCATTTTGTTCAAATATAGATGTTAGACACGACCTGTACGGAATGATTTCTGTATGGGCTGTGTCTTTTGCCATTTTTGAAGAAAAAAGTATTGTGATATAGAAAGGTCAAGAATTATGTTAGGATTGATTATTTTACAGTTGGTGCTGATTGCACTGAATGCCAT
>JAZRCR010000051.1:0-7770 GCA_045659805.1 Acetatifactor sp.
TCTGGTATTTGCAAAAGACAAAAAGTCGGCTGCGAAGCTTACCGCTTCCCTGGCAGACGGCGGTTTGAATAAGAAGTATTATGCGGTGGTCTGCGGAACGCCGGACCGGGAGACTGCAGAGCTTACCGATTATTTGGCAAAGGATGAAGCGTCAGGCAGTGCCGTGATCCGCGCCGCATCGGCAGGCGGCAAAAAAGCAGTTCTGCAATATTCGGTTGTGGGAAGATCGTCCACACCGTCACCCATTACTCTGTTGGATATTCACATAGAAACCGGCCGTTTCCACCAGATACGGGCACAGATGGCACATGCCGGATTGCCCCTGTTGGGAGATCTCAGATACGGAAGTGAAGCTTCTAAGGAGCTGAGCCGGGAACTGGGCGTATGCAGTGTGGCATTATGTGCCTATCACATTGCCTTCCGGCATCCTGCGACCGGCAAGGCTATGGAATTTGGGGTAGAGCCTCAGGGAGATATTTTTCAGAAGTTTGTGTAAGAAATGTTGAAATCAGCCATACTACCTGTAACGGAAAAAGTCAGGGGGAAGAGGTATGGCAGAAAAGATCATCCATCATAAAGTTATTTCACTGCTCGCTATTATAGGGGCAGTGTATTTTTTTCTCAAATACCTGACGCCTCTCTTTGCCCCTGTCCTTGTGGCAATGCTGTTTGTGACCATCTTCGGCCCCACATTGAAGAAAATGCAGAAAAAATTCCACGTTCACCGGCAGGTGGGGGCGGTGATCCTGCTTTCCATTGCCTGTACCGTGATGGCACTTCTTCTGTGGATCCTGTTTTCCTGGATTGTGGGAAGCCTTCCGCAGTTGATGGGGAGGCTGGACACCTTAGAACTCCAGATGGAAGAAATGATCCATGATCTCTGTATTACTGTGGGAAAGACCATAGGAATTGACAGCGGTTATCTGGAGAAAACACTGCTGGGGCATTTGGAACGGGGAATCGATCATATCAGGCAGGATGCATTCCCCGGCATGCTCTCTCAGTCTCTGACATATGTGAAGACCTTTGCTTCCGCCGGCGCCTTTGTGGTGACCTTTCTGATCGCAGCCGTGTTGCTGGCCAAGGATTATGACCGCATCATGAACAATCTCCTGGACAGGGAGGAATTTCATGTACTTCTGGAGGTGATCTGCGGTGTCATTCGATATATTGCCACCTTTGTCAGGGCCCAGCTCCTGATCATGGGAGCCATTGCTGTATTGTCGGCCTTTGTGCTTTCCATTGTTGGGATCGGACACGGAGCACTTTGGGGCATATTGGCAGGGATTTTAGATGCGCTGCCCTTTATCGGCACGGGAGTGGTATTGATCCCTTTGGCCATCATACAGCTGGTTTACGGTAAGGTGGGTCAGGCGTTAGTATGTCTGATCCTGTTCGCCGCTTGTGTTTTTTTGCGGGAAATGCTGGAACCCAGGCTGATCGGAAACAGGATCGGTGTCTCTCCCATAGCAGTACTTGCCAGTGTGTACGCCGGCGTGCAGCTCTTCGGAATCTGGGGGATCATCAAGGGACCGCTGGGTTTTATGATCATTTTTCTGACCTGGAACAGTATACTGCGGAGGAGTACGGAAAATGGAAAAGCGGTTGACGAATCCGGCTGACATCGCGTATGATGAAGAAAATGGCCGTGTAAAGAGGCAGGCGGTCTGAGACGAAGGAGCGGGAGCGGATGAATCCGGATATTTACGAGCAGCTGAAGCAGATAACAGAAGAAGAGGCGGAGATCCTTAAGGGGCGCAGTGAGATTGACAAGAGACGCTACGTCAGGGAAGCGGGAGAGAATGCCGGTGCCTGTGAAAAGGAGAGGACAAGCCTTGACTTGGACAGTAAACGTCTGTTAGACAGCGGAAAACTGATCCAGATAAGACCCCATACCAGGTTTATACATTTTCCCCGACACACCCACAACTATGTGGAAGTAATCTATATGTGCTCCGGTCAGACCGTACATATCGTCAACGGGGACAAGGTAGTGCTGCAGCAGGGTGAGCTGTTATTCTTAAGCCAAAAAGCGGTACAGGAGATATATCCCGCCTCCGAAGAGGATGTGGCGGTGAATTTCATCATTCTGCCGGAATTTTTCGATCAGGCGCTCTATATGATAGGGGCAGAGGAAAATCTTCTCCGTAAATTCATCGTGGGATGTCTGCAGGGCACCGAAAGTGATATCGGTTATCTGCATTTTAAGGTAGCGGATATATTACCCATCCAGAACCTGGTGGAAAACCTGATCTGGACCATTATGAACAACCAGCAGAATAAGCGAAGTATCAACCAGTTTACTATGGGTCTTTTGTTTTTGCAGCTGGTGAACTACACTGACAAGGTGGAAGTGGGAAAAGACCACTTTGAACAGGAAATGATCCTGTCGGTCTATAGGTTTATTGAGGAACATTACAAGGACGGAGAGCTGTCCGATCTGGCAAAGGAGTTGGGTTTTGACCTGTACTGGCTGAGCCGCCGTATCAAGAAGCTAACCGGTCATACCTACACAGAACTTCTGCAGATGAAGCGCCTTTCCCAGACCATGTTTCTCCTGCAGAATACCAATCTGGCTGTGGCGGATATCGGAAGGGCAGTGGGCTACGACAACTTGAGTTACTTTCACCGAATCTTTCGGGAAAAATACGGTGTCAGCCCTAAGCAGTGGCGCAAGAATCAGGAATTTTAAGCAATCTGCGCCTGCCTTTTCATTACAGGAAATACGTCTTGCGGCGGAACACAGCAGAGGGGGCATGGCGCCGGTCTGCATAAAATACCTCTTATAGGGGAGAATATTCCCGAATAATACTGTATAGGCAGTGGAATGGGAGGCATTTTATGCAGGGTAGTGCAGAGGGCAGGGCCCGTGTGGACCGGACAGGTGAAGTGAGACCCTTTGGCCTGAGGGATAAATTGGGCTATCTATTCGGTGATTTCGGAAATGATTTCAGTTTTGTCTTTGCCAGCAGTTATCTGATGGTATTCTATACAAAGGTATTGGGCATCAGCGGTGCGGCTGTGGGAGCGTTGTTCCTGGCGGCACGGTGTGTGGATGCGTTTACGGATGTGACCATGGGAAGGATCGTGGACCGTGTGGCACCGCGCGCTGACGGGCGTTTCCGACCGTGGATCCGCAGGATGTGTATCCCGGTGGCTGTTTCCAGTACCTTGATGTATCTGTATTTCGTTCGTGATTTTTCTTATCCCGCAAAAATGATCTATATAGTGGTGACGTATCTCCTGTGGGGGAGTTTTTGCTATACGGCAATCAATATTCCCTATGGGTCTATGGCCTCTGTCATCAGTACGGATGCGGGAGAGAGAGCTTCGCTTTCAACTTATCGCAGCATGGGTGCAGCTCTTGCCGGTCTTGTGATCGGCAGCCTTGTGCCGCTTTTGGTGTATGAGACGGACAGCGCAGGCAATCAGATCGTGAATCCGGTGCGTTTTACGGTGACTGCAGTTGTATTCGGCGTGTTGGCCGTGATCTGTCATCTTCTCTGTTATGCTTTGTGCACGGAGAGGGTTACGTTCGAAAGAAAGGAAGTGTCCCGTAAGGATGCAAAATCATCTCCCGGGCGTCTTGCGGCCAGTCTGTTTTCCAACCGACCGCTGCTTTCCATTGTAGCTGCGGCATTGGTACTTTTGTTGGCAACCATGCTCAGTCAGACCATGAATACGTACCTGTTTCTGGATTACTTTAAGGATGCAAAGGCTTTGGTCTGGGTGAATCTGATCAGTGTTGGGGGTATGCTGATCGTGGCGCCTTTCGCTGCAAAGATCTCCGACAGAGTGGGTAAAAAAGAAGCGGGCAGTCTTGCGGTCCTTGTAGGGGCAATTGTGTTTCTTGTTCTGTTTTTCTTAAGGATCCGGACCATTCCGGTGTTTATGCTGTTTTTGTTCCTGGGCATGACCTCCATGGGTTTTTTCACCATGATCACATGGGCTTTTATCACAGATGTCATAGATTATCAGGAGGTTGTGACAGGAAAAAGAGAAGACGGGACAGTGTATGCGGTCTACTCCTTTGCCAGAAAAGTAGGACAGGCGCTGGCCGGCGGTATCGGCGGGTTTGCGCTGACTGCCATCGGTTATGTCTCAGAGGCACCGGCACAGCCACAGGAGGTCTCCGAGAGAATCTATACGGTGGCTACCCTGATTCCGGGCGTGTGCTACCTGTTGGTGTTCCTGATCATGCAGTTTGGCTATCCCTTAAGCCGCAGAGATGTGGAACGCAATACAGAGATTCTTCAGAAACGGCGTTTGGCGGAGCGTGAGCGGACAGAGGAAGGAGAACCGGATGATCCTGTTTGACAAAGAGGCGCCGGGGAGCGGCGTAGATGCTTCCACGGTGATCGAAAACGGAAAAGCGGAGATTTGCTTTGCGGTCTACCTCAGGAAGGCAGACAGGTCGCAGACGGCCTTTGAAAGCAGGAATCTGTCGGACGTCAGAGTGGAAATCACTGTGTATGATCCCGAAGGTGAGCAGGCGGCAAGGATGGTTCTCCCGGTTGCGGGACATTCTGAAGAGACGATCTGCACACGGACACTGCTGATCCATCCTCAGCTCTGGCAGTCTGTTGAGGGAGCGAAAGTATACCGGGTCAAAGCATGGGTAGTGGCAGATGATAAGATTTGGGATACAAAAGAATTTGTATACCCTGTCTGTGCTATGAAATGTATACCGGGAAAAGGATTTTTCCTTAACAGCAGGCCGTTTCCGTTGAAACCCGTGAGATACAGAGTGGAAACGGATTGGAAGGAACACTTGGAGAGAGACCTTGACATTCTTTTGGAATTGGGAGCCAACTGTATCTGTCCGGAACCTTTCCCGAGAGACGGCCTGTTTTATGAGAACTGTCTGAAGCGGGGGATGATCCTGTGGAAGCCCGTGAAAATGAAGAACAAAATGCCGTTGTTTGCGGGGGAAGCGCCGGCTTTGCTCACCGGTGACAGGATTAAGCGGCGGGAGCTGTTTTATGAATATCAGGCAAACTGGAGCAACAGAGAAGTTCTCTACATTTGTGATCCGGTAAAAATGCCGGGATCTCCGATAAGAGCTTCCGTGACCGCGTACAGCAATCAGAAAAAAGTTGCCCTGTATGTAAACGGCATCTTGCAGGAATTCAAGCAGTCGCCGCCGGTGTTTGTATTTGAGGATATCCCGGCAAAAGGGGAGCACACCGTGATATCGGCACAGGCCGGAGAGAACACCGTCTCCGTCACATGGTCGGTGTGAGGGATATTATAAGAACATTTTGAAAAACAAAGCATATACTATAGCAATGATGCTTAGAAAAGAGCAGTTATGTATAGTAAATCCTTGTTTTCTCAAAATCAACGCGACGATATGCCGGTGATTCCGCTGCCTAACCCGGGGGAAGGCGGGCCGGTAATGCCGGGGGAGGCTGTTAACGGTAACACCTCTGAAAACCGTCCTGTGATTCCTTTGCCAAATCCCGGAGAGGGCGGGCCGGTGAACAGCGGAACAGATAATTCTATGGAAGGCGGTCAGAACCGTCCGGAAAGCGATAACGGACAGCTGAACCGTCCTGTGATTCCTCTGCCCAATCCGGGAGAAGGCGGACCTGCATTCCCTGGAAATACGGGAACTATGGGAGGTCTTAACATTCCTGCCATCATCGGTACGATCATCACAACCTTTCCCAGGCCGAACGCACCCTGCCGGTTTTGCGCCAATCCGGGGCAGGCATACGGCAATGTGAGATTTCTCAATGCAGCCAGCAATTATAATCCCTTCCGGATTTATATCAATGATCAGTTGTTTGTGTCACAGCTGAATTTTTCGGAAGTGACTTCCTACGAGAAGGTTCCCAGCGGATACCAGATTGTTACAGTCATGGGAGAGAATCAGTATATTTATATCCAGAAGCCGGTGATGATCCCCAGAGACGGTTCTGTCACCGTCGCCATCTGCAACACCGAAAACGGCCTGGACCTGTTTGTCATCTCTGACAGCTCCTGCAGCAAGACCAATTACCTGTCCTGCCTGAGAGTCTGCAACCTGTCCTTTAACAGCGGGCCTTTAAGTGTGATCGTGGGAAATAATGATCTGCGGTTTATGAATGTGGGTTACCAGGAGGTTACCAACTTCAGGATTCTGTCTCCTTCAAGCTACATTTTCTATGTGCTGAACGGTAACCGCAATATCATTCTTTCTTCCGGTTTGAATGTACAGCCAAATGTAAGTTATACCATGTATCTGTTTAATTGGAATATTTCCTCTCCGGATGCCATCACAGTACTCATTGTGGAAGAACATTAATGCTTATAAAGTAATAAATAAGCTCCGCCGACAACACTTCGGCGGAGCATTTTCATACAGCAGCAAAAACATAAGAATCAGTGCTATTCGATCAGGAAGCCCTTTTCTTTCAGTTCCTTTTTGATCAGGTCAATTACTTTGGGGGAGGGGGCAGCGATGGTGTGGTAGTGGCAGGCGCCGGTCAGTTCCTTCAAGGGGCGGGAGGCGCTGCGTTTCATCTTGCGGCAGAAGTCTTCGGCATCCTCCATATCATTGATCACCAGATCGGCGCGGATCTGACCGTACAGATCGTGGTCAACGAACACATCCAGCATTCTTCCGCCGTATTCCACGATGGTGCGCATTTCTTCAATGGTTTCTTCCGCCTGATGCTGTACCAGGACTACGGCAGTATGGCTGTTTCGCATGTTGGCAGGCTGATACAGTACATAGCCCTTGTTGGTGGATAAGATTTCTCTGTTCTCTGCCCGAAGGAGGGCGATGTCCTGCACGATGACCTGGCGGCTGACGCCAAATCTGCGTGCAAGCTCGGTGCCGTTCACAGGCTCTGCACATGTGCTCAAATAAGCGATGATTTCTTTTCTTCTGGTAGATCCGTCTGTTGTCATAATAGCCCCCGATCATTCAGTCTTATATTTATACTACCATATCTCTCTGAAAATGGCAAAAAACATTCCCGAAAACTTTATCTTTTTTTCAAATATTGGTGGAAAAATATGGCGTTTCGGGTTATTATGGGTAAGTAAGATAATGTCAGTCTGCCACAGTGGCAAAGAAACGGGGAAGACTATGAAAAATTATAAAGAATTGTACCTTGCAGGTGAGATTGATTTTGAAGCGATAGATGATTACAGCTACGAATGGGGAATGAGTGACGATGAGCGCACTCTGGCACAGTATCTGGGACTGAATGCAGAGGAAGAGGATGCATGGGTCAGCGTGGGTGAGGAGGCTTTGCGCGAACTTCTGGACAGGCAGCGGGTGTGAGTGTCGGTTGAAATCCCGGAGCATTCATGATAAAATAAGAATATACTGTTGATAGGGAGCCGTCCTGTGATACTTGGGAACGGCAGTTGTTGTAAGGGGACGGATAAGATTCATGAGGATTGAGAGAATAGATGATAAGACTGTAAAGTGCTTTCTGAGCAAGGAAGAAATGGAAGAGTACGATATCAGTTATAAAGATTTTGTCATGCGCAATGACAAATCAAGGGAAGTCATGGAGGAGATTATGGCACAGGCCGCGGAGGAAGTGGGTTTTCAGGCGCCCCAGTTTGCCATGGAGCTTCAGATCATGCAGCTGCCGGAGGATGGAATGATCCTGACTTTTTCGGAGAAATCACCGGAGGACATCCAGCTTGTGAGTGACATGAAGGATTGTCTTTTGAAGATCAAGGATGCGCTGGGATTAAAGGACGGAGAGCTCTCTGCGGCCATTGAAAAGGTGCGGGCAGAGGAGGAGGCCAAGGCTGCTGAGGAAG
>JAZRCR010000052.1:0-1584 GCA_045659805.1 Acetatifactor sp.
GCCTATGAAGCTCTGGTACTGCTGGGACTTCTGGCCTTGTTAACCTACATTACCCGGCTCTGGCCAATCCTGCTTCTGATCATCTTAGGCATCTTCATTGCGACACTGCGGCTGCTGTTCCTATCCAGTAAGAAAGTGGAATCGCTGGAACCGGTACTGGCTTTGCCTGAGCCGAAAGATCCTCCGGAACCCAGGGAACAGGATTTTCAGTCTATGGCCATGGTGTTAATCCAGAGAAGGATATCTCAGATCCTGGAAGCCAAGTATCCTAATGTTAGATGGGTCTGGGAGAGTCCCAGAGCACGTGAAGATATCATGGCAGGCAATAAGGTATATGTCATCCTGAACCGCGCCGGTGGATACCGCAGAGGTCAGGTACTGATCCGTAATCTGCAGGTATTTGATGTGATCTTCGAAAATCCTGAACAGAGACCGGATCCGGTTCCTCAACCGCCTGTTCCGCCGGCACCTGCAGCTGATCCCGAAGTTGCAGAAGAGGAAGATGAGATTCCGGAGGACTACGGCCTAATTGCCTTCCAGTGGGTTGAAGCAAACATTGTCAGCCTGAACGAGAAGTGCAATGAGGCCATCGGCCAAGGAGAGGTGTATTACATGATTCCTGCAGATGAGCTTCCGGTGGCTGACAGTTGGCTGGATATTTGTAAGGAACTGGAACACAACGATTTGCCAGGAGCATTTTGCTGTGATGGCGGTATCAAAATTGAATTTGAGCAGTAACACTGCAGAAAGGGAATAAACATGAGTGCAACATCTATCAATAACCTCTTGAACTTCTCAAGAGCGCTGCCGGAGCCTTTTGATAAGCTGGCAAGTAAGAAAATCAAAGTGTCATCCAAGTACGGCTCCGGAACAGAAGCTACTCTGTGCAGCACGGTCATCAAGGCTGTTCATGCCATGGTCGACTGTATGACAGGTAACGGTGAAGGTGCCGTCGGTATCATCGACCACAGAATGGTTGCGGAGTATAAGTCCTCCAAAGGACCGGATGCATACCACCTGGTTGTCTTTGACAGCGTCTCCGGCAATATCACCGCCAGTGGTTTTGACCGTAATACGGAAATGGTGGAAAGCTATCGTCTGCATTCAACCGCAAATGATGGTGCTGCGGTCATGATGGCCATGATGCCTGCCTTGCTGAGCGATAAGGAGTTCGAGGACCATTTCCAGACCTATATGGATGCCAGAACTTCAGGCTATCCGGATATGAATACCGCAACTGAAAGCATGGCGATCCTTTGCGATAACGTATATCGCAGGATCAAGGATGATACGAATCCCGAGCATATCAAGGTCAACGTGGATAAGTCCGGCAATGTCTAGCGTGTCTCTCAGGCACAGTTGGATTCCGGAGCCTATACCCCGGCGACCGTGGTTGCCGGTGAGTTTCTCATCTTTGCAAAGACCGGTCGCGTAACAGTATCTGCAGCTACCAACACCATTGACCATAAGGACTTCGTTGGCAAATACCAGATGACCAGCGGACGGAAGCTTTCTGTTCTTGAGGAGTCTCTTGTTCCAAAGCTCGAAGAATGGTACATCATCCCCGAGCAGGTGGTCAATATC
>JAZRCR010000053.1:0-23696 GCA_045659805.1 Acetatifactor sp.
CTCTGTTTCAAAATATAAATGCATATTTCCTCCAAAAAACTCCTGCGATATTTGTCGCAGGAGTTTTTTCTCTTATTATCGCGCATTAAAGCTAAAGTTCTCTTAAGCAAGAGCTGCAAGTCCGCCAACACAAGCAACACAAGCAATGTACATAAGAAGACAAAGTACAAGACCAATAATAGAAAGTACCAAACCGGCTGTAGCCATGCCCTTCTTTGCAGGATCCTTCTTACCTAATGCTCCTAAGATAATACCAACAATTGCAATGATTGCACCCAACCATCCTAATGCTCCGGCAGAAAAAACTCCGATAACTACTGAAATAATACCTAATACAAGTGATGCAACTCCCATGAGTCGTTCCTCCTTTAAAGAATTTTTTTCCTGAATTACGCAAATAATATTCTTGCAAAACCAACACATCTCTCCTTTCTGGAATATTCATCATGCGTTTTTCAGGCATATACATTTAAGGCAACACAGACATTAATATCAACAACATCTAATGTCTTGTCTTTATATATTATAAGCTATACTTTATCTTATTGCAACAAAAATATTGCATTAAATATCCCATTCTGCCGATATTTGTAGTCTATTATATCTTATAAAGGAGGGTGATTTGAATGTACGAAGATTTTTTTGCAGAGAGGCTTGCTTCACTGCGTTGTCAGATGAATGTTTCAGCAAGAGAAATGAGTTTGGGAATCGGTCAAAACTGCAGTTATATTAATCGAATCGAAAATGGTAAGGCCTTTCCTTCCATGCAGATATTTTTCTACATTTGCGAATACCTCAACATTACTCCGGCCCAATTTTTTGAATTTGATAATAAGAATACAATCGCAATCAACGATGTCGTTAATGAATTGAAGAAATTAGATACAAAGCAGTTAGAAACCATTTTGACAGTAGCCAAAGGATTGCAACACGATTAATTTTTTTAACCAAAAAGAGAAGCTTTCGATTAACGAAAACTTCTCTTCTTTTAATTAAAATGACTTGTTTTATTGAATCACATCAGATATGGCCAAAACATCAAGATTCGATAATATCATCGGCATTTCTCTTCTCGAAATCCTCAATATACTGAGTAATAAGTTTTACGGTACCTTCCACGCCGAGCACGCTGCTGTTAATGCACAGATCATAGCTGTCAGCGCGTCCCCACTTCTTGGAGGAATAATAATTGTAGTAGCTCTGTCTCTGCTTATCTTTCTTGATAATCATTTCCTTAGCCTTTGTCTCGGTCAGATTATACTTAGCCATGACACGTTTGATCTTGCAATCTTCATTGCCGTAGATAAAAATATGTACACAGTTCTTGTAATCTGCAAGCGCGTAGTCAGCACAGCGTCCCACAATAACACAAGGTTCCTCATCCGCAATCTTCTTGATGGTATCAAACTGTGCCAAAAATACCTTGTGGCTGATGGGCATATCCACAAAGGAGGATGCATTATATCCAAAAGAATAAGTATCCATTACAAGATTGTACAGAAATGAGTTGGTAGGTCTTTCGTCATGATTCTGAATCATTTCCTCACAAAATCCACTTTCTTTTGCGGCTCTGGTAAGCAATTCCTTATCATAACATTTAACACCAAAATAGGCAGCAACCTTCTCCCCAATCTCATGTCCTGCCGAACCGAACTGACGTCCAATTGTAATAATCGTATTCATATATACACCCTTCTTTCCACTAAATTATACATGATAACCTGCAATATATTATCATCTATCTGAATAGATTATACTATATTTTTTAGAAATATGCAACTAAAATCTTGAATTTTTAGACAATTCCCACGCTTATCTAGGTCATTATTTCTAACAAATGCTCAAAATATGCCGGGAGCGGTGCATCCACCTCCACATATTCTCCGCCGGACGGATGTATGAAACCAAGCGTCTTTGCGTGCAGCGTCTGTCCCTGTAAGGAATAGGGCGACGTCCGGTTGGAATACACATGATCTCCAAGAAGGGGATGACCGATGCTTGCCATGTGCACGCGGATCTGATGAGTCCTTCCCGTCTCAAGGCGGCATTCTATATAAGTATAATTTTTAAAGCGACGAAGCACTTTATAGTGAGTCACCGCAGACTTTCCGTTTTTATCGTTGACAGCCATTTTCTTCCGGTCAGTCGGATGCCTGCCGATAGGCGCATCGATTGTACCCTCATCCGCGTTTAAGACCCCATGACAGATGGCATGATAGCACCTGGTAATACTGTGCTCCTTTAATTGCTCTGCGATAGAATTGTGTGCCGTATCATTTTTGCATACGATGACAGAACCGGTGGTATCCATATCAATGCGATGAACGATTCCGGGGCGCATCACACCGTTAATGCCGGAAAGCTCTTTCCCACAGTGATACATGAGCGCATTCACCATCGTGCCGCTGTAGTGACCGGCTGCCGGATGAACCACCATTCCTTTCGGTTTATTGACCACCACAACATCTTTGTCCTCGTAAAGAATGTCAAGCGGAATATTCTCCGGCACAATATCCGGCTCCGCAGTCTCCGGCAGACTAAAACTCACATCATCGTCTGTCTTTACGCGATAACTGCCCTTAACCGTAATCCCATTCACGGTAACCATTCCGTCCTTGATCAGCTTTTGAATAAAAGAGCGTGACAAAGAATCGATAAGCATACTGATACACTTATCGATCCTCTCATCTTCCATTTCTTCAGTTATTTGAAATCGAAACATTTCCATGCTGATTCTACTTTTTCTTCCTCCCGAGAAAATTCAGATCCTCATCCTTGTAAACAAATAAAAGCAATATAAATACAATAATTACAGCTACAACAACATAGATATCAGCCACATTAAACACAGGATAATCGATCAGGATAAAGGAAATAAAATCTATCACGTAATCAAACCGTATTCTGTCAATCATATTGCCGATACCACCTGCAATGATCATAGCAGAAAGGATATGAACCGGCAGATACTTCTTTTCCTGTGGAATCCGGAACAGGAAAAAGCAAATTACAGTAATAAATATGATCCCCACGAGAATAAGAAGAATTTTCTGATTCTGCAGGATACCGAAGGCTGCACCTCTGTTCTCCACGTAGTCAAGCTCCAGAACTCCGTCTATCAGGGAAAATGCCGGTTTGTCTTTCAGATAAGCAACTGAAAGATACTTCGTCACCCGATCAATACATAACAAGATTAAGGCAAGCAACGCATCTATAATTAGCAGTTTAGATTTATTTTTAAGCATGCATATCCTCTTCACTGAAATAGATTTCATTCACGGCAGCAAGGATCTCATCCTCTGTAACAGAGCTGTCTATCACTGCCTTACCGATCTTCTTCAAAAGAATAAATTTGATTTTATTGTCCTCAGCCTTCTTATCAGACCTGGTAAGCTTTACAATCTCGGCCGGATCAATATCCTCAACAGAAATAGGCAGATAAAACGGCACAAACATATCGCGGATCTCGTAATACTCCTCCATGCTGAGCATCTGTCTCTGATAAGAAATATATGCCGCTGCAACGACACCGAGCGCCACACATTCGCCGTGATATAAACTGAAATTCTTAGCCTTCTCGATAGCATGTCCGATGGTATGCCCAAAGTTCAAAAGAGCTCTGTCTCCGATTTCCATGGGATCCTTCTCGACAAAGTATTTCTTGATAGAACAGCTCCGCATGACCATCTCTTCCAATATATCAAGATCTCTTTCGCAAATCTCATACATGTTGGAGATCAACCATTCGTAAAAAAGGCAGTCTTTGATCAATCCGTGCTTCATCACCTCGGCAAATCCGGCATAATACTGCCTGTCATCAAGACTTTTGAGAACTTCCATGTTTATATATACAAGCCGGGGCATCTTAAATGCTCCGACCATATTCTTGTAACCGTCAAAATCAACACCGGTCTTGCCGCCAATACTGCTGTCACACTGTGATAATAATGTAGTGGGAAGCTGGATATAATCAATTCCTCTCATATAAGTTGCCGCCGCATAACCGGTCACATCGCCGACCACGCCGCCACCAAGGGCAAACAGCATATCTTTGCGGCCAAAACCTTCTTCGATCAGATATTTATAAATTCCTCTGACGGTATCCAGTGTCTTATTTTCTTCTCCTGCAGGAAAACGAAAAGTACACACTTTGCTGAAACTGTCCTGAAGAAGACTTTCCACCTGATCTCCATAGAGCTCGCCTACATTGGAGTCCGTCACGATGCAAAGCTTCCTCCCGGAAACTCCCAAGTCTGTCAGTTCGTCCTTCAACTCTTCGAAGGACTGGCTGAATACAATGTCATAGCAAGGTTTCTTGTTAAAATTAACGGGTAATCTTTGGGCCATAATCTGTTACAGATTCCTTTCCTTACATTCCGCTGTCGATGGGGCCGGCATCAAAAGCGCCGCCGAGGATATCCTGAAAATCACCGAAAATGTCTACGGAAGACGGTGTAATAATAAATATGTAATGGGAAATCTTCTGGAGATTACCGCCAATGGCAAAGCAGGATCCGGACGTAAAATCAATGATACGCTGTGCAATGTCAACATCAAGGCCTTCCAGATTCAGCACTACGGTTCTGCCGGCTAAAAGGGTCTCTGTGATCTCTCTTGCCTCGTCCACGCTGGTAGGCTTGATCACGCAAACCTCCATACCGGAATGACTCTGAACCTTGCCGCGGCCGGGATTCTGTTGCATAGGTGTCACCTTAGGCTGTACTGCCTTTTTGGGTGCACGTTCCTCAAAGCTATCCATTTCGCGAATCTTGGATGTATTCTTCTTGGCAGGCACTTCTACTTCATCATCGTCATCGTAATCTTCATCATCATAGTAATCATCCACATCATCATTCGGATTCAGCTTCATAATATTTAAAAACTTGTCCATCACGCCCATTGTAATTATCTCCTCTTTCCTACTTACTGTTGGTTACACTGTAATCTCTTTCACCAAATATGCCTGTACCCACACGAACGTAGGAAGCTCCTTCTTCCACTGCGACTTCATAGTCTCCCGTCATTCCCATGGACAATACCTGCATAGTAACATTATCAATGTTTTTTTGTTCTATGTCAACTGCCAATTGCTTTAATTTCGTAAAATATTTTCTGTTGTCCTCCGGGTTCTCCACATAAGGTGCTATGGTCATAAGCCCTTTGATCCGCACACCGGGAAGCACTGCAATCTGCTCCACCAGTTGTGCTGCTTCTTCTACTGTCCCGCCGAACTTGGACTCCTCGCCTGCAACATTGACTTCGATCAATATATCTACTGTCACGTTTTTTTTACAGGCTTCCTTGCTGACTTCCTCTGCCAGTCTCAAAGAATCCACGCTGTGTATCAGATATACTTTATCTACAATATATTTTACCTTGTTCCTCTGCAAATGACCTATCATATGCCATCTGATATCCTTAGGCAGTACCTGTTCCTTATCTACAAGTTCCTGCACCTTATTCTCGCCGAAATCCCGCATCCCGCAGCGATACGCCTCTTCCAAAGCCGAAACTGGCTTAGTCTTGCTGACTGCGATCAGCTCTACCTGGCTTCTGTCCCTTCCGGCCCTGGTACAGGCATCATCTATATTCTTCTGTACACGTTTCAAATTCTCCTGAATCATTGCTTCTCCTTTGACAGCGGGCCGATCTTATTCAAAGATAAATTGATCTGCATCTACGCTCTCTGCATTCAACACAATATTATCATATACATTCAGACCGTATCGGGTATTGGACTGTACAATGGCATACTCGTCATTCTGTGCAAGAATTTTGATCTCTCTGAAATCTGCATATCCCTTGTTCATATTATACACGCCGATCAGTGTAGCACTTTTGCTGACAGTGTAGGTCGCCTGGGATTCCAGTTTTAACAAAAGGTCGCCTCTTCCAAGCACATCCGTGTCCAGATAATATTCTCCGGATTTGTCATCATATGAATAGATTTCCAGCTCCACGACCTCACTGGATATAGTGCCGTCTTCCATATAAGTCTGACGTATCACATTACCCACGCTGCTGTTATTTTCAACTGTAATAAAATCCTGTGGAATCAGGAAAAATTCTCTCTCTGCAATAGAGGTATTAGGTATCTTAAGCCCGCTCTCTTCATCAAGTATAAGCTCAACCTCCAGAAAACGGTCAGATACAAACGTGATCATGGAATTGTTAAAATCAAGGCGGGCATAAGTATTACCATCTATGTTGTGAAGAAGTGATACAGATGCCCAGGATTCATACTGATTTTTCAGAAAACGAACCTTAATATAACCTTCTTCCTCCAATCTGGCACCGTATCCTATATCAACCGGGATCACCACTGACCAGTTCTCATCCAACACCATTTTGTAAGCAGGATCTCCCACCGCAGCAAGGCTGGTCCCCAACAGCTGCATCTTGCGATAAACAGCTGCACCGGAATCATCATCCCCCCTGCCGGTATCATCGTAAACAACAGGCTTCTCAAAAATATCTGCTGTCACCTGATCTGCTGTAAGCGATTCATATCCATCCCGCCAATATGCTACCACACCAGTTTCGGGAGCATAATAAGTCTGGATCCTTCCAAGGTCTGTATTACTGCCTGTAAGATTTTCAAGCATATCTGCATTTGCAAGCTTCAGAACCGTACCGTCAATAGAGTATTTAAAGTCATAAACGGAACTGAAATTGGCAGGGTCAAAGCCGTGCATAAAATTAACGATCTCATTGCGGAATTCTGCCAGCTCACCGGTACTCAGGCTGTTTTGTCCCTGATATATGCTCTCCATGTATTCATTCAGTCTGCCGGTCTCATCAACAGTATAAACCATATCTCCCTTTGCGACACGCTCACCGTCACGAACATAATAGTTGATATATCCGGCCGCCGGGGATGTGACAACAGTTTCTTTCCTAATGGCAATGCCTCGGAAAATAGTGTTAGTTGACAGGGCTCCCTCCTTCACTTCATAGGGCTTAGGCGGACTGTATCTGAAATAACCGACCACAAAGTAAGCCACGTAAATAAATACCGCACTGAAAATGATCATACCGATATTCAGATTCAGCGGCTTCCTGTATTTCTTGATCTTATTCCGTTTGCTGCTTTTTTGTGCCTTTCTCTGTGCCAACCCCTGCTCCCTCCCTGTTTGTTACTTGGAAAAAGCCCCGGGAAGGATCCGAGGCTTTTATCTGCATGAATCAATTAAGTACTCAACTTATAAGGAAGTAATAATATTCTTTTTCAGTTCTTCAGGAATATCCTTCTCATCAACGGATACGCTCAAAACAAAATCTACAGAGAAGGCTTCGCTCATCTTTTCAAGCTTTACAATCGTAGGAATGATATCTGCATCTTCAAGACATGCAATCTTTAAAAAGCTGTCAAAATACATCTGCTGCAGGTCGTGATCCTGAGAAAGAATACCGCTGATAAAACCTACAAACTCGCTGCAACTCTCAATCATATACTCAGATACATTGATCAGACGAACCTTGTTATTCAGTTCAAACATGTGCTTGGTACTCTTGTCCAAATATGCAATATTACCTTCAACATTCTTGATTTCGCTATTCACTTTATCCAATAACTGCTTAGTCTTGCCTTTTCCTTTATTGCCTACAATTAATTGAACCATGGGTAACCCTCCTGCTGTAATTTGATATGTAATAACAAGATAGTTCAACTATCCGTTAATACTATTATAGTGTATTTGTGAACAAAAAACAACTACTATTTGTTGATTTCGTCCAACAAATCTATCATTTGTGAATACAGTATATCTCTGGCCTCAGATCTTAATATGACAGATATATACGGCGCACCGTTCACATCCCTGGAAAACAATATCAGACAGTGCCCTGCCGCATTGGTAGTCCCGGTCTTACCGCCAACAACAGTCACATTTTCAGGAGACTGATAATGGCTGAAGAACAGATTACTGTTGTTTTTCACAGGCAGCTTCTGTTCCTTTCCGTTCTTATCATAGTATGTGGTCTGGTATTCCGTGGTACGTATGATCTCCTGCAGAAGCTCATACTGAACAAATTCATTAAAGATCAGATACAGATCATAAGCCGTGGTATAATGATCCTCCTGCGTCAGTCCGTGGGGATTCATGAACTTGGTATTGGTAGCGCCTAATGATTTTGCTTCTTCATTCATCAGTGTTACAAATTCCTCGACACTGCCTCCCACATTCTCTGCAATCAGCATGGCTACATCATTGGCCGAGTGGATCAGCAGAATATGCAGTGCCTGATTGAGCGTCATGGTATCTCCTGCTTTCAGTCCATTCGGACCGCACAGGACCGCACCGCTCTCGGTAATCTTAACAGCATCAGTAGCCTTGAGCACCTGATCCTTGGAACCGTACTTCAGGGCAACGATAGCTGTCATGATCTTGGTAATACTTGCAGGATTCATCCTGACATGGGCATTCTTGGAATAGAGAACCTCATTACTGTTCAGGTCCATCAGAACAGCGGCGCCTGCCTTGGACATATCAACGGCACCGTCATCCGTAATATCCTTCGTTACAATACACAGATCCGATGCAAATGTTTTGGCAGCCCCCGGCTTTTCCCTTGCAATGATATTAAAGCTTGTAATCTCCGAATCAGATTCATAGGGAAGTTCATAGGAGACACCGCCGCAGCCTGTCAGAAACAGACAAAGCAACACGACACAGGCAAGCAGCTTTTGCACACCCACTCTTCTTCGGTATTCTGTTCTTCTCTCATTATTTGTACATCTCACGCCACTCAAGATCTCCTCTGTCCAACGACTTGATCAACAGTTCTGCACTGGCAAGATTGGTAGCCAGCGGAATATTATACATATCGCAGAGCTTTACCACGTTATTGACATCCGGTTCATGGGCCTTGGTTGTGAGCGGATCTCTCAGGAAGATCACCAGATCCATCTGATTGTGCTCAATCTGGGCACCGATCTGCTGTACACCTCCTAAATGTCCGGCAAGGTATTTGTGAATATTAAGATTCGTCACCTCTTCGATCAGACGACCGGTAGTTCCTGTGGCAAACAGGTCATGCTTTGTCAGAATCCCCCTATATGCGATACAAAAATTCTGCATCAGCTTCTTCTTGGCATCATGTGCGATCAATGCAATATTCATCTCTATACCCTCACAATCTGTACTTAATAATTTCTTTCTCTTTTGGCCTGCAGCCTTACATTCAGCACAAATCCCATGCCGATGAACAGACTCCACAGCGACGTCAGACCATAGCTGACAAACGGAAGCGGCAGTCCCGTATTGGGAAGCAGAAACGTGGTGACACCGATATTAAAAAATCCCTGAAACGCCACCATGCCGCCCATACCCGCAGCAATGACCGTTCCTGCGGTATCCTTGGCCCGCCGGGCTACCGAGACGCATTCCAATGCGATCGCAAACAACAGTGCAATCACAACTACGCATCCTTTAAAACCGAACTCTTCTCCGATCACCGCAAAGATAAAATCTGTCTGTGGCTCGGAGATAAAATTACCGTTCTTTACGGAAGTGATCTCATTGTTCTTATAACCCTTTCCATCCAATTGTCCGGAACCGATAGCCATAACAGAATTCAGCTGCTGATAAGCCTCTGCATCAGCATACTCATCCGGATTTAAAAAAGCCATGATACGATTGGACTGATACCCTTTCATCAATACCTGATTGACAACATTCGGTTCAGGCTGTATGGCCAGATAGACCACGATCACCACTGCAGGAACCGCTATTGCAAGGATGCTCAACACGATCCTGTAGCTGATGCCTCCTGCGAACATGACCACGCAGAACACCGCAAGCACAACAATACTGGTGGACAAATCGGGCTGCTTCGCGATCAGCGCCCAGGGCACCAGAATCAGTACAACACTGACGAGCAATACCTTAAAGGTATTTAAGCGTTCCTTATGTATCATAATAAACTGTGCAAAGAATAAAATCAACATTATTTTTGCAGTTTCTGACGGTTGAAAACGAAAACTTCCGATCTCCAGCCAACGCTGTGCGCCGCCACCCTCATCACCCATAAAGATTACCAGCGCCAAAATCATCAGATTGACTCCATAGATCAGCCAATACAATTTCAGGATCCAGGTATAATCAAAGAAAGCAAAAAACAGCATGAAAAACACACCGACAACAAGACCGATGATCTGCTTGTTTTGCAGGGTGGGCTCTGCCGATCCAATGGCCATGCACCCTATAACAGAAAGAGCAATTACCATCATTATTAATTTAAAGTCAAAATCGCGCAATCTGTAATTTTTAAACATAGCATCCTTTCTCACGCCGCGGAAACACCGCTTATTGCTTTACTTTCTCAGATCCAATATGGGAATATTGGCATACAGTGTGGGATTTTTGATCCCTCTGCTCCCCTTCCCCTTAGTATTGATCAATATCTCCATATTCGCAGCGTCTATCTTCATGTACTTGGATATTACTTTTGCAATATCCGTCTTGATCAGGTCCATCATCTCCGGCGAACAGTTCACTCTGTCAGAAATCAGTAAGATCTTCAGCCTGTCTCTTGCAACATCCTTGGAGCTCTTTCTTCGAAAAAATCGTCTCATGATATGCTCCTCCTATGCCTTATGAAATATGCCGGTTACTTTGGTCCAGAAAGAAACTCCCTTTTCCGTGACCGGAAATGCAACCTCTTCTCCCATGACCCTACGGACAACATTGTTATAGGCTTTTCCTGCGGGACAGTCACTTCCCACCAGAGGTTCTCCCTGATTGGCTGCGACCACCACATTTTCATCATCGGGAATAATCCCCAGAAGAGGAACTGCAAGAATATCCACCACATCCGCAGCGGACATCATATCCCCCTTTTTCACCATATCCATTCTGAGTCTGTTGATGATCAGATCCATCTGCTGAAAACCGTTTGCTTCCAGCAAACCTATGATCCGGTCAGCATCTCTGATGGCGGACACCTCGGGTGTGGTCACTACGAGAGCACGGTCTGCACCTGCAATGGCATTTTGAAATCCCTGTTCGATCCCTGCCGGACAATCAAGCAGTATGTAATCAAACTGCTCCTTCAAATGCTCAATAACCTTCACCATCTGCCCCGGTGACACGGCACTTTTATCTCTTGTCTGTGCTGAAGGCATCAGATACAGACCGGGATTTCTTTTATCCCTTATCAGTGCCTGTTTCACTCTGCAGTTTCCTTCCACTACGTCTACCAGATTATAAACAATCCGGTTTTCCAGGCCCATGACCACATCCAGATTACGAAGTCCGATGTCTGTATCGATCAGACATACCTTTTTCCCCATTTTCGCAAGACCCGTTCCTACGTTTGCGGTAGTGGTGGTCTTTCCCACACCGCCTTTTCCTGACGTGACGACAATTACCTCGGAATGACTCATTCCATCCTCCATTTCTGCCGCTTGACGCGGACTGTTTTTAATGTAATCCATCGTCCTGCCGGTCGCCGGCTTCACACCTAAAAGCTTCCCAGCAAATCTTTTGTAAGAGGCTCAAATACGATTCTTTCGTTTCTTACGTATGCAATTTTCGGCCGTATTCCGGAGCGCACGCCCCACTTTTTCTGCCTGCAGGCAGACTTATATTTGAAATCGCCGACTTTTAAAGATTCCGGCTTCATTTCAAGCGCTACTACATAATGCTCTTCATTGCCTGCGGCACCTGCATATGCTTCCCCGTACAGTCCGCCCAGTACAATGATATTTCCTCTTGAGACCACTTTACACCCGGAACATACATCTCCCAGGATAATAATACTGGTCTCGGACTCCAACACTTCTCTGTTTTTCAGATTTCCTTTATAAAACTGACCGTCCGCACCTTTCGAAAGATGCTTCTCCACTTGCTTTAACGCTCTCAAAAACAGCTTGTCCGTCTCTTCATCGCGACCTATGATACAGTTTACTCTGATATCACTGTTATCGCGGATTGTCTCTAGTATAGTGATTTCTTCCTCTCTGGTAAGACTGCGTCCCTCTAAAGCCAAAGCCACTTGTGCTTTTCCGAAAAAGGACCGCGAGCCGGCAAATTTTTCGGCGATCTCTCTAAGGATCCCTTCAAAATCTGTCTGGCCGTTCAGAACAATGGTGATACCGTTGTGATAACTTTTGATGACCACCGCCTCATTCACAGTCTTTCACCCCTTTCAAGACGGCGCTGCATATTTCAAATCCTGCAGCGCAATTTCTATATGAAATTTTAATCAGAACTCATTGACAGAGACACCGTCACTGTCCACTTCTGCCGTACCGGTAATAATATCCTCCTCGGCCGCCAGACCATAATAGTATTTGATGATCTCCCTTGCCACCTGTGCCGCATAGTCTGAAGAATAGCCAAAGGGAATCCGCACTGCAAAAGAGATCTCCGGGATTTCATATGGTGC
Organism: Acetatifactor sp.; assembly: GCA_045659805.1. Taxonomy (GTDB): domain Bacteria; phylum Bacillota; class Clostridia; order Lachnospirales; family Lachnospiraceae; genus Acetatifactor. The sequence continues at coordinate 12,391 of JAZRCR010000053.1, forward strand.
GTATCCCACAAACAGTGCATGGTTGGGGCGCGTCTTGATCTGCTCGGCAGTACCTGTCTTACCGGCTACATTCACCGCAAGGTCACTGAAATAGCTCTTGCCCTCTACCACTTTCCGCATACCCAGCTGGATCGCATCCCAGTACTCGTCAGGCATATCCACTGTATTGCGGATATCCGGTTCGTTCTCCACAAGCAGGTTGCCGCCTGCATCCAGCACCTGATCGATCAGTGTCAGGTTGTAGCAGGTTCCTTCATTGGCTACTGTACCTACATATCTGGCAAGGGCTGCCGTGGTATAACTGCCGCTTCCCTGTCCGATGGCAGTACGGACAGGATCGATATCGGATACGTCAGGTGAATATTCCTCCACCTCTACACCGGATTTATCTGTAAGCCCGAAAAGATCAGCATATTTATAAAAAGCCTGCAGACCTTCCTGGGTATTGTAAGTACCCCAAATAGTAGAAAGCCGGTAACCGACTTCATAAAAATAGTTGTTACAAGAATTCTGGATTCCTTCCACCACGTTCAAATGTCCATGTCCCCAGGTACTCCAGCACCTTGGGCCGTTTTCTATGGCAGCAAAGGGACCGTTACAGATCAGTTCTGTAGAGAGATCGATCACACCCTCGCTGAGTCCTGCCGCGGCAGAGACCATTTTAAAGGTGGAACCCGGTGCAGCCTTATACTGAGTGGCATAATTTAAAACAGGACTGGACTTGTCTGTCATCAGTTTCGCCCAATATTTGGCATCGATGGTATTTGCCAGCATATTATTGTCATAGCCCGGATATGTAACCATAGCCAATACATCACCGGTATAGACGTCAGTGATCACAACAGCTCCGTTACATGGATCAAGCGCCAGCTGTGCAGGCGTGATATCCAGATTCCGGATACGGTTCATCATAAACTGGTATGCCGAAAGCTTGCCGCTGTATAGCTTTTCTTCCTCCTCTTCGGGATACTTAGCCGCTCCCTGTTCACAGACCAGCATACAGATATCTTTTCCGTTTATCACGTCACTGAGGAGCATATATTTATAAAAACGCTTCTGGAACTCCAGATTGCCGTCTATCATCTCAATGATGTATTGTACCAGCTGCCTGAAGGTTTCCTCGGAATCCACATATTTTTCCTGGATATCCAGCTTAGTGACATCGATCCAGCTTTGTCCGATACAATAATAGAGATATTCATTTAGACTAATGACCTCATCCTTCGTCCAGGCAATATAGGTCTTGTCCTGTGTATCCACCTTATCGGTTATGATAACACCCTCTTTATTCAACAAAGAAACGATATTACTCTGATAGACCTGATATTCCTTGGTGAGCTTATTATAAGGCGTCTTGGTCTCAAAAAGCTCAGTTTTAAGCGTCTCATATGCGGCTTCTTTATATCCCAGATATTTTCCGTATACTTCCTGCTCTTTTTCTCCGGCATCCGGATCGTCAAAATGACCGATATCCAGAACGCTGTTATTGATCAACGCATAATACACATCATAGATAGGTATCCTGATATCCTTATTGCTGGAGCCCTCCGCTGCATTATACTGTTTGGTATTGATGATCTTATCTGCCACAATACCGGCGATACTCTGTTCAAGTATCTGATATGCCGCAATCTGCAGCTGCGAATCTATGGTCAGCACAACATCCTGTCCCGCCTGTGGTTCTACCCTGTCTTTTACCTGAATAGTCTTACCCAGGTTGTCTACCACCAGCTTTTCACTGCCCTTTTTTCCCTGCAGATTCGTTTCCATATAAGCTTCAATTCCGCTTTTCCCCACCACATCATTGATAGTATAACGCTGACCGTCGCCGCCATCCGCAAGGTCCTGTGCATTCAGGTCAGCAAGTTCATCCGATGAGATCTTGCCGGTATAACCCAGAAGCTGTGCAAAGTACATGCTTTCGTGATACTGTCTTGCGGTATCCTCTTCAATGGATACACCTACCAGTTGATCCATATTCTCCATAATGACCGCAACCGTCTCTTCGCTGACATTGCGCGCCACGGTAGTTCCCACATATTTGCGGTAGGCAGTGAGTTTCATCGCATATCTGATGGTGACCATCTGGAGCAATTCTTCCCTGGTATAGCCTTTGCCGACAATAAATTCGCTGCTTGTGTCACCCTCTGTTTCATAATTCCCGATTCGGAAGCATCCGGAGGACCTGCCCCCCAGAAAGTTGATCACCTCCTCGGCCGTTGCATTTCGCTGATTATCCTTCAGATCGTCTATATAGGTCTTTCCGTAGACATCTGCCAAAAAACGCAGACGTTTTGTGCCATCCACATTAAAAGCAAACTCACCGTTCTCATCGATGACCACATTAAAGTCCGTGATCACACTGTCACCGTTCTTCTCGATCATCTTGATCAGTCTGTAAATATTATCATTCAGGAGCTTGTTCTTATTGACAGTACTCATTCCTGATTCATAGACATCCTCAATCTTCACGGAATAAGCCAGCACATTGTCAGCAAGCACAACGCCGTTCCGATCCAGAATACGCCCCCTGGTACTGGCAATAGTCCTGGTCTTCTCTGTCTTCAGGATAAAATCATCCAGATACTGCTGACCGTTGACAATCTGAAGATCAAAGCAGCGATAGATCAGAACGCCGGCCAGAAACAGAAAAATGACAGCCAGTACGGTGATCCTGCTGGTTATGATATTCAAAATACGTTCTTTTAAATAATCAAACAAAATTCTGCTCTCTCCTTTTTCTCTTGCCCTCCAACCAGCTGTTGGTCTTCAGCACCACAGGATAGATAAATAAAGTTACAATAATGGTATATACTGCCTCGGGCAATATCACTTTTGTAAAATAATAGGGGAAGTCAAATTTACCTCTCATCAGAAACTGCAGAATATAGCAGATGATACCGTAGGTCAGGTCACTGACAACGATAAGCGCCAGAGGAAGCTTGATATCCTCAGGGTAAAAAATCTTACAGAACTTACCGTTGAGAAACCCGATATACATCAACACAAGTGCATAAAAGCCCAAAATATCCCCGTAGAAAATGTCACAGAGCAGTCCGCAGAAAAAACCGATAATCAGTCCCTCTTTGTCCCCTCTCATAAAGCCGAAAGCCGCTGTTAGGATGATCATCAGATTAGGGATAATGCCGCCAAATGCCAGGCTGCGAAAGACAGTGCACTGCAACACAAAACACAAAAGAATTGCAACTGCCGACACGATCACTCTTTTCATTTCAACGCCTCATCTTCATTGATCTGCTGTTTCAGTTCCAGAATGACCAGCACCTGGTCCAGATGCTCAAAATCTACAGCAGGAGTTATGTAGCCTGATTTTGTCAGGTTGTTGGCATCCTGGTTCACGGTATGGATATATCCCACCAGAATATTGGGAAGATATTTGTCACTGATGTTTGAAGTAACTACCTTATCTCCCACGGAAACCTTTTCACTGCTGTCAAGAAGCTGGCTGAAACGGATGCAGCCGTCCGCCATGAGCTTCAGATCCCCGGAAACCATAAGCTTATCCCCCGTTGCAAGTACAGCTCCGCTCACGTTTGAATTGTCGGAAATAATTGAAGTCACCTTGGACCAGTTTGGTCCAACGGAAGATATCCTTCCCACCAGTCCTCCTCCGGCAATCACATTCATATCCACCGAAAGGCCGTCCTGATATCCCTTATCGATGGTAAAGCTGGAATACCAGTTGCCGGAATCCCTGCTGATAATCCTTGCCCCAACCTTTTCATAATCACTGTACTGGTCATCCAATTCCAGCAGGCTCCTGAGATCATTCAACTCATACCTTTCCTGCTGCAGTATAGTGTTCTGCGCCGTCAGTTCCGCCACCTGCTCCTTCAGACTGGCATTCTCATCCAGAAGCTGTCTGATCTGTGAAAGTTCCTCTGAGCGGGCGGAAAGCCATTCTCCGGCATTGCTGATCCCCTTCTGAAACGGCACCACCACATAGCCCACCGCAGTATTCAGGGGACGGTTAAACAAATCCGTACTGAACGTAAGAATCATCATGATACAACAAATAAAAGTTAAACCGAAAAGAAGATATTTACCGGGCAATGAAAACTTTGCCCCTTTTCTCTTTACAACCGGACTCATTTACCCATCCCTTCAATTGCATAAGCTACTGTTTTATAATTATCCTCTTTGATGATCTTCGCAAGTCCCAATGCAACACTTGCAACAGGATCATCTGCCACATTAACTTTAAGCCCCGTACCCACTGCAAGTCGCTCAGCCAGATGGTTCACCTGAGAAGCGCCTCCTGTCAGATAAATACCGTGTCTGTAAATATCCGCTGCAAGCTCGGGGGGCGTTCTCTCCAGAATCACCTTTACATTGTCGATGATCGTGTTGAAATGCTCTTCCAGCGAATCCACCACCAGCTTCGTAGGGATTTCCCTTTCCACAGGAAGTCCGGTCACGATATCTCTTCCGTACACCAGTGCTCCCCTGTTATCCTGCTCCAGCTCCGACAGAGCGATCTTCACAGCCTCTGCCGTTTTGCCGCCGATGATCAGACTGAACTCTCTTCTCACAGCCGCGCGGATGGCTTCATCAAATTTGGCACCGCCTACCTTGATCAGACGACTCAGCACGATACCACCCAGCGAAAGGATGGAGATCTCTGTGGTGTCATATCCCACATTGACCATAAGGACACCTTGTGAGTTCTTCACGTCAATATCAAGTCCAAGTCCGTCAGCCACCGCTTTCTCGACCACCATGATCTTCTTGGCCTTCACATTGGCATCTCTGATCAGATCGTAGAACGCACGCTTCTCCACCTCTGTCACATCAGTGGGTACCGCGATATAATATTCAGCAGGCTTTACATTTCCCTTCTGAAGATCTGCGATAAAATACTTCACCAATGTCTCCATATTCTTAATATCGGCGATCACTCCGTTGGAAAGCGGAAAAGAAATATGAATATTTCCAGGCGCCTTCTCATACATTTCAAATGCAGAGTTGCCGTAAGCAAAAAGCGTGTTCTTATTCTCGATGGCGATCATGTTCTTTTCCACAATGATACTGTCATCGTTTCTGTTATAGATCTTGATGTTGTTGGTACCCAGATCGATACCGAATGCGTTAATAGCCAAAATTCCAGCTCCTTTCTAAAGTAGAGATAACTCTTTAAAACTGGTGTATCTGTTGTCACCTATAATAATATGATCCAGCAGCGGGATCTCCAATACTTCACCCATTCTCTTTATGCTATCCGTCAGATTCATGTCGCTCTGGCTGGGTGTGGGGTCCCCGCTGGGATGATTGTGCACCAAAATAATATTTACAGCCTTGTTCTGCAGCGCTTCCAGAAAGATCTCTCTGGGAGAAACCAGAGACATTCTCACTGTACCACTTGAAATCAGAGATTCTTTCAATATCCTTCCTCTGCCGTCCAAAGACACCAGGAGCACGCACTCCGTATCCTTATGTCTCAACTGCTCCATAAAATAATCCGCCACGGAAGACGAGTCCTCACAGACCATCACCTCTTTGGCACAGGCACGGCTGATCCTCATGGAAAGCTCTGTCAGACATTTCAGCTTCACGGCCTTTACCTCGCCGATCCCGCGCAGCTGCATCAGCTCTTGCAGCGAAATATCGTACAGTCCCAACAGCCCTTCCCTGGGCGGCTTTGCAAGCGCCAGAACCTGCTCTGCAAGTTCAAGTGCACTCGTGTTGCCGGTCCCTGTCCGCAGGATGATCGCCAGCAGCTCACTTTCCGTAAGGTGCTCCGGTCCGTATGCATGAAACTTCTCATAGGGCCTGTTAGGTACATTCTGTCTGTCTTCTTTCTTCATATCCACTCCTGTCCGAATCCTTTCCCGACACTGCAGATAAAAAGAAATCATTGCTCAGCCTGCTTTATCTTATAAACTTATAAACCAAAAGCGCTATCACCACTCCCAATACACTGGCAATGGTAATCTGAAACTGCAGTCCGAAAGTAAGGATAATGAATCCCAGATTAAGTACAACAGGTGTGTTTAATCCGAAAGACTGCCCGTAATTCAGAAAACTGCCGTCAAAATATGTGCCGATAAATCTGCCGATCACAAAACCGATCAGTACCAGAACGATCAGCGTCCACTTTGCTTTTCTCAAAGTATCTCCTCATCTTTCTTCTGTATTTAGGGTGCTGTCTTTAGCCCGAATATGACAGCATACGCCACATAGTGTGCTAAACACGTTTCTATAGTAACACAATTCCCAAAATCTGTACATAAAATTCATGGATTTTATTTCGCGCTTTTTCTTAATTTTTCTTTTGCTTTTTCGACATCTTCCATGGTGATTACCCCACTGTCAATCAGGGACTGCAGAGATTTCAAAATACCGAATCTTGCGTGCTGCCAGGTGAGGCCTCCCTGAAAATATACGGCAAAGGGAGGCTTAATGGGGCCGTCCGCAGAAAGCTCAATGGAGGAACCGGACACAAATGCTCCTGCCGCCATAATAACCTTTGCATCGTATCCGGGCATGTCCCAAGGCTCCGGCGTTACATGACTGTCCACCGGCGCGGCGGCCTGGATCCCCTGACAGAACGCGATAACCCCCTCCGGCGTCCCGAAAGTCACTGCCTGAATAATGTCATGGCGGCTTTCTCTGCCGTCAGGAATTACGGGAAATCCCAGATTTTCATAGATATTCGCCGCAAAAAGCGAACCTTTCAGCGCACCTGCCGTCACTGTGGGCGCAAGGAAAAGTCCCTGGTAAAATTGCGTCAGAATGCCCAGTGAAGCTCCCACTTCTTTGCCAAGTCCAGGAGAAGTCAGCCTGTAAGCCGCATTTTCCACGCAGTCTCTTTTGCCGGCGATATAACCGCCTATGGGCGCAAGACCGCCGCCCGGATTCTTGATCAGCGATCCGACCACCATGTCAGCTCCCACATCGGAGGGCTCTGACAGTTCCACAAACTCACCGTAACAGTTATCCACCATACAGATCACGTCCGGTTTGAGTCTTTTCACAAAAGAGATAAGCTCACCTATCCTGTTGACCGAAAGAGTCGGTCTGGTCTGATACCCTTTCGAGCGCTGGATAGTGACCATTCTGGTCTTTTCATTCACAGCCTGCCGGATACCTTCCCAGTCAAAGCTTCCGTCCGCAAGCAGATCCACCTGTCGGTAGGTGACACCGTATTCAACCAAGGACCCCCTTGACGGACGGATCCCGATGACCTCCTCCAGTGTGTCGTAAGGCTTTCCCACCGGCGAGAGGAGTTCATCACCTGGGCGAAGATTGCTCATCAGCGCCAGCGCCAGGGCATGGGTACCGCAGGTGATCTGCGGGCGCACCAGCGCATCTTCCGTGTGAAAAATATCGGCATAGACCCGCTCCAGCGTATCTCTTCCCAGATCATTATATCCGTAACCCGTAGTGCCCAGCAGGCATGCCTCACTGACCTGATTTTCCTGCATCGCTCTCAGCACCTTCAACTGATTGTATTCAGCCACCTGATCGATGGCCTCAAACCGATCCTTGAGACTGCTTACAATTTCTTCTCCGTATTGATAAACCGGATCACTGATGCCCATTCCGGCATACATATTCCGAATCTCTTCCATCTTACTTTATTCCCGCTCCTTTCATCTGCTCCAGCATAAATGACAATATTTTGTTATCGTCATACTCATAATCCTTTTTATTGATCCAGATCACGTCCTTTTCCCGGCGAAACCACGTAAGCTGACGCTTCGCAAAATGTCTGGTGTCTCTCTTGATCAGATACACCGCTTCCTCCAGGGTAATCTCGCCCTCCAGAAAGCTTAAGATCTCTTTATAGCCCAGTCCCTGCATGGAAACCATTCCCTTCTTGCAGCCCAGATTTTTCAGCTTTCGGACCTCCTCCGTCAGTCCCATGGAGATCATTTCATCCACCCGCCTGTCGATCCTCTCATACAGTCGGTCTCTTTCATCATTCAGCACAAAATAACAGGATCTGTAGGCGCTTTCTTTCTCTTTTTCACGCTCATTGTGATCAGATATCCTTTCTCCCGTGAGATAGTGATATTCCAACGCTCTGACGGTCCGCTTGATATTGTTGGCATGAATAGCCTCTGCCGACTTGGGGTCCACAGAAAGAAGCATCTCGTGCAGCACCTGTGCGCCTTCTTCCCGGGCCAGTTTCTCCAGCTTACGCCGGTAAGGGGAATCCTCTTCATTCTCTGTAAAATCCACATCTCTTAATATGGCCTGGATATAAAACCCGGTACCACCGGTAAGGATGGGAATATGACCTCTCTCATAGATCCCTTCCATGCACTCTCTGCACTTTTGCTGAAAGATCACCACATTGAAGTCTTCTGTGGGCTCAAACACGTCGATCAGATGATGGGGCACGCCCTGCATCTCTTCCTCGGTGATCTTGGCCGAGCCGATATCCATGTACTTATAAACCTGCATGGAATCAGCCGATATGATCTCCCCGCCAACTGCTTTTGCCAGGGAAATGGATAGTTTTGTCTTACCCACAGCCGTGGGACCCGTCAATACAATCAGCGGCCGCTTCGTTTCCATGGGTTATCCTCCTGTTTTGTCCTTCTTCAGATATGCACTGTCTTAATCGGCAATGCGCTTAAATTTCTTTTCCAATTCTGTCCGCGTCATAGAGATGATGGTGGGTCTTCCGTGCGGACAGTGATAGGGATTCTCCAGTGTCAGAAGCTCATCTATCAGCGTCTGTGCCTCCGCACTGCTCAAAGAGTTGTTGCCCTTTACCGCTGCCTTACAGGACATGGAAGCAATTCTTTCCTCCACAGCTTTGAGACTTCCTCTCAGAGGGCCCTCGCTCAGCTCGTCCAGAACTTCAAGGAACATTTCCTTTTCTCCGCATCCGTACAGGTCCACCGGCACACTGCGAAGGGCATATTCGCTGCCGCCGAAGGCTTCTACCTCAAATCCCAGTTCCGCAAAAGTTTCTTCATACTCCCTCAGAATAACTTCCTCCTGACCGGTGAGGCTCACAATGGCAGGCGGCATCAGCGTCTGGGAAATCACCTGATGTTCCCGGTACTGTTTCATAAGTCTTTCGTACTTTACCTTCTCGTGTGCCGCATGCTGATCGATGATAAAAAGCTTATCTTCAAACTGCACCAGCCAATAAGTGTTGAACACCTGACCGATGAGCTGATATCTGGCTCTGTTTTCCACAGACAGCATTTTTTCTTCGAACAGATCCATCTGCACAGGCTCCTCAGCCACAGGATCCTCCGGCGCCTGTTCCTTCGTTTCCTCTGTCAGTCCCAAAATAACTTCCTGTAAAGTGGGCTGCGGTGACGGCGACGGCTTGTCCGCAAGAGGCTTTGCCTCCACAAAGAAGTCGCTCTCTTCAGAAGGTTTCTGTGCTTCTTCCCGCGCCAAGGAACGTTTCTGCTCCACCTCTTCCATGGCATCCTGCATGATCTGTACCTTCTTCTCTCCCAGCACACGGTTCCACACAGGCTGCTTTATCACATCTTTTATATTTTTCCTGTCTGCTTCATAACGGATCTCTTCCATCACCCGATACTTCCCTGAGCGCACAGTCTCATAGGGCTCCGGGGTGTGTTCCTTGGGTGCCTTCGGTGCCGGCACTTCCTTTTTCGCATCTACCGAAACCTCCGGTATCATTTCCTTTGCCCTGAGTGCATCTTTCACTGCACCGGCCAGGAAAGCGCCAAAAGCGGGACCGTTTGAAAAACGTACATCCATCTTGGTTGGATGCACATTCACATCCACATCTTCATGCTCCATGGTAATGTGAAGTACACAGAACGGGAATTTATGCTGCATCAGATATTCCCGATAGCCTTCCTCGATAGCCTTTGCCAACAGCTGACTTTTGATAAATCTGCCGTTGATAAAGTAAATTTCAAAATTCCGGTTGGAGCGGACCAAAACCGGCTTTCCCAAATATCCTTCAACACAGATACCGTCTTTACTTGCCTGCACCGGAACAAGGGAAGCCGACACCTCCCTGCCGTAGATACGGTAAATGACTTCTCTCAGGTCTCCGTTACCGGAGGTATGGAACTTCAGTTGATGATTCAACAGGAATTTGAAGGAAATATCCGGTCTGGAAAGCGCCAGATGCTCCATCAGATCTGTGATATAACCGCCCTCTGTAGCCGGCTGTTTTAAAAACTTGCGGCGTACCGGCGTATTGAAAAACAGATTTCGCACGATAAACGTGGTCCCCTGAGGTGCCCCCACCTCTTCACAGGACTTCTCCACCGCACCTTCGCAAAGATAGCGGATGCCGGTGAGCGCTTCCGCTGTTCTGGTGATCACCTCTACCTTGGAAACTGCCGCGATACTTGACAACGCCTCTCCGCGGAAACCGAGACTGGCAATCTTTGTCAGATCCTCCGCAGATGCGATCTTGCTGGTAGCATGGCGCAAAAATGCCGTTCTGATCTGGGAGGCTTCCATGCCGCTTCCGTTGTCTGCGATCCTTATAAACTCAATGCCGCCGTCTTTTATTTCCACCGTGACAGCGGTTGCGCCCGCATCAATGGCGTTCTCCACAAGCTCCTTCACCACGCTGGAAGGGCGCTCCACCACCTCGCCCGCCGCGATCTTGTCAATCGTCTCTGAATCCAGTACCCTTATCTGCGCCATAACTGCTCCTTACTCTTCTAAAAAAGCTTTATTCCTCGTACTTATAGCGGTTCTTCAATTTATTCTGCAGCCGATACAACGTGTTCATTGCATCTAACGGTGTCAGCATGGTGATATTGATCTCCTCCAGCTCTTTCAACACATCCTCATCTCTCACCGTGTCAAAAAGCGTCATCTGGGCAAGATCAACTTCGTCATACACCGGCTGTCTCTTTCCTTTTCCTTCCGACTTCAGATCCACCTGTATACTCTGGACCTTCTCCGTGATATCATTGTCACTGAGCTGCTGTGCGATCTCCTTGGCCCGGTCAATGACCATATCCGGCACTCCCGCAAGCTTTGCCACCTGGATACCGTAACTGCGGTCCGCGCCGCCCTTGATGATCTTACGCAGGAATACGATGTCATCTCCGCACTCTTTCACCGCGATGCAGTAATTGTTTACATTATTCATCTTGCCCTCAAGCTCCGTGAGCTCATGATAATGGGTGGCAAAAAGAGTCTTCGCCCCCAGAAGCTTTCGGTTGCTGATATGCTCGATCACTGCCCAGGCGATGCTCAGGCCGTCAAAGGTAGAGGTGCCTCTGCCGATCTCATCCAGGATCAACAGACTGTTAGAAGTGGCAATCCTGAGAATATTGGCAACTTCATTCATATCCACCATAAAAGTGGACTGTCCG
>JAZRCR010000054.1:0-5883 GCA_045659805.1 Acetatifactor sp.
TTTAACTCATCTTTGTAAGCTTCGATTTTTGCAAGAAGTTCATCATCCGATACCGCCAACATCTTCGCAGCCAGAATACCTGCATTCTGTGCGCCGTCGATGGCTACGGTAGCCACCGGAATACCGGACGGCATCTGTACAATGGAGTACAAAGAATCCACACCGCTTAAGGTCTTGGTGTGAATCGGAACACCGATGACCGGAAGCGGGAAAATTGCTGCGCACATACCCGGAAGGTGTGCCGCTCCGCCTGCACCCGCAATAATCACCTTAAAGCCCTTTTCCTTTGCGGTCTTTGCATAATCAAAGAAAATATCCGGCATACGATGTGCGGAAATCACCGTAACCTCGTAAGAAATACCAAACTTGTCCAACATCTGTGCAGCCTTGCTCATTACCGGTAAATCGGAATCACTGCCCATTACAATACCAACCTTTGCCATGTTGTTCTCCCTTCTGTATACATAATTTACCTATTATCCATATATCTTTAGTTTACTAAACTTATCCAAGATGTGCAACATATTTTTTCGCCTGACGACAATATTCCTCACGTTCTCTCTCTGACACACCCTGTTTTTCCAAAGCCATGCGAAATGCCTCCAGCCTTCTGCTCAGATAAGCCTTGTCCGGCACAAACACAGACCCTCCTCCGGTCCTTTCACTTCCTTGTCCCCGGCTGCATCCCGCATCCTGTAAGGGCAAAAATCCATAAAGGATACTGCTGCTGTTTAAGCAGACCGCATCCATATCTCCGCCCGCAAATTCCTTTACATACTGTTCGGCGGCAACATCCGCATAATCAAACGCAAACCAGTAAAAAATCCTGCTTATGCTCTCAGCTTCCGGAAGATTCCCCTTCTCCTGCCATGCACAGATATAGGCAGAATACACCTCCAGAAACAGTTCCAGCCGTATCACCACATCCCGAATCCACCCTGCCCGGGCAAACAGTTCCACATTCTGCAACTCCTGATAAAGCCCCGCAAGCAGTCTCCCGTGATTCTCCGGAAGTCTTTCGGTATCAATCCATTTCCCGGATGCCTCCCCCCAAAAATCAGGGTCCGAACCGTCCCGGTCTGTAAACAGACCGCACAGATACCTGGCCACAGACTTAAAATAATCCGCCGCCTCTGCTGGCAGGTTCGTCCCCTCTGCTTCGGGTACCGTCTCCGCCAGCTCCCTTATCCTGTCTGCAGACAGTTCATAACGTTCCAATAAAATATCTTTTTCCATGGCATTCACACTCTTCCTTCATGCTTTCACAGATACCGTCCACCATCAGATTGCCGCGTACAAAATCACTCCCATGATCAAAAGTGTCAGCCCGCTCAAAAGAATTGCCAGCAAAGGAAAAAGCCGGAACTTGTCTTTCTCCCGGACTGTAGTGATACCAAGCACGAGACCTGTCACGGAAAAAACAGTGGCAAGCAACCCGGTAAATCCATAACCTGCCGGCACCTCTCCGCCTTTGCTGTACGACAGCACGATTACCGTAATCAGACTTGCAATACTGACGGCACCCAGGATTGTTCCCATGATCGCCTTATGGGAATGTCTTCTGTTGGTAAACATAAAACTTTTTTTTCTTGCCATGCTCTCTTTCCTTTCAACAGATACGGGCACCTTTCCCAAATATCGCGGAAAGATGCCCTTTTGTATTCTTATTCAGTCTGACCTACGCCCCGTAAACCTCATAGTAAGCATCAATGGCAGCCTTCAGGGCATCGTCAATATACACCTGTCCCTTATAAGGCCTGTTGTAAAGATACTCAACCACGTCAGCCATTGTGACAATGGCATTGGCGTCAAAACCGTATTTTTCTTTGATTTCCTCAAGGGCACTCACCTTACCGCCAAGTCCCTTCTCCATACGGTTCAGGGAAACCATCAGGCCCACGATCTCAACATCGGCGGCACCCTTAACCTTCGGCACCGTTTCTTCCATGGACTTTCCGGAGGTGGTCACATCCTCGATCATGATCACCCTGTCGCCGTCTTTCAACCTGGTGCCAAGGAAACTTCCCTTATCTGCGCCGTGATCCTTTTCTTCCTTGCGATCGGAGCAATAGCGCACTTCCTTTCCGTACAGCTTGCTGTATGCGATGGCAGTTGCCACACCAATGGGGATTCCCTTGTAAGCAGGTCCGAACAACACGTCAAAATCGTCTCCGTAGGTGTTGTGGATCGCTTTCGCATAATATTCTCCAAGCCCCATGAGCTGACTGCCGGTAACATAACCGCCCGCATTCATAAAAAAGGGAGACTTACGCCCGCTCTTCAAAGTAAATTCGCCAAATTTCAGGACCTGGCAGTCCACCATAAATTCAATAAATTCCTGCTTGTAGCTTTCCATTGGAAATCCTCCTTGCCGTGATATCACTCTTATACTACCATAAAGCACATCTTTTATCAATCTAATTTTCTTCTCAGTCAAAATGCTGCGGTGCCGCCGTACGGCAACATCGCAGCATTTCTTTATGATCCTTATTTCAAAATTTCCGCCTGCAGGAATCTTCTCACATTCTCTGTCAGCAGAGCATCGTATGCTTCTGCGGCGACCCCCTCTTCCACAGCCATATCTCTCACAGTTCTGAGGATATGCGCATATCCGTTTCCGCCGAAGTTTTTCCACATGGTCTTCAGGCAGATGTCATTGCAGACCAGAATCTGCCTTCCGTATCCTTCCTTCAACAGGTCTGACAGCAGTCTGATGCGTTCCAGATCGTAGGCAAAACGGCGCTCGCGGGAGGTATAGAACTCCTTGCCAAAGTTATCGAACTCCACATAGACGCCTCTCTCGAGCAAGGCTCTGATGTAATCGGGACGAAGCCATACGTCAATATGGTCGATACAGATCTTTTCCGGCCTTGCACCTTCCCCTGTCAGGATGTCAATAACCTCAAAGCCGTTTTCCGTGTAAAGATCGGTATGTACATGAATTGCTTTTCCTGTCTCTGCGCCTATCATACCCGCAGCGTGGAGTACTTTCTTCTCACCGGGGCTCATGACGGCACTGGTGCCGATCTCGCCGATGATACCGGCTTTGATATCGGTATCTCCGATTCCCACAAGGATGTCTTTACGTATTTCTTCAGCAAGCTCTTCTACGCTCGCCTTCTCCACGTAAGCGTAATGCGCTTTCTGATAATAGTGGCCGCAGCCCATTATGATATTCACGCCGGAACGCAGTGACACTTCTCTCAGTGCCAGGGGATCTCTGCCAATTTCGTCAAGGGTACAGTCAACAATGGTCTGACCGCCCCACTTTTTGAAATAGTTCATCTCTTCCACGGCATCTTCTATGCCTTCCAGGAGGGCGTTATCCAGGATGCCGTAAGGATCCGCAAACACCTCCGCCCGGTTGGCCATATTAATCTTGTCATAAAAACAGTCCGGCTCATGACCCGTGATATCCACACAACCCCTCATATCAATAAAAATATGCTCATGCGAGGATGTAATCCCAAGCTTATCTTCCGGGATTTCTCCCAAAACAGTGTTAATCATATTTATCCCTCCAAATCTACTGTAAGTTCAGTTCAAACGGCAGCTTGCCTTTCGGCATATATTCTCCGTTCAGTACGGACTATCTCCTCTCTCTTTGCGGCTGTAAATGATAAGTTGTGGTGCCGCTTTCCAGTCTCTTAATCGATACCATGAATCGCTCCTGGATATAGTATCCGTCGGGCAATCTCAGATATCCGTAGCAACCTTCCGGAACAGTAACCGTAAGGTCAATATCATGCTTGTTGCGTTCCCATTTTACCTCTACCTTTCCGGCAGGCACATTCTGGTATCCTCCTGCATGGTCCAAAGTACTGATAAAGTTAGGGGAAATTTCCAGTTCATTCACATCGCGGGCATAGGGATTGATCTTCACACCGGCTATGTGCTTGAAGAACCAGGAGCTGATATCTCCCCAGAAATGATGGTTCTTGGAACCAATTTCTGTATCGTTTGGTCTCTTAAAGCTTTCAAAAAGAGTGGTGGCATCTTCATATACGATCCAATGACCGTAGGAAGGATATTCAGGCCCCGCTATCATACGGAATGCCAGTTCGGCATGGCCGTGCTGTGCCAATACATGGAAGATCACTCTGCTGGCCAATACACCAAAGTCCATGTGCCCGCCGGTTTCCTCTATATAATGTAACAGCACCTCCACCGCAGCCTTTATTTCGCCCGGCTCAAACAGGTCATAGGCAATACCCATTGCCTGTGCTCCCTGGCTTCTTCCCAGGACGGTGGCACCGTCCGCTTCGATCAGCACCTTGCGCGCCGCCGCACGAAGCTCCGAACGGAACTTAGCAGCATATTCTGCCTCCTGCACCCTACCGATGGCCCGGAACATGCGATCGCATTTTTCGCAGATATCCATAGCGATCAAAGTAGAGCTTACAACAAGGGGTGTCAGGGGCAATTTGTATTGGATCGGAACATAATCAAAGAGACCAAGCTCCAGCAGACCCTGCCTGTCTCTCTTGCCCTTCAGGAACGCCAGATATTTCATTGTGGCATCCACATTGTCTTCCACAAGATCCGTTCTTCCACGGTAAAGCCAAGTATAATAGGGCAGATATATGAGCGCACTGTCCCAGCCGGGTCCGTTCCACTCACCGCTCTCATCGCTGTAACCCCAGCCTGAGGTAGGTACGATACCCGGCAATTCGCCGCTCTCCTTCTGGGCTTTCCGCATGTTATCAAGCCATACGCGATAGCTGTTCTCCGGTGTCAGATTAAAGAGCATCTGCTCACAGGAAATGGCTGCATCTCCCGTCCAGCCGTTCTTTTCCCGGTGCGGGCAGTCCATAGGGAAATAGTAGAAATTGGAGATATCCGCATTGTAGGTAGCCTTCTGCAGTTTATTGATCACGTCGTCGGAGCAGTAGAAATCGCCATTTTTCTGTAAGCCGGAGGACAGCACCTCGAAGGTCAGCAGGTCTTCAGTGGCCTGTTCTTCCGTGAGACCGCTCACCAGACAGTAACGCATGCCAAAGAACGTAAAGGAAGCTGCATATTCTTCCTCCCCTTCTCCTCTCAGGATGTAGATCATACGGTGCTTCCACCCTATCGGCGCACCGTTCATTCTAAGGTCCAGATTGCCGGTACTGTCTAACTTCTCGCAGGTCTGAATGGATAGTCTCTGTCCCTCCTCGCCTTTGATCTTTAGTCTCACGATTCCCGCAAGGTTCTCGCCGAAATCATAGATATATCCGGTCTTATCCGCTTCGTCCAAAGGCTGTGCATCCGGATAAGCCGCATTATCGTATATCGCTCCGATACAACCCCTTCTCACAGAAACAGGGTTGAGTTTCTTGATCAGTACGATAGGCTCCGCTGTACAGATCTTTGCCTCTCCCTTCGGTGTCACCGCAGGTATGGCATTCTTCCAGTCACTGTCGTCAAAGCCGGGCAGATTCCAGCCGGGGAGCTCGCATCTCGCATCGTAATATTCACCCAGCCTGAAATCTTCAAACAGAATCGGCGAAGGATGAGTCTTAAAGCTCTCGTCTGCGGTAATTTGCAGTTTTCCGCCGTCCTGATAATCCACGGTAAGCTCCAGCGCAATCTTGGGTGCACTGCGGTAAGAAGCCAGATGGAACTGCCAAACCTTTGCGCCGGAATAATTCAGATGTCCGTTGCCCAGCAGGATACCCAGCACGTTCTCTCCCTGCACCAGATGTTCCTTCAGGTCGTAGCTGTCATAGTACATGATATGGTCCGGATTGCTCAGATAAGGTGCAATAAATCCCTTGGTAATCTCCTTGCCGTTGATGAAAAGCTTGTAAAAACCAAGGCCGCAAATCGTAATCTTACTGTCCTTCACCTCTCCGGCAACCGTAAAGGACTTACGCAGATATGGATCCGGAACCGGAACAT
>JAZRCR010000055.1:0-21158 GCA_045659805.1 Acetatifactor sp.
TGCCACACGCTCGTATTCCTCGTCATCTGCAATATAATCAAGTACAGGCTCTTCGTTGGGGTCGTCAGGATTTTCGCTGTAACCGTAGAACCATACTTCGCCGTCTTCATTTTCACCGTTTTCATCGAGAGGTAAGAGAACGATGTAATCTTTATCCTCCACAGTTAGGATTGTGATCACGGCACAATTGACAATCTCACCGTCTTCCAGTTCCAGTTCAACTGTCATTTCTTCATCTTCGTAATTATTCTTTGCCATAAGATTTCCTATCTGCGTCCGGCGTAAGACGCATAAATATATAATGGACACGCCAAATTTTAGTCCGATTTTATTGGATTTTTATTATTGTAACACGGAAGAAAAATTTCCGCAACCAATTTACTTTTTTCTTACGAAAAAGTATAATAATATGGTCAGTAATATTTCGGGAGGTGCAGTGTGGGTAACTGTTGGAAGCACTTTAAGACCATAACCTATCATAAATATCTTGTAGCAAAAGGGTGTTTTTGTATAGGTTTGTACAGACAGGGTCTTTTTCATGACATGTCAAAGTACAGTCCCACGGAGTTTATGGTGGGTGTCAGATATTATCAGGGAGACAGAAGTCCCAACAATGCAGAGCGGGAGTGTGTCGGCTATTCCAGTGCATGGCTTCACCACAAAGGGCGTAATAAGCATCATTACGAATATTGGATCGATTACAGTACTCGGAATGTTCCGGGAGGGATGGCGCCTGTTGCAATGCCTGATAAGTATATTGCAGAGATGATGATGGACAGGATTGCTGCGAGTAAGGTGTATCAGGGAAAGAAGTACACAGACCGGGCTCCGCTTGCATATTTTGAGAAAGGTGCCGGGAATGCGCCGCTTCATCCATATACAGCATTTTGGCTGAAAGAGCTTCTTACGATGCTGGCGGAAAAAGGAGAGAAGGAAACCTTCCGCTACATAAAGAAAGATTTTTTGAAAAAATGATATTCTGAGACAAACAACAAGGATTTGCAGGCTGAATAAAATATGGTAAAGAAGAAAAGGATTTTTGCTCATGAATTGTCTGTGGATCATCTTATTGTTGTTAGGCTGCGGTGGTAATTTTGGCTGCGGAGGTTGCGGAAATTGCGGAAGTAATTTTGGAGTTAACACTTCCTGTGGCTGTGGTAATGCTAATCGCAGGATCAATAACAGCTGTGGCTGTAATGATGGCTGTGACGATGGCTGCGATAACGATTGCGATTGTGACCGTGACACAAATGTTTCCCGTTACCCTAACATTTCCAGAGTTTCTGAGACCTGTGGCTGCGAACAGCCTGAATAGTAGAATTGAGAGAACAAAGAGTCCGCTTGCGGACTCTCGGGCCGAGCGCGGTCGCGAAAGCGACATTTACCTTGTAAGCGCGAGTGCGCATCCTCACGGAGTGTTTTTATACAATAAGAAATTCTAAGGAATTTATTATTGTACAAAAAAAGCACCTGTAGCCGAAATGGCTTCAGGTGCTTTTGGTCGTTAAGCTTGTTGTCAGTCTGCAGAACTGGAGTTTACCTGTTTCCAGAGGTTGTTGTAAAGTTCGTCACCTTCTTCACCAAGGAACTTGTAAGTTTCCAGATTCTCATACTGTGTCAGGTCGGGGAAGGCAATGGTTGAATTCTTGATGTCCTCGTCCTCAATCATTTGCTGGGCAACTGTGTTAGGGGTAGAGTATGTGATATATTCAAAGTTCATCAGAGCAATATCACCTCTGCACATGAAGTCAATAAACTTTTCTGCGTTTGTCTTGTTGGGCGCATTCTTGGGAACTACCCATCCGTCAATCCATACATTAGTGCCCTCCTGGGGAACTACATATTCAAGATCCGGATTCTCACGCTGTGTATAGATGGCCTCACCGGAATAAATCACGCCCAGTGCAGCTTCCCCGCCAATCATTTTATCACGCACCTGATCCACAACATATGCCTGTACAAGAGGCTTCTGGGCGATCAGAGCATCTTTGGCTTCGTTAAGTTCAGCCTCGTTCAGGGAGTTCATGGAGTAGCCTTTTAATTTTAAAGCTACCATAAAGGCATCTCTTACGGAATCCTGCATCAGAATATTGTCATCGTACTTTTCATCCCAGAGAATACTCCAGCTGGTAACCGGTTCGTCCACCATGGTTTTGTTGTAGAGGATGCCGACGGTTCCCCAGCAGTAGGGTACACAGTATTTGTTGCCGGGATCGAAAGCAGCAGCCTGCTCATAATACTGTGCTCCGATATTCGCCTTTGCATTAGGCATATTGTCAAAGTTTAATTCCTGCAACAGATTGTTGTCGATCATTTTCTGGATCATATAGTCGGAAGGACAGATCACGTCATAAGCGGAGGACCCTGCTTCCACTTTGGGATACATCAGTTCGTTGGTCTCAAATTCTTCGTAAATGACCTTGATGCCGGTTTCTTCTTCAAACATATCAAGTGTTGCGGGATCTATGTATTCACCCCAGTTCAGAACATACACTTCACCGTTTTCGCCGGAATTATTGGAGCCGCAGCCGGTGAGGAGAGAAGCAGTTACAATGATACTGAGAAGTAATGCGATGAATTTTTTCATTGATATTATTTCCTTTCTCTGTCAGATGTTTATTTTGATTTAACGTTCTTTTTGTCCCTGGGGGAGTAGTTGATCAGTAACAGGAGTACCAGTACGCTCACAAAAATAATGGCTGAAAGAGCATACATTTCCGGCTTGATCCCTTTCTTTACCTCACTGTAGATCTTGGTGGACAGGGTATCGATGCCCGGTCCCTTGGTGAAGTAAGTGATGATAAAATCATCAAGTGACATAGTGAATGCCATCAAGAATCCTGACAGGATGCCGGGCAGGATATCCGGGAACACGACTTTGAAAAACGCAGTCATATGGGAAGCTCCAAGATCCAGTGCCGCCTCATAAGTGCTGGGATTGAGCTGCCGCATCCTCGGCATGACGCTCAGGATCACATACGGGATATTAAATGTAATATGTGAGAGCAATATGGTGGAAAAACCGAATTTCATACCAAAGCTGATAAACAACAGCATCAGGGAAATACCGGTTACAATCTCCGCGTTCAGCATAGGGATATTTGTAATTCCTATCAGGATAGCGCGGTTGCGCTTCTTCATGCTGTTGATGGAAATGCATGCGATTGTTCCGATGAGTGTGGCAATCAGAGCGGAGAGCATTGCGATCACCAGTGTGTTCCACAGGGCCTGCATGATGGCCTCGTTCCGGAACAGATTTTTGTACCATTTCAGGGTAAAACCTCCCCATTTGGCTCTTGTCTTGCTGGCGTTAAAGGAAAGTACGATCAGCGTGATGATAGGAGCATACAAAAATACAAATATCAGGAAGGTGTAAATTTTTTGAGCAGTCGTCTTTATCATAATCCCTGAGCCTCCCCGTCTTTGTCGGTTATGGCACTGATAACCATATTGATGATAATAAACAGCATCAGAACAATGGAAAGACCGCTTCCCAGATGCCAGTTGCCTGTCTGGGTGAATTCCTGCTCGATCACATTACCGATCAGAAGGATTTTGCTTCCGCCGAGGATCTTGGAGATGACAAAGGTGGTGAGTGCGGGCACAAACACCATCGTGATACCGCTGAATACTCCGGGAAGACTCAAGGGGAATATGATCTTAAAGAAGGTCTGTACGCTGTTTGCACCCAGATCTCTTGCAGCATTGATCACATTCTTATCGATCTTTACCAGCACATTGTACAGAGGCAGTACCATGAACGGCAGGAAGTTGTATACCATACCGAGTACAATGGCTGATGGCTTGTTGATGATATTTAAAGTGGGCAGGTGTAAGAAAGTTAAAATATTATTAATTACACCTGTCTTTTCCAAAAGTGTCTGCCATGCCAGCGTCCTTAACAGGAAGTTCATCCACATGGGAAGGATGAAGATCAGTACCAGGAAAGAGTTCTGCTTCACTTTCATATTGCACAGGATCAATGCCAGGGGGTAGGCCAATAAAAAACAGATCGCTGTGCTGATGAGAGAGAGCTTCAGTGCCTCCCAAAGTGCTTTTGAATGCTCCGCTGTGGCGATGGCAATTATATTTTCTAAGGTAAATGCGCCGGTCTTGTCCGTAAGTCCGTAGTAGAATACCATACCGAGAGGAATGATGATGAACATGACGGACCAGAACAGATAAGGCGCAGCAAGAAGTTTCTTACTCATTTACGCCTACGGCCTCCTCGTCCTCGGATTGTGGCTTCTGCATGATCTGAATGTTGAAAGGATCTACTTTGATACCAACCTCAGCACCAACCTCTTGCATTCTGGTGGAATGGACAAGCCATTCAAATCCGTTTGCCATTACTTCCATTTCGTAGTGTACACCTTTGAAGATCAGGTGTGTCACCGTGCCCTTGATGATGCCCTGTTCGGGGGCAACCAACTCCACGTCCTCGGGTCTGATCACAACATCAACAGGTGTGTTGTGGCCGAAGCCTTCATCCACACAGGCAAATTTTGCACCGAGGATCTCGACAAGTCTATCATCGATCATAGTGGCACCGATGATGTTACTGTCACCGATAAAGTCAGCCACAAAAGCATTTTCCGGTTCGTTATATATTTTTTCAGGGGTACCGATCTGTTGGATATAGCCCTGATTCATGACAACGATGGTATCAGACATGGTAAGTGCCTCTTCCTGATCGTGTGTCACATAGATAAAGGTGATGCCTAATTCATTCTTCAATCGGATCAGTTCGTACTGCATGTCCTGACGGAGCTTCAGATCCAGCGCACCTAAAGGTTCGTCCAGAAGCAGAAGCTTTGGCTCATTAACAATAGCACGGGCGATAGCGATCCTTTGCTGCTGGCCGCCGCTTAAGGAATCGGGCATACGGTTTTCAAATCCGTCCAGATTTACCAGCTTCAAAGCATATTTTATCTTATCGTTAATATAAGATTTACTCTTATTCTTGATCTTTAAGCCAAAGGCAATGTTTTCGGCTATGGTCATATGGGTGAAGAGGGCATATTTCTGGAAAACAGTATTTAACTGTCTCTTATTGGGCGGGAGAGTGGTGATATCCGTTCCGTCAAAGATCACCTGCCCTTTATCCGGCTTCTCGAAGCCACCGAGAATTCGTAGTGTTGTGGTTTTGCCGCATCCGGAGGGACCAAGCAGGGTCAGAAATTCATTCTCGCGGATGTAGAGATTCAGATCGTCCAAAACCATCTGTCCGTCATAAGATTTAGTGATGTTCACCAGATTAACCAAAGCCTTTTTCATTTGAAACCAACCTTCCTTTGTGGCTTAATGCGCAATTGTCAAGATAGAATTTCGCTTCGCGAAATTCAACGCCCGCTGCAGGTCTGCGGAACAGACAGGTTCCTCTCTGCAGCAGTGCGATCCCTGCTTCTGCTTTTTGATACAATAATAAATCTGTCCGATTCCTTATTGTATCAAAAAAGCAGTCTGCGTCTTCACGCACACTGCTTGTGATGTCTGATGATGATCCCCTGCCTGTGGAAATGCCTTCCCCACACCGCAACAGAAGATTGTTTGTAACAGATTATCAGGTTTAGAGTCTATATAGCAAAATATTTTACTTTTACTACTCTTATTGACCGTTTCACAAGTTAGATGTGCATCCGATGCAC
Source organism: Acetatifactor sp. (assembly GCA_045659805.1). GTDB lineage: Bacteria > Bacillota > Clostridia > Lachnospirales > Lachnospiraceae > Acetatifactor. The sequence continues at coordinate 5,649 of JAZRCR010000055.1, forward strand.
CGGTTTATAGTAACCAACTTATAAAATTTGAGCTTTTAACTCAATCAATAATGCAACGAAAGTTGCTGCTCTGCAGACTCTATGAATCTGTTTTCATTCAATTTTCACTATAGCATAACAACCGTAAATTCGTCAATTACTTTTTTGCGAAAATATTATGTTTAAGTACAATTCGCTCCCCCAATAATACTTTTCGCGATTGGTGCTTTTAATAAGTATAAATTTGTATTAAAATGAAAGCGGATTATTGGATAGGGAGACAGATATGATTAAAGTTGCTTATTGTGATGATGAGGCATCCGCGTTGAATGAATTTTGCGGTCTTCTTGAGAAGTACTGCAGTGTACACAGCCAGGAGGCCCATTATGAAAAGTTTGATAATTCTTTGGAACTGCTGACAAAGATCGAGAGAGGGAGCAGATATGATATTCTGTTTCTGGACGTGCTAATGCCGGGAGTAAACGGTATCAGTGTAGCCAAAGATATCAGACAGTATGATAATAATGTAAAGATCATTTTTCTGACCTCATCTCCGGAGTATGCTGTACAGTCCTATACAGTGGGTGCCTATTTTTATCTGATGAAGCCCATCTGTGAAGATCACTTGTTCAAATTGCTAGACAATGCATTTTCGGAGTATGAAAAGGATAAGGACAATTGTCTGATCCTGAGGTGTAAAAATGGGATCAACAGGATCGAAGTGTGCCAACTGGAATACTGTGAAGTGGTTCACAGGACGATTTTTATTCATCTTACCAACGGTAAGGTGCTGGAGTGTGCAGGTTGTCTGGAGGAACTGAGCCGTCAGCTTGAAGCGTTTGGCAGATTTTTGCGGCCGCACCGTTCGTTCCTTGTTAATATGGAGCATATTCAGAATCTTTCTTATCGTGCCATTATAATGTCCAGCGCCGCAGAGATACCTCTGCCGAGGGGAAAGTATAATGAGATCAAAAATATATTTCTTGAATATGCCTTTGAGAGAAAGTTGGTGAAATTATGACGGAATGGATAACCATGTTAAACGGTGGTGCCGTAAGTGTTTTCGGAAGTATTCTGTCTGCTTCTTTTTGTGATATCCTGAAGAATAAAAAGAAGCGTAGGATATTTCTTTATTGCCTGATTTTGCTTCTTATTCTGCAAGCCATCTTCTTTTATACTTTTCCATTGGATGCTTTGCGTAAAATTTATCCGTTCACAACTCATTTGCCTTTGTTTGTCGTTTTGTATTTTCTTACCCACAAGGCAACCCTGTCGTGTCTTTCTATCCTGACTGCTTACTTGTGTTGTGAACTCAGGCGGTGGATCGGGCTTTTGGCGGTGGCTGTTTTTCGCGAGGCTGCAGTACAGGATATTACAGAGCTGATCCTGACAGTACCGCTTCTGATATTTTTGTTATATTTTGTGACGCCTGTCTTCAGGATGATATCTGATTATTCTGCAAGGGCTCATATACAGTTCGGCTTTATCCCCGCTCTCTATTATTTGTTTGACTATATTGCCCGGATCTATTTGGATTATCTCACAGTAGGTATGCCGGTCGCTGTGGAGTTTATGCCTTTTGTGTGCTGTGGAGCCTATCTTGTATTTCTGCGGTATCATTCCATTGAAGAGAGAATACAGAACAGATTAAAACAGGCACAGGATGGTCTCAGGATCCAACTGTCCCAAAGCGTCCGTGAGATCAATGCATTGAGGGAATCTCAGGAGATGGCCCGGCAGTACCGGCATGATATGCGTCATCATCTGCAATATTTGTCTTCATGCATGGAAAACGGTCAGGAGGAGACCGCCCAGACTTATATTTCCGATATCTGTCGCGAAATGGAAAAACAGACTGTGGAGCGTTACTGTGAAAACGAAGAGATCAATCTGATACTGTCGGCGTTTGCTGCAAGAGCAAAAAAATCAGGAGTTGAAATGAAGGTACACGGATCCCTTTCAGTACAACTTGCAGTATCGGACATTGATCTGTGTGTCCTTCTTTCGAATGCTTTGGAAAATGCATTGAATGCATGTGAAGTCATAGCAGCGTCAGGTGATTCCTGTCAGATAATCGTACAGTTTTATGAGAAGGGGAAAAAGCTTTATTTGCAGGTAACTAACCCCTGCAGGGTAAAAGTTTGCTTCGTAAATGGTATTCCTGTGACAAACCGGCCGGGTCACGGGATCGGTGTGCAGAGTATTTGTACCATAGTGGAACGCTATGGCGGAATCTATAGTTTTTTGCAGGAAAATGATCAATTTATCTTTCGGGCATCACTTTGATGTGAATGTCGATTCAGTACAATTTCGGTATGATTCGGGACGCAGGTTTCTTTTCGGTGGGCGGTAGATGTATGATTGTAATAAGCATAAAGCTACATAATCTATTTGTTTTAGGAGGAAAGAAAAATGAAAAAGTTATTAGCAGTTGTATTGGCAATGGTAATGTGCCTGTCATTGGTTGCCTGCGGTGGCCCCGATAAGCAGCCCGCGATTGATGCTTTTAACAAAACCAGCACAGCATTTGATGCTGTAGCTAAAGTGATCAATGAAGATGTTGATGCTTATGATGAAGAAGTTGTTGATGTTATGATCGAGATGGCGACCCTTCTTCAGCAGCACAAAGAGTTACTGAGCAGCGACCAAGAGATTACTCAGGAAGCTCTTGACGAGATGATCGCTTGGTATGCTGATGTTGATCAGTGGATTGTTGATGTGAAGGATGAGTTAGGCATCGAGTAATCATTATATTGCTTGATATAATTACCGAGGTGGCCGCATTAACCGCGGCCGCCTTTTCTATTAAAAAAACCGAGGTAATAAAAATGAAAAAGAAGATAATGTCGATTCTTTTGATGTTTGTTCTTGTATTTTCCTTTACGGCATGCAGCGGGGAAGGCTCCGGTGTTGAAGAAGGAGGTTTACGGCAATCTGTATCGAATGAAGGTAATGAGGAGGGTTCTGACTACACATGGGCTGTTTACTGGTACCTTTGCGGCAGTGACCTTGAGACCAACGGAGGATTTGCCACAACGGACCTGAGTGAGATGATGCAGGTGAATCTGCCTGATGATGTGGCAATCGTCATCCAGACAGGCGGCGCTGCCGTGTGGCAGAATGATCTGATGGATCCATCAAAATTGCAGCGCTGGCTTTACGACAGCGCGGGTCTGAAGCTGATCGATGAGCAGGAGACTGTAAATATGGGTGATGCCCAGACTTTATATGATTTCCTGGCATTTGCAGATATGAATTATCCTGCAGATAAAGTTGCTGTCACTTTTTGGAACCATGGAGGCGGTTCTGTGACCGGTGCTGCCTTCGATGAAATCCATGGATTGGACTCGCTGGATCTGACTGAAATGTATCAGGCATTTGATGCTGTATGGCCTGCCGATTCCGCGAATCCTGCGCTTGAACTGGTTGGTTTTGATACTTGTCTGATGGCGACTGTCGATGTGGCTGCTGTATTCCAGAATTTTGCAAAGTATCTCGTGGCATCGGAAGAAGTGGAGCCCGGCAATGGATGGCTCTATAGTGGTTGGATTAATGAACTGGCATCTGATCCCGCTATGTATGGCGATGATCTGGGTATTGCTATCTGTAACACCTATTATGAGGGCTGCGAAGCGGTTGGAACACAGGATCAGACTACACTGTCCGTGACAGATCTGACAAAGCTGACTCCCTTATTGGATGCATATGAGACTTTTGGACAGGAAGCTTTGGTTGCAGCTTCCCAGGATCCCGGTTTCTTTGCTCAGCTTGGACGTGCCGCTGCACAGAGTGAAAATTACGGTGGCAATACAAGAGAACAGGGATATACCAACATGGTGGACCTGGGGCATTTTGCCCGTCAGACTGCGTGGATGCTGCCTTCTGCGCAAAGTGTTTGTGACGCTTTGGCTGATTGTGTGATATATCAGGTTGGTGGAATTTACCGTGCGGAGGCCACAGGTTTGAGCTGTTATTACTCCTATAACGGTGATGTAAATGATTTTAACGGATATGCCAGCGTGGGTACAGGACTTGCGTTTAAACATTTATATGCATACGGGCTGACAGGCGAACTGGCAGAGGGCGGTGAAGAGTATCTTTCTTCACTTGAGATTGGGGAACTGCCCGAGATCATTACCCTCGCGGACATGAATTGGGACGGTGCACCTCTTGGACTGAACGATGAAGGTTCTGCGATCCTCACTCTTGGACCTGACGCAGATGACATTCTGGCCGGTATCGCATTTTCTTTGTACTATGTAGATGAGGAAAATGATCAGATGATGCTTCTCGGTACCGATAACGATATGACGGCTGACTGGGAGAACGGCGTGTTTTATGACAATTTCCGTGGTGTCTGGGGTGCGCTTGACGGTCATCTTGTATATATGGAGCTTTCCTTTGAAGGAGAGGATTACAATCTTTATTCCGTGCCAGTTCTGTTGAATGGTGAAGCTTACAACCTTCAGGTTGCCTATGACTTTACTTTGGAAGAGTGGTCTATCCTCGGCGCTTCCCAGGGATTGGACGAATCCGGTATGGCAAGCAAGGAACTGCGTTTACTTGCAGAAGGCGATGTGATCACTACGATCTGGAAGATGGCATCTTACAGCGGTGATGACGATTTTGAGATGTATGCCGCTGATGAGTTTTCCGTAACAGCCGATACATCCTTTGGAGAGGCTCCGCTGTTTGACGGAAGTTATTCCATGGTATTCGAGATGTGGGATGCAGCAGGAAATTACGCTTACTCTGATGCTGTCACCTTTGACTGTGCCGGCGGTGAGATCTGGACGACAGTCTATGAAGATTAACAGATTGACACATGATTTGGCGTAATATGAAAAAATATAGAAATTAAGGGAAAAGTATTTCATAAAATGAGGAATTGTGGTAAACTAATTGGAACGGACAAGGAGGGTATTGCACATGAATAAAAAATGCGCATATGTTGCTTACGTTTCTACTTATACCATGGGAGACAGCCACGGTATCCGTGTCTATGATGTGGATATGGAAAATGGCAGATTTCTTGAAAAGGGCAAGGTAGAGATCTCTAATTCTTCTTATATATGCGTTTCCCATAATAGAAAGTATTTGTATTCGATCACGGACTTCGGTGTAGAGGCATATCTGATCCTGACGGACGGGACATTGGAGCTGATCAATTTTGCGCCGATCAACGGAATGAGAGGATGCTATGTTTCCACGGACTATACAGACCGTTATCTGTTTGTTGCAGGATATCATGATGGGAAGCTTACTGTTCTTCAATTGATGGAGGACGGTTCCATCGGCAAGATCACTGATGAGATTTTTCACAGGGGCCTGGGAAGTGTGACAGAAAGAAATTTCAGACCTCACATTAATTGTGCCCGTATGACCCACGACAATAAATATCTTCTGGTTGCAGATCAGGGGATGGACCACGTTAATGTATATGGGTTTGACTGTGAGAGAGGAAAAGTGAGACTGGTGGATGTTCTCAGGAGTGAGCTTGACTCTGCACCGAGACACATCAAGATATCCAAAGACGGAAGATTTGTTTATATTGTCCATGAGTGGAAATGTATTATTGACGTATACAGTTATATGGATAAAAATGGAAATCCCATATTTGAAAAGATCCAGACGATCCCCACAACGGAAAATATTAACAATAACGCTGCAAGTGCTCTGAGCTTTTCAGATGATTACAAATATCTGTTGAGTTCCAATGCGGGAGATAATACTGTAGTACTCTATGATGTTAACATGGAAGACGGTACTCTGACACATAACTTTTGTCTGCCGGTCAGCGGAGATTATCCAAAGGACGCAGAGCTGTTCCCGGGAAGCAGGTATCTTGTATCTCTGAATCATGAATCCAACAGTATGACATTTTTTAAGGTAGATATCAATGCGCATACAATCGTTATGAACGGTCCGGAGATTCCTGTGAGTGAGCCCAACTGTATCGTATTTTACAAACTTTCTAAATAATCAAGAAAAATGAACCGGCAACTGGATGTGGTATGATCCAGAGCCGGATTCTTTTTTGTACAACTAAGAAAATCCTCCCGATTTGTTAATTGTACAAAACACACCGCTGGGATCTCACTGCGGCGGAGTGTAAAAGTCTTTCAAATGATCCATGCGTGCTGACAGATTTATCATCATGGCATCCAGGACAGTGATGGCGGCCATACATTCCATCACGACAACAGCCCTGGGAACGATGATGGGGTCGTGACGCCCTTTGATCTGCAGGGTGATATCTTCGCCGTCCTGTGTCACCGTCTGTTGCGGTCTGTAAATGGATGGTGTGGGTTTTACATGGGCTCTGATAATGATATCGCTGCCGTCACTGATGCCACCCAAGATTCCGCCCGCATGATTGGAAGCTTTACTGATCCGGTCGTCCTGCATCATATAGGGATCGTTATTTTCACTGCCTCTGCGCGCTGCGACAGCAGTGCCGTCACCGATCTCCACTGCCTTGACTGCTCCAACAGACATGATGGCTTTGGCAAGATTGGCATCCAGCTTTTCAAAAACAGGATCACCGATACCTGCGGGGAGTCCCTTGACAACACACTCCATACATCCGCCTGCCGAATCACTATCTTCCCGAACACGGCCAAGATAATCCATGGCAAGGATGTCGGCCTCCCTGTCCGGCATTGCAGTCTGTGTGGTCAGGATTGCACCTTTATCAAAACGGGAGTAATCTATGGAAACAGGGCCGATACTTCTGGTGTAAGCGCAGATTTCAACTCCAAGCTCTCTGAGAATCTTGGAAGCGATAGCGCCTGCTGCAACCCGGCCGATGGTCTCGCGGCCGGAAGAGCGACCGCCGCCTCTGTAATCCCGGAAACCGTATTTGGCATTGTATGTATAATCGGCATGTCCCGGGCGGTAACATGCAGCGATATTTCCGTAATCCTTTGAGATCTGGGACGTGTTGCGAATCATCAGGGAGATGGGTGTACCTGTAGTACGGCCTTCAAAAACACCGGAAAGGATTTCAACTTCATCACCCTCTTTTCGCTGGGTGGTGATGCTGCTCTGTCCGGGTTTTCTTCGGTCAAGGTATTGCTGGATATCCTCTTCATTAAGAGACAATCCGGCGGGACAGCCGTCGACGACGACACCCAAAGCTTTGCCGTGGGATTCTCCCCAGGTTGTTATTCTGAATATGGTGCCGTATGTAGAACCTGCCATGACAGTACCTCCATTGATTTCATTGTTAATAAAGATTATAGTAAATGACGTAAAAAATGGCAATGTTTTTTTGATGAATTGAAAAAATGCTTTATCTTTTTGCTGAAAAAAGATATAATGATTCTATATGTAGGCAGAATAGTGAAGGAGGAATATGCAGTGTATCAATTGTTGAAACAGGAAGGTCGTGCAAAGCGCGGTCAGCTGCATACGGTGCATGGGGTTATCCAGACCCCTGTTTTTATGAATGTAGGAACGGTTGCTGCGATCAAAGGAGCGGTTGCTACATCAGATCTTGAAGAGATAAAAACGCAGGTCGAATTGTCTAACACCTATCACCTGCATGTCCGTCCCGGTGACCGGTTGATCAGGCAGTTGGGAGGACTTCATAAGTTTATGTCATGGAACAAGCCGATCCTTACGGATTCCGGCGGCTTTCAGGTGTTTTCCCTTGCAGGGCTGCGTAAGATCAGGGAAGAAGGCGTTTATTTTAATTCCCATATAGACGGACGCAAGATTTTCATGGGTCCGGAGGAGAGCATGCAGATCCAGTCAAATCTGGCGTCAACAATTGCTATGGCATTCGATGAGTGTGCACCCAGCAAGGCAGACCGGAAGTATGTGCAGGATTCTGTGGAGCGCACTACCAGGTGGCTGGTGCGCTGTAAAAATGAAATGAAGCGGCTCAACAGTCTGGAGGATACCATAAATCCCAATCAGCTTTTGTTTGGGATCAATCAGGGGGCAATCTTTGATGATATCCGCATAGAACATGCAAAACGGATCAGTGAAATGGATCTGGACGGTTATGCCATCGGGGGACTTGCGGTAGGTGAGACCCATGAGGAAATGTATCATATTCTGGAGCAGGTTGTGCCGTATCTGCCGCAGGACAAGCCCACATACCTGATGGGTGTGGGTACTCCCGCCAATATTCTGGAAGGCGTTGAGAGAGGTGTGGATTTCTTTGACTGTGTATACCCCACACGCAATGGACGGCATGGTCACCTCTATACTAATCAGGGTAAGATCAATCTGTTCAATGCCAAGTATGAGCTGGATGACAGACCGATTGAAGAGGGGTGTCAGTGTCCTGCATGCCGCCGGTATTCAAGAGCGTATATCAGGCACTTGTTAAAGGCGAAAGAAATGCTGGGGATGCGTTTGTGCGTGCTGCATAATCTGTACTTTTATAACACAATGATGGAGGAAATCAGGGATGCTCTTGATCAGGGACGGTTTGCTGCCTATAAGAAGCAGAAACTTGATGGAATGGGCGCTTCCCGTGACTGACATTCTAAAATATAAAAAATTTATATTTTCTTGCAGAAACTACTTGCCCATATTTGGATTTTTGTGTATTATATCATTTAAGGCTTGATTGTAAAGCAATACAAAGCAGGAGGAAAGAAAATGAATATTTTATTAACTGGTGAAGAAGCTGCAGCTACAGGTGGCGGTGGCCTGATCATGACATTCCTGATCTATGCGGTGATCCTCGGTGCAATGTGGTTCTTCCTTATGAGACCCCAGAAGAAGGAGCAGAAGAGAATGGCAGCTATGCTGGCAGCCATGGAGATTGGTGACTGTGTACTGACCAAGGGCGGATTGATCGGAGTCGTTATTGATATTACGGATGATACCATTATTGTTGAATTCGGTAACAATAAGAACTGTCGTATTCCTATGGAGAGGTCTGCTGTCGCACGTGTTGAGAAGCCTGAACAGGCTTAATGCGTCGGTAAATGAAAGGTAAGGACTGTGAACGTTGATACGGCACAGTCCTTTTCTGTATAAAAAGATATTTAACTATAAATTAAAAGGAAAAGGTAACTGTTATGGAATTAAAGATCACTTGTATCCCCGGCGACGGTATCGGACCTGAAATTGTTGCAGAGGCCAAGAAAGTATTGAACAAGGTGGCTGCAAAGTACGGTCACACAATGAATTATACAGATATTTTAATGGGAGGAGCATCCATTGATGTCCACGGTGTTCCCCTGACTGATGAAGCCATTGCTACCGCGAAGGCGGCTGATGCTGTTCTCATGGGCTCCATTGGCGGAGATACTACTAAATCTCCCTGGTATAAGTTACCCCCCAATCTGCGCCCTGAGGCAGGATTGCTTGGCATCCGAAAGGCGCTTAATCTCTTTGCAAACCTGCGCCCGGCGATTCTCTATGAAGAGCTTTCCGGTGCATGTCCGCTTAAGGAGGAGATCAGTGCTGCAGGTTTCGATATGATGATCATGAGAGAGCTTACCGGCGGTCTGTATTTCGGTGAGAGAAAGACCATCGAAGAAAACGGTGTTTTAAAGGCTATCGATACTCTTACATATGACGAGAATGAGATTCGCAGAATTGCAATCAAAGGATTCGATATTGCCATGAAGCGCCGCAAGAAAGTGACCAGCGTGGACAAGGCCAACGTGCTGGACTCCTCCAGGCTTTGGAGAAAAGTTGTGGAAGAGGTGGCAAAGGATTATCCTGAGGTCACATTAGAGCATATGCTGGTGGATAACTGTGCCATGCAGCTTGTGAAGGATCCTGCTCAGTTTGACGTGATCCTGACCGAGAACATGTTCGGTGATATTTTGTCCGATGAAGCAAGTATGGTGACCGGTTCTATCGGTATGCTTGCCAGTGCCAGCTTAAATGATACTAAATTCGGTCTGTATGAGCCCAGCCATGGTTCCGCACCCGATATTGCAGGTCTTGATATTGCAAACCCCATTGCAACTATTTTGAGTGCATCTATGATGCTTCGCTACAGCTTTGATCTGGATAAAGAAGCGGATGCCATTGAAAATGCCGTAAAACAGGTGCTTGCTGATGGTTATCGCACCGGTGATATCATGTCAGAAGGCTGCACAAAGGTTGGCTGCTCTCAGATGGGTGACCTACTGGCAGAAAAAATCTAAGGAGGAAGAATGATGAGAAGTGATTCCGTAAAGACAGGTGCCCAGCAGGCACCGCACAGAAGTCTTTTTAATGCATTAGGATATACAGAGGAAGAGCGCAGACGCCCCATGATCGGTATCGTCAGCTCTTACAATGAGATCGTTCCTGGTCACATGAACCTTGATAAGATCACGGAAGCTGTTAAAATGGGGGTGGCCATGGCCGGCGGTATGCCCGTTGTGTTCCCTGCAATTGCTGTGTGTGACGGTATTGCCATGGGACATATCGGTATGAAGTATTCTCTTGTCACAAGAGATCTGATTGCTGACAGTACCGAATGTATGGCTTTGGCCCATGGATTTGACGGTCTTGTGTGCATCCCCAACTGTGACAAAAACGTGCCCGGTCTTCTGATGGCAGCGGCAAGATTGAACATTCCTACCATTTTTGTCTCCGGCGGTCCGATGCTGGCAGGACGAGTACACGGACAGAAGAGAAGCTTGTCGGCTATGTTTGAAGCCGTGGGAAGTGTGGCTGCCGGTACTATGACCATGGATGAACTGTGTGAGTTTGAAGAGAAAGTATGTCCTACCTGCGGTTCCTGCTCCGGTATGTATACTGCCAACTCCATGAACTGTCTGACCGAGGCTATCGGTATGGGCCTGAAAGGTAACGGTACCATTCCTGCCGTTTATTCTGAGAGAATCCGTCTTGCAAAGCATGCCGGCATGAAAATAATGGAACTTGTGGAAAAGGATATCAAGCCCAGAGATATTATGACTGAGAAGGCATTTTTGAATGCACTGACTGTAGATATGGCCCTTGGATGTTCCACCAACTCCATGCTGCACCTTCCTGCCATTGCAAGGGAAGCCGGTGTGGATCTGAATCTGGATATTGCCAATGAGCTTTCTGCAGTGACGCCGAACCTGTGCCATCTGGCACCTGCAGGCCCTACCTATATGGAGGATCTGAATGAGGCCGGCGGTGTTTATGCCGTAATGAACGAGCTGACCAAGAAGAATCTGCTTCATCTTGATGTGATGACTGTTAGCGGCAAGACCATCGGTGAGAATATCGCAGGTTGTGTAAATAAGAATCCCGAAGTCATCAGACCTGTTGAGAACCCTTATTCCGAGACCGGCGGAATTGCTATCCTGAAGGGTAACCTGGCTCCTGACAGCGGCGTTGTGAAGCGTTCGGCTGTTGTGCCTGAGATGATGGTACACGAAGGTCCTGCAAGAGTATTTGACTGTGAGGACGATGCCATTGAAGCTATCAAGGGCGGTAAGATCGTAGCAGGTGACGTGGTTGTGATCCGTTACGAGGGTCCTAAAGGCGGTCCCGGTATGAGAGAGATGCTGAATCCTACATCTGCTATTGCAGGCATGGGACTTGGCTCCAGTGTTGCCCTGATCACCGACGGCCGTTTCTCCGGAGCTTCCAGAGGTGCTTCTATTGGTCATGTTTCTCCCGAGGCGGCCGTAGGCGGACCTATTGCTCTTGTGGAAGAGGGCGATATCATCCGCGTTAATATTCCTGAGAACAGGCTGGATATGCTGGTTTCCGATGAGGAGCTTGCAGCCAGAAGAGCAAAATGGCAGCCAAGAGAGCCTAAGGTGACAACCGGCTATCTGTCAAGATACCGTGAACTTGTTACAAGTGGTAACAGAGGTGCTGTTCTTGATGTTCCCGGAAAACAGTAAGAGTTGACAGGAGGAAAAATGATATGCAGTTGACAGGTGCTGAGATTGTTGTGGAATGTCTCAAAGAGCAGGGAGCGGAAACTGTCTTCGGTTATCCCGGAGGCACAATCCTGAATGTTTATGATGCACTTTACAAACATTCCCACGAGATCAATCATATATTAACTTCACACGAACAAGGTGCGGCTCACGCAGCTGACGGCTATGCGAGGGCAACCGGTAAGGTTGGCGTTTGTATGGCAACAAGCGGACCCGGTGCTACAAACCTTGTTACAGGTATTGCTACCGCATATATGGATTCCATTCCCATGGTGGCAATCACTGCCAATGTAAATCTTCCTCTGCTTGGAAAGGATTCTTTCCAGGAAGTGGATATTGCAGGTGTGACCATGCCGATCACCAAACACGGTTATATCGTTAAGAATGTTGAGATTCTTGCAGATACCATCCGAAAAGCGTTTCATATTGCAAGGAGCGGTCGTCCCGGTCCTGTACTTGTGGATATCACGAAGGATGTTACAGCTGCTGTCTGTGAGTTTACACCGCAGGAGCCTAAGGCACTTGAGCGTAACAGCCGGTATACCCGGGATGAGATTGATAAGGTGATAGAACTGCTTGTAAATGCTAAGAAGCCTTATATCTACCTTGGCGGCGGTGCCATTGCTTCCGATGCTTATGAGCAGGTTGCTGAATTCGCGGAGCTTCTGGATGCCCCTGTTTGTGATACTTTGATGGGTAAAGGCGGATTTGACGGCCACAGTGAGAGGTATACCGGTATGATCGGTATGCACGGAACCAAGACATCCAATCTTGGGGTCAGTGAATGTGATCTTTTGATCGCCATGGGTGCCAGATTTTCTGACCGTGTTACCGGTAACCCCAGGAAATTTGCCGAAGGTGCCAAGATCATACATATGGATATTGATGCGGCAGAGATCAATAAAAATATTCATGCAGATGCAGCGCTGATCGGAGATCTGAAAGAAATACTTTCCACGATCAATTCTGTTCTGCCTGCTCAGGATCACAGTGAGTGGATGGGGCGGATCGCTGAATTGAAAGAGAAGTACCCGCTGAAATATGACGATGCAGTCTTATCCTGTCCTTATGTGATCGAGACCATCGATAAGGTGACAGAAGGAAAAGCAGTGATTTCCACAGACGTTGGACAGCACCAGATGTGGGCTGCTCAGTATTATCGGTATACTCAGCCACGTTCATTCCTCTCCTCAGGTGGTCTGGGAACCATGGGATACGGACTTGGAGCATGTATCGGAGCACAGGTGGGACAGCCTGATAAGATCTGTATCAATATTGCAGGTGACGGCTGCTTCCGCATGAATATGAATGAACTGGCTACAGCCAGCAGATATAACATCCCTATCATTCAGGTTGTGATCAATAATCACGTGCTTGGTATGGTGCGTCAGTGGCAGACTTTGTTTTATGACAAGAGATATTCTCAGACAATCCTGAGTGACAAAGTAGATTTTTGCAAAGTTGCAGAAGGTCTCGGCTGTGTTGCCATTCGTGTCACAACAAAGGAAGAAGTGGAGCCGGCACTTCGCAAGGCTATTGAGATGAGGTCTCCCGTGCTGATCGAATGCGTGATCCCCGAGGATGACAAGGTATTTCCTATGGTTCCGGCAGGTGCGCCCATCAGTGAAGTGTTTGACGGGGATGATCTGAAGAAACGGGTGTAAGTTTCGCTGCAGTACAATCTGCAGCCGAGGACTGAAAACATGAATAAAGTACGAAAGCTGATATTCTGCGCAGGAATTATGTGCTTGATTCCTTTGATCTCATATCTTGTGCTTACATGTTATTACAGCAATGGATTTCCGATCAATACATGGATCAACGGCGTCTATTGCACCGGTAAGACGATAGAGCAGGTAAACTCGGAGCTTGTGGCTGCAACCACGGCTCCCGGCATTACAATAGTGGATATTGACGGCCGGAATTATTGCCTTTCTGAAGACGATATCAACCTGGTATGTGATTATACGGAGGCTCTGAAGAGACAGACAGAAAGTTATGATCCTTTGTCCTGGGTAGCTGCGTTGGGAAAAGGAAATAATATTTCGGTGCAGCCACAATTTTCATACGATGAGACGCAGCTGAAAGAGTGGTGGGAATCTCTTCCCTTTGTGGAGAAAGAACTGAAAACTGCTGAGTATGTGAGTATCCGTCTGACTGAGAACGGATACCGGCTGTCAGATACCACATGTAACCGTTTGGATGTTGAAAAAGCTTTTCTGCTGTTACAGGAGAGTATCGATCTTACTTTGTGTCATCTTTCTCAGAATGTGGTTCTTGATCTTGAAGAAGTTGGTTTGTATGAGGACAGAGAACTTACCGGGGAACAGAAAGCGGTTCTATTGCAGTGGGAAAAGGTTCGGGATTTTCAGTCAATAAGCCTCATCTATGATATGGGTGACGAACAGATTACGTTAAGTCAGTGGGATCTTAGCTGTTTTCTTGTGAGAAATGAGGATGGATCGTTTGCGGAAAATGAGGACGGAAGTCTTTGTATTTCCGAAGAAAAAGTATCTGCGTTCACAGAAGGTCTCTGTGATGAATATGATACCTATAAAAAAGAGAGAAAATTCCTTTCCACCAGGGGTGATCTGATCACTATATTGAAGGGGTCCTACGGTACGCTGATTGACAGAGATAAGGAAAAAGAATATCTCTTGAGAGCACTGACCGAGCAAGTCAGTGAAACGCATATTCCCGAATACCTGATAGAACCTTATCACAAAGGTAAGGACGATATCGGTGGCACCTATATTGAGATTGATATGACCGAGCAGAAGATGTATCTGTATATTGATGGAACTTGCACTGTTGAGACGGATATTGTTACCGGCTGCACCAAAAAAGGAAGAGGGACGCCTGAAGGTGTCTACAGTGTGTATGCCAAGCAGAGGAACAGAACGCTCAGAGGAGCGGATTACAGTGCCTTTGTAAAGTATTGGATGCCGATCAACGGCAATGTGGGTATTCATGATGCCGATTGGCGTGATCGGTTTGGCGGAGAGATCTATGTACGGTCAGGTTCACATGGCTGTATCAATACACCGCCGGATAAAATGAAAACAATCTACGAAGCAGTTGAAGTGGGAACTCCCGTAATTTTGTTTTATTGACAGGGATAGGACTTTAGTACTATTTTTAGAAATAATTTAACAAGGCAGTTGACTAAAGCAAATGAAATGATTACAATGTGATTTGTATTTTGCGATAGTTACATATTTAACGAATGGAGGAAGAGAAATGTCCAGAGTTTATAATTTTTCAGCAGGTCCGGCAGTTTTGCCCGAGGAAGTATTGATTGAAGCAGCAGAAGAGATGCTTGATTACAAGGGCACAGGCATGTCAGTGATGGAGATGAGCCACAGATCCAAGGCTTACGAGACCATCATCAAAGAGGCAGAAGCTGACCTGAGAGAATTGATGAATATTCCCGATAACTATAAAGTATTATTCCTGCAGGGCGGTGCAAGCCAGCAGTTTGCAATGATTCCCATGAACCTGATGAAGAAAGGTGTGGCTGTTTACATTGTAACCGGTCAGTGGGCTAAGAAGGCATATCAGGAGGCAGCTATGTATGGTAAGGCTAATAAGATTGCTTCCTCTGAGGATGAGACCTTCTCTTATATCCCTGATTGTTCCGATCTTCCTATCAGTGAAGATGCAGACTATGTATATATTTGTG
>JAZRCR010000056.1:0-13467 GCA_045659805.1 Acetatifactor sp.
GAAGTTCTTTCGGTAACAGTCTTTACAAAGACCGGAGGAGCGTCTGAAGGCTCCGGGTCAGGTTCCTCGGAGGGAACAGATGAGGGCTCCGGGGCAGGTTCCTCGGAGGGTACAGTTGAGGATTCCGGGGTGGGTTCCTCGATGGATTCATCAGTTGTCTCTGCTGCAGCATCTTGCGTAGATTCCTCTGTGGATTCTGTTGTGGATTCTTCTGTAGCTTCTGCTGTAGCTTCCTCGGTAGATTCCTCTGTAGTTTCTGCTGCAGATTCCTCGGTAGATTCTTCAGAAGAGGTTTCTGCAGGTGCAGAAGAGGATTCTGCAGTAGCAATTGTTTCTGATGTTACATCGGTATCTTTATCTGCTTTCAGGAAGACGATACCGACAACCGAACCGATTATTAAAATGAGAAAGCATATTACAGATATAAGTTTCTTTTTCATGTGTATTCCTCCAAATCATTGGAATCATTATACGATTATTTAAGTCAAAAGACAAGTTCTCATCCAAGCGTTGGTGTTATTCCAGAATATTGGAGGTAATGTAGTCTGCGCCTTACAAGAGCCCCGGTCACGGAGGAAAACGCAATGTCGAGATCAATTCGGTTGCGGATCAGTTTATTTATCAGTCTGTTATCAGCTTTTGAGGTCAGAAACTGGACTTTTTGCTGAGGAAGCAACTCTCTGACAGCAACAACATTGTCCCACACAAAGGAGATAAAGATCACATGCTCCAGATACTCCTGACGGCGGATACTGTCTATGATTTTGGTAATAAAAGTGGGCTTGATGGGATTTTTCAGCTTCAGCACGGCTTCTTTGCCGTAGCGCTTGCAGATGCCGATATAGTCGTCGAGGGCAGGGATCCGCAGGTCGGTCCGGTAAGTACGGGGAGTCATGTTATAAAGAGGAATGGACTGAAGTTCTTCCAGAGTGGACTTCTCGACATTTTTATCCACAGCAGATACCCGGGAGGTATCGTTGTCGTGAATGACAGCAAAAAGCCCGTCTTTTGTCACATGGACGTCGGTCTCGATTCCAAAGTAACTGCGGTTGCCGGCAGCTACAAATGCGGCGCAGGTGTTTTCTGCCTCCAGACCGCTCAGGCCTCTGTGAGCAATTATTTTTGTCTGTGCGCTGTGAATGGCTACGGTGTCCATGCTACTCATACCTCTTGTGCATGCCGGGGCCTCTGTTTACAGTGGGTCTTTCTTCAAAGCCCAGTTTCTTGTAAAATTCTTCTTTTCCTTTGACACTCATGAATTCCAGAGTGGCAAACCAGCCGTCCTTTGACTGACTGCGGATGTAGTTCTCGATGTGCGCGATCATGGCCTTGCCAATGCCCTGTCTCTGGTATTCCGGAAAGATCACGAAATCTTTCAGATAATAGGACATGGCGCAGTCACCCAGAAGGCGTGCCATTCCCACCACTTTGTCGTCAATGATGGCCGTAAAAGTGATCAGGCTGTTCTCCAAAGCCACCTTGATCTGGTCATGGGTGGGATTTCCCCATCCTGCAGAGGTGTATAACTGATAAAAATCTTCGGCGGTCAGTGTATTCTCTTCTATTCTCATATCCTTACCTCTTTGTATCTTTTTGATATAATTAAGAAATTCCTTCGGATTTCCTATTACATCAAAAGCGCTCCGCGGAATTTTTTTATAATTTATTATAACTATAATAAGTCTGCAACTTATGTTTGTCAACCTGAATGCCTCTGTCTGCCCTGCAACTGAGTTAAGAAATCTTTTAGAGAAATCACTTTTTTTTCACATTTCTTCTATTGATTTATGGAACGCTAGTATCTATAATAAAATAGACTTAGTATCATCCCTCGAAATGGAGCAAATATGGACAATCAGATGAATCAATACGACAATGGAAACGGATATCGCAATGACCGGGGAAACGGTCAGGGCGGTAATAATAACAGGAATGGCAACAACGGCAATCAGCCTCCCAGGAAGAATCGCTGGATCGTTTATCTGCTGGCGGTTGGCGTGGCGCTGATGATCTTTACGTTTGTCAGCAACGTTTTGTTGGGCGGACAGGACGGGGAAAATGTGAAGTATTCGGAATTTGTTGCGATGCTGGAGGCCGGAGAGGTTGACAAGGCTACGCTCAGCGATGACGGATATCTGTATTTTACCAAGAAGGCGGAGGAGAAGCAGGACGAAATACAGAATCCTGCGCAGGATCCCATGTCCTTTTTGGAGTATTATAAGGAAATGTACGGCAAGGACGATGTCACGGAGTTTAACACTTATGTGATGGAGACTGCCGAGACGGTTACAAAACGTCTGGAAGAGCACGGTGTTACAGAGTATGAACGGATTCCTTCGGATGATTCCGGAGCCATCCTGAATTTTATCCTGTCTTTTGTGTTGCCCCTTCTTATGATGTGGCTGCTTTTAGGCTTCCTGTTCCGCAGGATGGGAGGAAGCGGCGGTCCCATGGGTGTGGGCAAGAGCAATGCCAAGGTGTATGTGCAGAAGGAGACCGGCGTTACCTTTAAGGATGTGGCCGGCGAAGACGAGGCCAAGGAGTCGCTGCAGGAGGTAGTGGATTTCCTGCACAATCCCGGAAAATATACCAAGATCGGTGCAAAGCTGCCCAAGGGAGCTCTGCTGGTAGGACCTCCCGGTACCGGTAAGACTCTGCTTGCAAGGGCCGTGGCCGGTGAGGCACATGTGCCGTTCTTTTCCCTGACAGGTTCTGACTTTATTGAGTTGTATGTGGGCGTGGGTGCCAGCCGTGTACGCGATCTGTTTAAGGAAGCTACCAAGAATGCCCCTTGTATTATTTTTATTGATGAGATCGATGCCATTGGCCGCAGCCGTGATTCCAAGTACGGCGGAGGTAACGAGGAGAGGGAACAGACACTGAACCAGCTTTTGGCGGAGATGGACGGATTTGACGGATCCAAGGGTATCCTGGTGCTCGGGGCCACCAATCGTCCGGAGATCCTGGATAAAGCGCTCCTGCGTCCGGGACGCTTTGACAGGCGCATTATTGTGGATAAGCCTGATCTGAAGGGGCGCGTGGAGATTCTGAAGGTACATGCCAAGGATGTCATGATGGATGAGACGGTTGATCTGGATGCTATTGCACTGGCAACCAGCGGTGCCGTAGGTTCGGACCTTGCCAATATGATCAACGAGGCCGCCATCAACGCGGTAAAAGAAGGCCGCCGTCTGGTGAGCCAGAGGGATCTGTTCAGTGCAGTTGAGCAGGTGCTGGTAGGTAAGGAGAAGAAAGACCGCATCATGAGCAAGGAGGAGCGCAGGATTGTTTCTTATCATGAGGTGGGTCATGCTCTGGTAAGTGCGCTGCAGAAGAACTCCGAGCCGGTGCAGAAGATCACCATTGTGCCCAGAACCATGGGTGCACTGGGTTATGTGATGCACGTTCCGGAGGAGGAGAAGTATCTGAACACAGAAGCTGAGCTTCGGGATATGCTGGTAGGACTGGTGGCAGGCCGTGCGGCGGAAGAGATTGTGTTTGACACTGTTACCACAGGTGCGGCCAATGATATTGAGAGGGCGACCGGTATTGCGCGGGCAATGGTTACGCAGTACGGTATGAGCAAGAAGTTCGGCCTGATCGGATTGGCAACCATTGAGAGCCGGTACCTGGAAGGAAGAGCGGCTCTGAACTGTTCCGACACAACAGCAGCAGAGATCGACAACGAAGTGATTGCTATTTTGAAGGAAAGCTACGAAGAAGCGTTAGAACTGCTTCGTGAAAACAGAGGTCTCATGGATAAACTGGCGGAATTCCTGATTGAGAAGGAAACCATCACCGGCAAGGAATTTATGGAGATTTTCCACAGGGAAAAAGGAATCCCTGAGCCGGAGGAGCCCGTGAAGAAAGAGGCTGTGAAGGAAGAGGCTGTGAACGAGGAGCCTTTGAAGGAAGAGTCGGAAGAGAACCCGGCAGGAACCGAACAGCCTGTGCCGGAACCTGAAGTTCCTGTCCGCGAAGAAATGCCGGATCAGGGAGAACCTGCAAAACCTGAGGAACCGGAAAGCGCTGAGGAGCCTGCAAGACCGGTGGGAAGATTCTCAAACCGACCGTTGGACTGAGTAAAATTTAGATTCTCTAAATTTTTAGGCAAGTATATTTTTCATATAGTTTGAGGAATACCGCCGGGCAATTTTGTCCGGCGGTGAATTTTGCTGGTATTTGAGAAGGAAATTATATATAATAGAGGCAGAACCGTACAGGAGGGCTGCGGATGTTTTGCTTTGAAGAAGAATTAAAAAAACTTCCTGACAAGCCGGGAGTTTATATTATGCGGGATGCAGGGGATGTCATTCTCTATGTGGGAAAGGCTGTGAACCTGCGCAGCAGGGTGCGCTCTTATTTCCGGGAAAATATCGGAAGAGGACCTGCTATTGACAAGATGGTGAGTCTGATTGCCCGCTTTGAGTATATCGTGACGGATTCCGAGCTGGAGGCGCTGGTGCTGGAGAACAACCTGATCAAGGAGCATTCTCCCAAATATAATACGCTGTTAAAGGATGACAAGACCTATCCCTATATTAAAGTAACCGTGGGGGAGGAGTATCCCAGGATCCTTTTTTCCCGGCAGATGAAGAAGGATAAGTCAAAGTATTTCGGTCCTTATACCAGTGCCGCCGCTGTGAAAGATACCATTGAGCTGTTAAATAAACTGTTTCAGCTGCGGACATGCAACCGTGTACTGCCCAGAGATATCGGCAATGACAGGCCTTGTCTGAATTATCATATCAAACAGTGTCTCGCGCCCTGTCAGGGCTATGTGAGCAAGGAGGAGTATCGCAGGCAGGTGGCCGGCGCGCTGGAATTTTTGAACGGCAACTATAATATGATATTAAAGGATCTTGAGGACAAGATGAAGACGGCGGCACAGGAGCTTCGGTTCGAGGATGCCGCAGATTACCGGGATCTTTACAACAGTGTAAAGCAGGTGTCCCAGAAGCAGAAGATCACGGACAGCGACCTGGAGGACAAGGATGTGATCGCGCTGTACCGGGAGGACGAGGAGGCTGTGGTGCAGGTGTTCTTTGTGCGGGACGGCAAGCTGATCGGCAGGGAGCATTACTATATGACACACGTGTCAGGTCGCAGCAGAGGACAGATCCTGGGAGATTTTGTGAAGCAGTTTTACGCGGGAACCCCGTTTATCCCCAGGGAACTGATGCTGCAGTATGAGATTGAGGACAGCGAGCTTCTGGAAAAGTGGCTGACCCAGAGAAGAGGAGCAAGAACTTATATCAGAGTGCCGAAGATCGGTGACAAGGAAAAGCTTGTGGAGCTGGCTGCGCAGAATGCGAAGCTGGTGCTCAGTCAGGATCGGGAGAAACTGAAGAGAGAAGAAGGCAGGACCATCGGGGCAGTGAAAGAGATCGCAGCTCTTTTGGGGATTCGCTGTGCAGACCGCATGGAGGCCTTCGATATTTCCAATATCAGTGGGTTTGCCAATGTGGGATCCATGGTGGTGTTTGAGAAGGGAAAACCCAAGCGGAGCGACTATAGGAAGTTTCGGATCAAGACCGTGTCCGGGCCTGACGATTATGCCTGCATGAAAGAAGTTCTGACCAGAAGACTTACCCACGGCGTGGAGGAAAGCAAAGAGCTTGAAGAAAAAGAAATGGATCGGGAATACGGAAGCTTTACCAGATTCCCGGACCTTCTTTTGATGGACGGCGGAAGAGGGCAGGTGAATATTGCGCTGGAAGTGCTGGAAGAGTTGGGCATTGATATCCCGGTGTGCGGCATGGTAAAGGATGATAATCATCGCACCAGGGGATTGTATTTCCATAATGAAGAGCTGCCAATCGACCCCAGATCAGAGGGATTTAAGCTGATCACCAGGATACAGGACGAGGCCCACCGGTTTGCAATAGAATACCACAGATCCCTGCGGAGCAAGTCTCAGGTAAAATCCGTGCTGGATGAGATCCCTGGGATCGGCCCGGCCCGGCGCAAGGCGCTTATGCGCCATTTTGCCTCCATCGAGGAGATCCGAAAGGCGGATGTGGAGATTTTGGCGAAAGTGCCGGACATTCCGGCCAATGTTGCGGAGGAGATCTACCGTTTCTTCCACAAAAGCCATTGAACACTTGATAATCGTATGATAAAATGAGCTGGAAACAGAATGTGCGGAGGATAAAAAAGTATGCCAAGTATTAGCTTGAACAGAATCATTGAGAAGATGAAGCTGGAAAACCTGACGCCGGAGATCGATATCACGGATATCCGGGTTACACAGCCGGATATCAACAGACCGGCCTTACAGATCGCAGGTTTTTTTGAGCATTTCGAAGCCCAGCGACTGCAGATCATCGGCTTTGTGGAATATACTTATATGGAGAGTCTGACAGAAGAGAGAAAGAGGGAAGTGTATGATCAGCTGATGTCTTACGATATTCCCTGTATAGTATTTTGCAGAGAATTACAGCCCGATCCCATTTTCCTGGAGATTGCAAAGGAGAAACTGGTTCCCCTTCTTTCCACAAAAAAGTCTACCTCCGCATTTATGGCAGAGATCATCCGATGGATGAATGTAAAACTGGCTCCCTGCATTTCCGTGCACGGAGTATTGGTGGATGTCTACGGTGAAGGTGTTCTGATCACGGGTGAAAGCGGTATCGGTAAGTCCGAGGCTGCGCTGGAGCTGATCAAGAGAGGTCACCGTCTGGTGACGGACGATGTGGTAGAGCTTCGCAAAGTAAGTGATGAGACACTGGTGGGAAGCGCCCCGGATATCACCAAGCACTTTATCGAGCTGCGAGGTATCGGTATCGTGGATGTGAAAGCGCTGTTCGGAGCATCTTCCGTAAAGGATACCCAGCAGGTGGATCTGGTGATCCGCCTGGAAGACTGGAACAAGGATAAAGAATACGACCGGTTGGGTCTGGAGGACAATTATATCGAATATCTGGGCAACAAAGTAGTTTGCCACAATATTCCCATCCGTCCCGGACGGAATCTGGCGATCATCTGTGAATCGGCGGCAGTAAAACACCGTCAAAAGAAGATGGGCTACAATGCAGCTCAGGAGTTGTACACCAGAGTGCAGAACTCTTTGGCTAAAAAACGGGACGAGTAAGGAGAATAACATGAGTAAATATGTTTTTGGTGTTGATCTGGGGGGAACTACCGTAAAGCTGGGTTTGTTCAGTCAAAGCGGAGACCTTCTGGAAAAATGGGAGATCCCCACTGACAAGAGCAATAACGGAACAAGGATCCTGCCCGATATCGCCAAGAGTATCCTTGCAAAAATGGAGGAGAAAGGGATTGAAATGAGTGATGTGGTCGGTGTAGGAATTGACACTCCCGGACCTGTCAGCGAAGAAGGGATTGTGAATAAGGCGGAGAACCTTGGCTGGAAGGGAAAAATCGATGTCCCCGGAATCCTGGGATCTCTTTTGAACGTTCCGATCAGATCCGGCAATGACGCCAACGTGGCCACATTCGGAGAAATGTGGAAGGGCGGCGGCGAAGGCTATAAAAGCTTAGTGATGGTTACCCTGGGAACCGGTGTCGGCGGAGGTATCATTATCAACGGGAAAATTGTCACCGGAGCTACCGGTGCCGGCGGAGAGATCGGACATATCCACGTGGAAGATAATGAGGAAACCCCCTGCAACTGCGGATTGTTTGGATGTCTGGAACAGTATGCCTCCGCTACAGGAATAGCACGTCTTGCAGGCAAACGGTTGGAAAAGGATAGTGAGCCCAGCATTCTGCGAGGCGGAGAGATTTCTGCCAAAACTGTTTTTGACGGAGTGAAAGCAGGAGATAAAGTTGCAATTGAGATTGCGGAGCAGTTCGGCGATTATCTTGGAAAAGGATTGTCAATCATTGCAGCAGTGGTGAACCCGGAGGTGTTTGTGATCGGCGGCGGCGTGTCTAAAGCAGGTGAGATCCTGATCGACTATATCCGTCCCGCGTTTGAAAAATATGCCTTCCATGCGAGCAGGGATACCGAGATAGTCCTTGCAAAGCTGGGAAATGATGCAGGGATCTATGGAGCCGCAGGCCTGATCCTGCTTTAAAAGAAAGAAAACAGACCTTCGGTCTGAAAAGAAAGAAGCGTTAAAATGATCAGTGAAGCCGTAATGGAAGTCTTGAAGGGCATCGTACCCGAGGAAAATATCCACATACAGGAGCCCCTGAAGAAGCATACTACCTTTCGGGTGGGAGGGCCGGCAGATTGTCTGGTGGAGATACAAAGTACAGAGCAGCTGAAAAAGATACAAAAGTACTTACAGTTGATTGAAGAACCCTATGCAGTTATGGGAAACGGCAGTAATCTGCTGGCAGGAGATCTGGGCTACCGGGGCGTGGTGCTGCAGATAGGAAATAAGATGGCAGATATCCGCGTGGAGGGTAACCGGATCACGGCACAGGCGGGAGCACTTCTGTCCAAAGTTGCGAAAGCAGCATTGGAACACGGTCTCACCGGTCTGGAATTTGCCAGCGGCATCCCGGGAACCGTGGGAGGTGCTATGGTGATGAATGCCGGCGCATACGGGGGAGAAATGAAGCAGGTGGTCACCTCTGTCATAGTACTTGACCGGGAGGGAGAGGAGCTCATACTTGACAACGAGACCATGGAATTTGGCTACCGGACCAGCGTAGTAAAACACAGACCGCTTCTGGTCACTGAAGTGGTGATGGAGCTCGCACCGGGAGATCCCGCAGAGATCAAAGCAACCATGGATGATCTGGCATGTAAGAGAAGAGAGAAGCAGCCCCTGGAATACCCCAGCGCGGGAAGCACTTTTAAGAGACCGGAAGGATATTTTGCCGGAGAACTGATCATGAAGGCAGGTATGAGAGGATTCAGGTCAGGCGGTGCCATGGTATCGGAGAAGCACTGCGGATTTGTGATCAATGCAGGGGATGCCAGTGCGGATGACGTGGTACAGGTAATCCGGGAAGTACAAAAGACCGTAAAAGAGCAGTTTGGTGTGGAACTGGAGCCGGAAGTGATTCTGTTCGGGGAGTTCTGACCGGGTACGGCAGGAGAGGAAGACAATGAGATTTGTAGTGGTGACGGGAATGAGCGGGGGAGGCAAGAGTACTGCCCTCAAGATGTTGGAGGACGCAGGATTTTATTGTGTAGACAACCTTCCTGTGTCTCTTATCGACAAGTTTATGGAGCTGATCGTTACGCCCAACAGCGAGATCACCAAGGTGGCCCTGGGATTGGATGTCCGGGCCGGCCAATCTTTTGAGGATGCGGCAGAGGTCCTCTCAAAGATTAAGGAGAGAGGTTATAAGCTGGAGATCCTGTTCATGGAAGCCGATGAAAGTGTGCTGATCAAGCGCTATAAAGAAACCAGAAGACTGCATCCCCTTGCACCCAACGACCGTGTGGAGGAAGGTGTACGCCGAGAGCGCAAGGTGCTGGAGGACATGCGCACGCAGGCAGACTACATTATTGATACCACACATTTACTCACCAGGGAATTAAAGGAAGAGCTTGACCGCATTTTTGTGCAGAACAAAGAATATAATAGTCTCATGGTCACAGTCATGTCCTTTGGTTTTAAGCACGGGATCCCCACGGATGCGGATCTGGTATTTGACGTGAGATTCCTGCCCAATCCTTTCTATATAGACGAGCTGAAGACCAAAACAGGCAATGATAAGGAAGTTCAGGATTTTGTTATGGGGTCGCCGGAAGCAGAACAGTTTATGACAAAGCTGGAAGAAATGCTGCAGTTTCTGATCCCCTACTATATCAGAGAAGGAAAGTACAGACTGGTGGTTGCCATAGGCTGCACGGGTGGAAAACACCGCAGTGTGACTCTGGCCAATCAACTGTATGGCAGGATGAAGGATAAGGGAAGCTATGGTATCAAGCTTTACCATAGGGATGTATACAACAGGAGTGTTTAGAATGTCATTTTCCAGTGAAGTAAAAGAGGAACTTGCAAGACAGATAAGTCCTTCCAGACATTGCCGTATGGCAGAGCTGGCCGGTTTGCTTTGCTTCTGCGGGCAGTACGGAAGAGACGAAAACGGGCAGTATACCATAGGATTTCAGACAGAAAATGAAACTGTTGTAAGAAAATGCTTTACATTATTGCGAAAAACATTTAATATAGAAGCTAGTGCAATGCTGAGCGAAGAACAGATGCTGGTTTTTTATGAAAGATTCGGGGATCTGCAGAGATCCGTGAATCCGTTGCTCATCAAGAATTCCTGTTGTCAGAGGGCTTTTTTGCGGGGCGCTTTTCTCGGCGCAGGCTCCATCAGTGATCCCAAGAAGGGTTATCACATGGAATTTGTGTGTTCCGGGAAGGAAAAAGCAGAACAGCTCAAAAGTGTGATACAGGGATTCGACATCGAAGCAAAGATTGTTGTACGAAAGAAATATTACGTAGTCTATCTCAAAGAAGGAGCCGGGATTGTGGATCTGTTAAATGTAATGGAAGCGCACGTGGCTCTGATGGATCTGGAAAATCTGCGTATTTTAAAAGAAATGCGCAATTCCATCAACAGGCGGGTGAACTGTGAGACCGCCAACATCTCCAAGACAGTAAATGCAGCGGCTAGACAGATAGAAGAGATTGAATATTTGAGGGACCATTACGGATTGAAGAAACTCCCGGACAGCCTGAGAGAAATGGCGGAGCTGAGACTGGAGTATCCGGATGCGCCCTTAAAAGAATTGGGAGAATACCTTGACCCGCCGGTAGGAAAATCGGGAGTCAATCACAGATTACGGAAACTCAGTGAATTAGCAGAGAAGCTCAGGTCGTAAAACGAGGAGGAAAAGATTATGACGCAGAAAGCAGTGGAGATCAAGCTTCAGAATGGTCTGGAAGCCCGCCCTGTGGCCGTATTGGTACAGGTTGCAAGCAAATATGACAGTACCATTTATCTTGAGGCAGAAGGTAAGAGAATAAATGCCAAGAGCATTATGGGAATGATGAGCCTTGGAATGAAGAGCGGCGAGAAGGTTGTAGTATCTGCAGACGGCAGTGATGAGGCCGCAGCGGTGGAAGATATTGAACATTTTCTCAGCGGATGCGAGGTAGAGTGATCGAAAGTAATGTCCGTTGCGAACAGAAGCCGCATGGTCTGTTGAAGGAGACACGGTATGGCAGACAAGAAGATGTTATTTATCTATAATCCCAAATCCGGCAAGGCACAGATCAAAAATCATTTGTCGGATATCTTGAATATATTTGTCAGAGGCGGATATGAGGTGACTGTATATCCCACCCAGAAGCAGGGAGACGCCGGAAGGATCATGAGCAGGCGTGAGCCTATATATGATCTTGTGGTTTGCAGCGGTGGGGACGGGACTCTGGATGAAGTGGTTACCGGCATGATGAAAAGCTCCTTCAGGACCCCGATCGGCTATATTCCCGCGGGCAGTACCAATGATTTTGGCGGAAGTCTTCATCTGCCGAAAAATATGCTTCGGGCAGCGGATATCGTTGTAAACGGCAGGTCTTTTCCCTGTGATGTGGGAGTGTTTAATGACGATATCTTTGTATATATTGCAGCGTTTGGCTTATTTACGGATGTGTCTTATGAGACCAAGCAGGACGTAAAGAATGTGCTTGGGCATATGGCATATCTGCTGGAAGGTGTGAAGCGCTTATCCGCCATCCGCTCCTATCAGATGAAGGTGACTCATGACGGCGGAGTGATAGAGGACGAGTTTGTATTTGGAATGATCACCAACTCAGAGTCTGTGGGAGGATTCAAACGCATCACCGGCAAAAATGTAAAGCTGGACGACGGTGTCTTTGAAGTGACACTGATCAAAAAGCCCAAAAACGCCATCGAACTGAACGAGATCACCAGAAGCCTGCTGAACCAGGAGATTAACACCAAAGCAATGTATTGCTTTAAAACCTCCAAACTCACCGTTGAGCCCACGGAGCCCATTGCATGGACACTGGATGGGGAGAACGGCGGAACCCATGAGACGGTCAGCATTGAGAACTTGTGCAAGGCAATGGAGATAAGAGTAGCGAACGATTAAAAAAGACGGCGAAAGCCTTCTTTTTTAATGCAATAAGAAATTCTTCCGGATTCCTTATTGCATCAAACCACTCCGTGAGGATGCGCACTCGCGCGTACAAGGTAAAAGTCGCTTTCGCGACCGCGCTCGGCGCGAGAGTCCGCAAGCGGACTCTTTGCTCCTATATTCCTGTATGCAGGCAGATGTCCTTCAGACAGCAGCGGTCACAGTAGGGTTTGGTCCTTGCAGTACAGATCTCTCTTCCGTGATAGACAAGGCGGTGGCAAAAGTCGTTGCCTTCCTCCGGGGGAATGATCTCCCACAGAGCCATTTCTACCTTCTTGGGATCTTTGGTGCCGTCTACCAGTCCCATGCGGTTGACCAGGCGGATGCAGTGGGTGTCGGTAACGATGGCCGGTTTGCCGAACACATCTCCCATGATCAGATTGGCACTTTTCCTGCCGACACCGGGGAGGGTCAGAAGAGTATCAAAATCGCCGGGAACTTTTCCGCCGTATTCCTCTCTTAAGATCTTCATGCAGGCGCTGATATCCCGGGCCTTGCTTCTTCCGAGGCCGCAGGGTTTTACGATGGCCTCAATCTCATCCACGGGGGCATTGGCAAGGGCCTCTACATCCGGGAATCGTTCATAAAGTTTTTCCACCACAATATTCACACGGGCATCGGTGCATTGGGCGGCCAGGCGCACGCTGACCAGCAGCTTCCATGCCTCATCGTAATCAAGAGAACACTCTGCATCGGGATATTCCTTCTTTAAACGGTCTATGATTTCCAGCGCAAGCTTTTTCTTAGCAGTCTTGTTCATAACTCTCCTCGGTCAGGTTTTTATTTCAAACATCAATAAATATCTTGCAACTTATCTGTGAGCTCCAATAATTTGTCCAGCATCATGTTACCGGTCTCAGGAACTGTGTTGGTGTAGGGAGAAAGGGAGGTCTCATAGAGGTCACTCTCGGGAACGTACAGGTTGGCATCTGCCACGTATCCGCAGGGAGCGTTGGAAAGCTCTACAAAAATATTGTGCCTGAATTCGGACTCTGCTTTAAAGCGAAGACCGTAATTTACAAAAAGTTCACCGGGCACAAAGCCAAAACACACATCGCCCACGCACATTGCCTGAACGTAAGCATCGTAACTGAGGGGCATATTATACATTTTGTAGGCAAGCAGGTTGCCGGCAGAGCTTCCATAGCAGGCATTTTTCAAAAGTTCTTTGATTTCTGTATCACTGATCTTGCGTCTGTTCAGCGTGATTTTTTCTTTGATACACTTCACCGCACCGTCAATTTCCTCCAGTGCGGAGAGGGGAGTATTCAAAATGCTTTCGACAAGGGCTTTGCCCAAAACGCGGTGGTAAAGCTTTGTGTTTTCCCAGTTTACCTCAACGGACGGATCGAGATCATTGATGTCTCCGCAGGCGCCCAGCAAGAAAACACTGACAAAATCATGCCCGTAAGCTTCTTTCAGCC
>JAZRCR010000057.1:0-7747 GCA_045659805.1 Acetatifactor sp.
CATATTGCCGGCCCCCTGAGCTACCAGTTCCATATTGGAGCGGTGCTTGCTTCCTATCATACCGTCTGCCACCACGCAGGAAAGCAGTGATTCTATGGCCGCCAGGACTGCTATGGTAACAGCGTCAGGAAGCACGGTTCCCGCCAGTTCCAGATTAAATCCGGGCAAAGAAAAGGAAGGAAGCCTGTTGGAGATCTCGTACAGATCGCCGATGGTATTTACTTTCATTCCCAGTCCGCTGACCATACCGATACCTGCCAGCACAGCGATCAGGGAAGGGGGAATCTTCTTACACAAGCCGGGAAGATACGGCCATCCGATCAGGATCACCATACAAACCGCACCGACAAGAACAGCCTCCCAGTTGATCGTATCAATAAATGTAACCACTGCGCCCAGCTTTTCCATGGTCTCGATCAAAGGCTCCTCCGTCACCACGGTGAGTCCCAAAAAATCCTTGATCTGTCCCACAAAAATCGTGATCGCAATACCTGAAGTAAAACCGGTAGTGATCGTATAGGGAATAAACTTGATCAGGTTGCCAAGGCGCAAAAGACCCATAAGGATCAGGATAGCTCCTGCCATCAGCGTAGCCATGACAAGGCCGCTCATACCGTTCTTGGCCACGATACCTGCCACGATGGTTGCAAAAGCAGCCGTAGGACCGGCTATCTGCACACGGCTTCCTCCCAGAAAGGAAATGACAAATCCTGCCACAATGGCGGTGTAAATACCTTTCTCAGGCGTAACGCCGGAAGCAAGGGCAAGGGCGATGGACAGAGGCAACGCAATGATCGCCACAATGATACCTGCCACAATATCCTTGATCTGCTGCTCCTTACTGTAGGTCTTCATGACCGAAAAAAGCTTGGGTTTTAATTTATCCATTTGTATGTACCTCACATAAATTGTAGGAAATATGGCCTCATAAAGTCGAAGGGAGGGGCAGACAAAAAAAGATTTCCTGTCAGCCTCTCTCCTTCTCTATGTGGCCATATCACCACATTATATTCTCGCTAAGACTGCAATGGATATATTAGTACAAAATATCAGGATTTGCAAGGGGATTTTAAAAATAATTATCGGCAAGCCACTTTGCAACGCCATCGTCATTGTTGCTTCCGATCACGGCCGTGGCAATCTGTTTCAGGCCGTCATGGGCGTTGGCCACCGCATACCCTTCGTCGCAGACAGAAAACATCGTGAGATCATTTGTACCGTCACCGAAACAGATCACTTTTTCGCACCCCAGGATGCGCTTCAGTTCCAGGACGGCGTTTGCTTTGGTGGCATTTTTCGGCATGATCTCCAGCCACTGCTCACCACTGTAAATATCTTTGGAATATACACATTGGAATTCATCCTTGAACAGATGATACAGCGACAGCAGCTTTTCTTCAGAATCAATGCAGGTAAAATAAAACACATCGCCATCACACAATTCACTGAGGCTTTTAGGATTGGCTCGTACGTCTCCCTTGCGGCTTTCAAGAAAATCTGCCATCCCCTTTGTCACATACTCGCTGTCAAAAGAAAATTTTTCCACGCCATTGATATAAGCATAGACAATAGGATAGACGTCATTTTCTGTCAGACGTGTAAAGACTCGTTTCACCTGACACTCATCAAAAAAATTGGCCCAAAGAACTTTCCGCGTACCACTTTCCAAAATAAATGTGCCGTTATAAACGATCACGGGAATGTTCGGAGATATTCCCCTGGTCACCTTGCTCGCCGTAATGTAAGAACGGGCAGTGGCGTAGGAAAAGATCATCCCCTGTTCCACCAGCCCATTGATGGTGTCTATGGTATATTCCGACAATGTCTGATCACTGTTTAACAGAGTCCCGTCCAAGTCCGATACATATAAAATCTTACCGCTTCCCATCCGACACCTCCTACGCACTATTCCCCGCAGATCATCTGCAGATAGTCAAGCCTCTCATACCCCAGCTGTTCATACAGCTTCATGGCCCGCGCATTGTCCTCTTCCACTTCCAGGCGGAATCTTGCCGCCTCCTTATACTTGTCCATGATAAAGGCAAAATACGCCTTGCCCAGGCCCATGCAGCGGTACTGGGGTCTGAGATACAGCTCCTCCAGCCATATCACCAATCCGCCGGCCTCCTGGGAAAAGGTCTTGGCCAAAAGGCCGTAGCCTGCCACAGAGCCTTCCCACTCGATCAGATATCCTTCGGCATAGACATCGGAACGCACCATTTCATCGAAGGTCGCCTCCAGATTGCGCCGGCTCACATTGTGGAGCACCGCATCGGAAGCAAAAAACTCCTGCGCCAGTTCAAGATAAATGTCTCTGTCCTCTTCTGTGATTTTTCGTATCATTGAATCACCCTTCCACAACATGTCCCATATAATAGAATCCATGGCACTCATCCAGTGACACATTTACAATCTTACCGATCAGGGAAGGATCTCCCGGAAAATGTACCAGCGTATTGTTGGAAAGTCTGCCGGTGAGCAGGGAAGCGTCGTGCTCATTCACTTCCTCCACCAGCGCATCCATCACCTGCCCCTGATACTTGGCAACCTGTTCTCTGGCGGTATCCTGCACCACTTTGAGCACCTTGTCAAACCCAACTTTTACCACGTCCTCCGGTACTTGATTCTCCATGGCAGCCGCCGGAGTGCCTGTCCTCTTGGAATAAATAAAGGTAAAAGCATTGTCATATTTTACTTTCCGGATTACATCGATGGTCTCCTCCACATCCTCCGGTGTCTCACCGGGAAATCCCACAATGATATCCGTAGTGATCGCCATATCCGGAATCTCCCTGCGAATCTTTTCCGCCAGCTCCAGATACTGTTCCTTGGTGTATCTGCGGTTCATATCTTTTAAGATCCTGGTGGAACCGGACTGTAACGGCAGATGCAGATGTCTGCAGATCTTTTTGGAGGACTTCATCACCGCTATCAGCTCGTCCGACAGATCCTTGGGATGCGAGGTCATAAACCGTATCCTTTCAAGTCCTTCGATTTTTTCAATTTCCACAAGGAGCTGTGCAAAGCTCATAGGCTGCTCCAGATTCTTGCCGTAAGAATTTACATTCTGACCCAAAAGCATGACTTCCACCACGCCCTCTGCAACCAGCCTGCGGATCTCTCTGAGGATATCCTCCGGCCTTCTGCTCCGCTCTCTGCCTCTCACATAAGGCACGATACAGTAACTGCAGAAATTATTGCAGCCAAACATAATGTTGATACCTGACTTAAAGGCATATTTCCTCTCGACGGGCAGATCCTCCACGATCTTGTCTGTGTCCTTCCAGATATCGATGACCATGCCCTTCTGTTCAAACGTAGCATTCAAAAGCTCCGCAAACTTATAAATATTGTGGGTGCCGAAGATCAGATCCACAAAGCGATAGCTTTCCTTAATCTTTTCAATTACCGTGGGCTCCTGCATCATACAGCCGCACAGGGCAATCTTCATCCTGGGATTCCTTCTCTTGTAACCGTTTAATACGCCCAACCTGCCATAGACACGCTGATTGGCATTGTCCCTGACGGTACAAGTGTTAAAGATCACAAAATCCGCGTTTTCATCCTCGGTCAGCTGATATCCCGCCTTTGTAAGGATTCCCACCAGCTTCTCGGAATCTCTGGCGTTCATCTGACAGCCAAAGGTGGTCACGCAGCAGGTAGGCTTCCTGCCAAGCTCTTCCTCAAGCTTTCTAACATGCACTGCGGCCTTTTCCATAAAATCATATTGTCTTAACGTCTCTTCCTGAGACAACTGTATCTGGCTTCTCTCTGTACTCATTTGGTCATTCTCCTGTGTCTGTATTGCGACATGTTCTATTATAACAAACGCGGCACAGTTTTTCTACTCCCTAATTCTTCAAATCTTTTGTTCATTTTGGCGGATGGCTCTGCAGGCTTCCCCCGACAGCAAAAGCACACAGATCAGGTTGGGAATTGCCATGAGACCATTACAGATATCCGAAAAATCCCACACCACATCGAGAGCACACACTGCCCCTATAAAACACATAAAACCGTATACAAACCGGTATCCTGTCACATATGACTTCTTTTTGGCCAGGAACTCAAAGGCCTTCTCTCCCTGATAGGCCCAGCCGATGATGGTGGCAAAGGCAAACAGCACGATCCCCACCGTCACCAGCACACCTCCGTTTCTTCCGAAAGTGGTCTCAAATGCTGCTATGGTCAGTGCTGTGCCCGTCAGAAGTTCCCCGTCCGCACCTGTCATCCCAAGCACCCCTGAGGCAGCCAGCATAAGTCCAGTGACCGTGCAGATCACCACCGTATCCAGAAACACGCCCGTCATGCTGATATACCCCTGTTTGACGGGATCGTCCGTATGGGCAGCCGCTGCGCTGATACCGGCCGCCCCGAGACCCGCCTCGTTGGAGAAGACACCTCTGGACACGCCCCAGCGCAGGGCCTGCTGCATGGACGCCACCAGATGACCGCCTGCACCTCCGGCAATCGCCTTTGGCGAAAAAGCCATGGACAGGATCATACCGATCCCATAAGGCAGATTTTTCAGATGTACGACGATCACCGCAGTCGCCCCAAACAGATAAAAAATCGCCATCACCGGTACGATGATTCCGGTAACCTTAGAAATGGTACCGATGCCCCCAAGCACCACAAGGATCGTCACAATAGTCACCACAAGTCCCGTGAGGGCCGGCTGTACTCCGAAAGTTTCCTTCACCGCCTCCGCGATGGAATTGGCTTGGGTCATATTGCGCATGCCAAAAGATGCAAACACTGCAAAAAATGCAAACATACATGCCAGAATATGCCCCGTCCTCTTTAGCGGAAAGCCGTTTTCCAGCGTGTACATGGGTCCTCCGGACAACTCTCCCTCACCGTTTCGCACCCGGTATTTTACAGCCAGCATACTCTCCGCAAATTTGGTGGAAAGACCGATAAAAGAAGAAATGACCATCCACACAAGGGCGCCGGGTCCGCCAAGTACCATGGCTGTAGCAACCCCCACGATATTGCCTGTGCCTATTGTGGCTGCAAGTTCCGTCATAAGAGACGAAAAAGGAGAGATCTCTCCCTCCTTTTCCTTTGCACGTCTTTTTTCTTTTTTGCTGTCCAGACCCACCGCACACTTCAGAGCATATCCCAGATTGCGTATAGGCAGGAAATCCATTCTGATCATCAGATAAATTCCGGTTCCCAAAAGAAGTATCAGCATCCACGGTCCCCAGACCAGATCGTCTATCTTACGCAGCCAAACCGCAACATCCTTCATCTATGTAAATCCTTTTACAGACTGCCGCACTTAATTATATATATCAACTCCTCCGTTTAAATATTCCTCCAGATACTCCTCCAGTGTGATCTCATTTTTCATGGTATACGCAGCCGTCTCCCGACCCACATTTCCCCCAGAGAATAGCCAGGCGCTCCTCGTCGCTAATATTTGTGTGATAACTTAATTCTACCAAACGGCTATAAAAATACCACCCTCCATTTGGAAAGTGGTATTGATTCGGGTAAATTTAAAAATGAAATGTCAACGATTTTCTTTTGTTCTCGTTTTCTTTTGTTACTCTGTCAAAAGAGCTTTTTTTAAGTTGCGTATAAACTCGTTCTTTTTCACATCTAAGTTCGGAAACAGACATGTTTCGATACTTCTCAGGAATATTCAGTTTATCATTTTCATACATCATTGTCCATTACCTCCTTAAACCTTATATTGAATTTAGCTTTGATTTCTTCTAACGCTTTTATCTGTGCATCATATTCATTATAACCTTGCTTTAAATATTCCGCAACAGTTAAATTATAATAATCCACCGAAATTTCTTCATCAGCACTGTACATATATATCTTTCCATCATGGCAAACAATTATTCCGATTGAATAATTGTTTCTAAAATTAGAATTAAAATCTGAAATACTTGGCGGGAAACTATTCGGATGGGAATGAATCGTCAACAAATTATCGTGATTTGCAACCACATTTTTTGTCTTCCATGAATATACAATCTCTTCTTCAATATCCGCATTTGTTTCTTCGGCAATAATCTCCATTGACTCTAAATCAATCCAATACATATCCTCAAACAATGTCCCGGAACGATGATTTAGTATCTTTTTCGCCAAATGAAATAATAAGCGATTCAACGACTCATCGCTTGAGATATTATCAAATTTCCTTCTATAGGTTCCACTATTAATATATGTATTATTAATGGTCGTATTCTTATTTCTGCCATATCTTTGTGACTCAATTTCATGCATGCAGTATGTAACTAATATCCACCTTATCGTATATTTATGTTTTAATTATAAAACAAATTGTAACTCTTGGCAATACTTCTGTCTGACTTTGTCATATAAAAAGGGCTTCTCCCGTTTAAAGGAGTCGCCCCGTTTGATAACCCATATTATGCTTGCTTTACTTCGCCGCCAACAGTTCCTCTTTCCTGTTGCTTAACATCTCCAGGAAAAGTTCCTGTCCCAGAGGATAATTATCCCTGTTCCAAAGAGAGCTGTACTCTGCGCTGAGCTCATCGATCATGGCGACAAGCTCGTCAATTTTGGCAGCCGGGAAGCACTTATCGATCTTCATCATAGCAATTTCTGCACCAAGAATTACCATTCTTGCATTCAGCAGTGCCTGACGCTTTAAGGTTTCATCAAACGCAATCTTTTCCAGTTCGCTGATGGCCTTTCTCATGTAACTGATCACATTTTCAAAATAGAAATTATCTCCGCACTTATCCAGATCAAAGAAAATCTTCTGTCCGCTCTGGGACAGCGGCAGTCTGAGCATATAGAAGCACATGGTGCCGGAGAAAATACGCTCAGGCTCCATAAGATAATATTGCTGCATTTTGTAGAGCCACTCCGCAACAGGTGCGTGGAACACAGTATCATCCGCAAATTTCATAGCACCTCTGACATAATCTCCCTTAAGCGCCCCGCCGTTCTGCTCTTCACCCACATTCCAGGCGTACTGACCTGCCAATGCGATAGGCACAATACTCCAGACAGGGAATGTCACATGCCCGTCGTCACAGCCCCAGTCAGTGAGCAGATAGCCATATGCGCCGTGTTTTCTTCCGGCGTCAGCATAGGTGCGCAGATTAAAGTTCACAACATCGAAACGGCCGGTAAGGCTCATCCAGTTGGATGTTCCGGGACATACATAATACCTGGCCCCATGGGATTCCATATTCATAAAAATGGCCTCGCCCATAGCAGACTTGATCGGATCATAACCCCAGGCAAGAGGCATTGCCCCTTCCGGAACACGCTCATAAGCTTCCGGATGATTATAGATCATATCAGCCCAAAACTGTACCTTTTTGTGATATTTCGTATCAATCAGCTCTGCAATCTTGTTAAGGTAATCCATAAATACAGTGGCTTCGCCCTTTTCCTTACAGATTTCCTCCAATTGATACTTACCCAGTCCATACGCCTCATCAAAACCGATATTCACATAGTCGGACTTAAAGTGCGGCAGCAGGGATCCGTATATTTTATCCATAAATTCAAATGTTTCAGGTAACAGCGGATTCACTGTGGCGGTATTCACCTCGCCGCCCGAAACATCAAGATGCTTAAACTCATCCTGCGCCAGCCATGTGGACATATGGCCAAAGCCGTTCTGATTGGGAACGAGGTCTATGAAACGCTCTCTGCAGTAAGCATCCAACTCCTCCAGATCTTCAGGTGTCAGACAGTCAAAATCTGCCGTATACTTGGGAAATGCCGAATATTTCACGGAAAA
>JAZRCR010000058.1:0-7081 GCA_045659805.1 Acetatifactor sp.
AATAAATTCACAGGAGATGAATTAGAGAAGCGGGAGCGCAGTGGTATGGACAGAAGAAGTGTGAAACGAAATGATAAAGTGAAGTTGGGCGGCAAGTTTTGGACTGCCATGATCATTTTAAGCCTGGTGGGGCAGGTGGCATGGGTTGTGGAGAATATGTATCTGAATGTATTTGTCTACAAGATGTTCAGGGCTTCCGCGTCAGATATATCACTTATGGTGGGAGCAAGTTCGGTATCGGCCACGATCACTACAATTTTGGTAGGGGCATTGTCGGACCGTTTGGGAAAGAGAAAGGTCTTTATTTGTGTGGGTTATCTGCTCTGGGGTGTGAGTATTCTGGCATTTGGATTGATCCGGCTGGATGTTTTGTCAGGGCTTGCAGGAACAACGGCGCAGGCCTGTGCACTGGGTGTGTGGCTTGTTATCATTTTGGATTGTATTATGACGTTTTTCGGATCTTCGGCCAATGATGCGGCTTTTAATGCCTGGCTGACAGATTGCGGAGGTGAGACGAACCGGGGCAGGATAGAAGGGTTTAATTCAATGATGCCCTTGGTGTCAATACTGGTGGTATTTGGCGGGTTTATGGGATTTAACCTGGATCTGGCAGGGAGTTGGACTGTGATCTTTATGATCATCGGCGGAGTAGTATTCCTAATCGGCGTGTTGGGATTTTTCCTGATCGAAGAGAAAAAGATTGAGACAGGAACGGTTAACACTTCTTATTGGCAGACAGTCTGCTACAGTTTCAGACCGTCTGTGATCAAAAAGAATCCGCTTTTGTACGCAGTGCTTGGAATGTATGCTGTTTTCGGTATTTCAATCAATACATATATGCCGTATCTGATCTTGTATTATGAGCAGTCCCTGAATATGACAGATTATGTTCTGATCATGGCTCCGGCGATTATACTGGCAGCTGTGGTGACGGCATTTTATGGACGTGTGTATGACTCTGTGGGATTTAGAGGCAGTCTGATTCCTTCGGTGGGGATGCTGATGGCGGGGTATGTGATTTTGTATGTTACCCGAACCACTGTGCCGGTGTTTGTGGGCTCCCTGTTTATGATGTGCGGCTATATGACGGGGATGTCTGTGTTCGGTGCCATGATCAGAGAGCAGATTCCGGGCAACAGGGCAGGTCAGTTTCAGGGAATGCGCATTATCGGGCAGGTGCTGATACCGGGAATCATCGGGCCGGCTATCGGCGCGTGGGTATTGCGGGATGCGCAGGTAATTGTTAACAATGACGGAACGACTTCGTTTTTGCCGAATGAAAATATCTGGGCGGCTGCATTGGCCGTGGCAGTGGTATTGTGTGTGTGAATTGTGGCGCTGTTTCGGAAAGGGTCTCGTTATCTTGGAAATAGTGTTCACTCCTGAGCATGGGAAAAGTCTCATATATTGTGAAATGTTTGACGAGAGTGGTCAAATAGTGTAAAATCTGTTTATCTGCAAAAGATGTTTGGCGAAAGATATTTAAGAGGAGGTAAAGGAAATGGCAGATCATATGTCTTTATCTGTACGTGTTCCGATTGAACAGGATAATCCCAGTATTTGCCGCAAGGAAGAATTATGTGTCAAGTGTGGTCAGTGTCGTGATGTCTGTACAAAGGATATTGGTGTTCACGGTACCTACACGCTGGAACAGACCGGAGGAAAAGCGATCTGTATCCATTGCGGACAGTGTGCAAATGTTTGTCCTACTGCCAGTATTACTGAAGTTTACGAGTATCAGGAAGTGAAAACTGCCATTAAAGATCCCGAAAAGATCGTGATCGTCAGCACGTCCCCCTCTGTCAGAGTGGCGCTTGGTGAGGAGTTTGGTATGGCAAAGGGCAGCTTTGTGCAGGGCAAAATGGTTGCTTTGATGAGAGCGCTCGGCGCGGATTATGTATTGGATACCAATTTTGCGGCGGATTTGACGATTGTGGAAGAAGCCAGTGAATTGGTACAGAGGATTACCCAAAAGGATAAGCCTTTGCCACAGTTTACCAGCTGCTGTCCCGCATGGGTAAAATTTGCGGAAACATATTATCCTGAGTTGTTGCCTAACATTTCATCTGCAAAGAGCCCGATTGGAATGCAGGGACCTACGATCAAGACTTATTTTGCACAAAAGATGGGGATTGATCCCAAGAAAATTGTTAACGTTGCGTTGACGCCTTGTACGGCCAAGAAGTTTGAGATTCGCCGGGATGAGATGAATGCGGCGGGTAAGAAACTGGGCATTCCAAAGATGCGTGATATGGATTATGTGATTACCACAAGGGAACTCGCCAAGTGGGCCAAGGAAGAGGGTATTGATCTGGGATCTTTGGAAGACAGTGAATATGACCGTCTCATGGGCGAGGCATCCGGTGCAGGAGTAATCTTTGGTAATACCGGTGGTGTTATGGAAGCTGCACTTCGAACCGCATATGCATTTATTACCGGTGAACAACCTGCAGGCAGCTTGTTGAAGCTTGAGCCGGTGCGCGGATATGAGGGGTTAAGGGAAGCCAGCCTGGAAATCAACGGTATGACAGTGAATGTGGCGGTTGTGTATGGAACCGCCAATGCCCGTAAGATGATTGAACGGATCAGAAGCGGCGAGAAGGAGTATCATTTCATTGAGGTGATGACTTGTCCCGGAGGATGTATAGGCGGTGGAGGGCAGCCCCGTGATCTGATGGCAGATGCCAATGAGAGTCGTCAGTCCCGTATCGCCAGCTTGTATCAGAGAGACGCCTCCATGAAACTGCGTTTGAGTCATGAGAATCCGGAGATTAAGCAGTTATACAAAGAATTTTACGGAGAGCCGCTGAGCGAATTGGCGGAAGCAATATTGCATACGATGTATTTTGATCGCAGTGGCGATTTGAGAAAAGGAGAAACTGATAATATGGAAAAATGGAAATGTAAAATCTGCGGATATATTCACGAGGGACCTATGACAGATGATTTTGTCTGTCCGCTTTGCAAACAGCCGGCAAGTGCTTTTGAAAAAATGGAGTGCGCCGCGCCCGGAGCAAATAAGTATGCCGGAACAGAAACAGAGAAAAATTTAGAAGCCGCTTTTGCCGGTGAATCCATGGCACGCAATAAATATACTGCTTTTGCCAATGTGGCAAAGAACGAAGGTTATGAGCAGATTGCGGATCTGTTCTTAAAGACTGCGGAAAACGAGCGTTCTCATGCATTGATGTGGTTCAAGGAATTAAACGGCATCGGAGATACCGCGCAGAACCTGCTTCATGCGGCAGAAGGCGAAAATTACGAATGGACCGATATGTATGACGGTTTTGCAAAAACAGCAGAGAGAGAAGGATTCCCTGAGCTTGCGGCAAGATTCCGTTATGTAGCTGAGGTAGAAAAGCATCATGAAGAGCGATATCGTGCACTTCTTAAGAATGTGGAGACGGCAGCTGTTTTTGCTAAAAGCGAAGTGAAGATCTGGGAGTGTCGCAATTGCGGTCACCTTGCGATTGGAATGAATGCTCCGGAAGTTTGTCCGGCATGTGATTATGCGCAGAGCTTCTTTGAGATTCATGCGCAGAACTATTAATGCTGATAGAAAGAATGAATATGGGGCTGCATAACAGCCATACAATGAGGTTCCCTTTCGCGATTGACGCGGCAGGGAACCTCATTGTATGAAAGACCTTGTCACACGAAAGCGTGAAAGGCTTTCCTATAATGCAAAAGCGCTCCGTGAGGATGCGCAGGAATATAGCTTGACGAATCCATATACGAAAAGTATTATATTCATAAAGGGATACTTTTATCAACAGATGTGATAAGATTAATTGTACACTTTAGAAAGAGGACTACTATGAGGAAACGAGGGATTTTGGCGGCGGTTTCGGCGGTTGTACTGTGTGTGGCCTGCCTTGTGTTGCTGCCGGTCAAGGTACAGGCAAAACCGGGTGTATGGGATGGCAAAACCACGAAGCAGCCTACGAAGTTAACTGCCGTTGATGAGGTGTATTATTACGAAATTTCTACGGCGGAAGAGTTGGCATTTCTTGCCAAAGCCCAGGGCGAATGGCTTAATTATAACTATATTTTGGTCGATGATATTGTGCTGAACGATGTGGAATTGACATACGATGCGAACGGTAAGCTTACTGCGGACACGAAGGGTCTGAATAAATGGACTCCGATCGATAAATTAGACGGTTTCTTTAACGGAAACGGGCATACGATTTCCGGCGTTTACATGGATTCGTCGGAACCGGTTGCATTCTTTAAATCACTGAAGACAGATGTGATGAATGTCCATTTCAAAAACTGTTATATCCGTTCCACGGGCGGCGGTGCCGGCGGCATCAGCATCAGAAATCTGGCCCAGGATATTGTGGACTGTTCTTTTGACGGAGCCGTGGTCGGTAAGGATTACGTGGGCGGTATTGTTTCGGTGATGGACGGATATGTCATCCGATGTACCAATGATGCAGATGTATTCGGCAGCGGCGATTATGTAGGCGGTATCGCGGGATATCTGGACTGTTGGGGCATTGAGAACAGTGTCAATAACGGCAGTGTGAAATCCGCAGGAAACTATGTGGGCGGCATTGTAGGTGCCTGCAGTGACCTGTATACCCCCGAGGAGTGCCTCAATACCGGTGACATTACCGGTAAAGATTACGTGGGCGGTATCTGCGGCGCAGGCCCCAACTCCGGCTGGGCAAGCGGCGATAATTCGGGCGATATTTTGGGCGAAAAGTATGTGGGCGGAGTGATCGGTCACACGGACAGCCCAACAATGCGCGGCAGCTTTAAAGGAAATAATTCCGGAGATGTCACGGGAGTCGAGTATGTGGGCGGTCTGGCCGGTTTTATGCAGAACATTACTGTAAAAGACAGTCAGAATACCGGTAACGTGACCGGAACTACTCTTGTTGGCGGTCTGATCGGTCACAGTGAGTCTGTCTGGGGCCGCGGTGCTGTTGAGAACTGTTATTATCTGAAGACCTCAGAGATCAACAGCGGGCTGCATGCTTTTGGCAATGCCATAGAGGAGGCAGAGGGTGCGTCCGGTGAGGACAGAGCTTTCTTCTGTATCAGCGATGACAGCACAGTCAACGCCGCAGGGCACACCTACAGTGAGTCTGCTGCCTGTGACAGCACTTGCGACAACTGTGGCTATGAACGCACAGTAACACATACATATGACATTGAAAAATTTGACGGAGAAAACCACTGGTATGAGTGCCAATGTGGAGAACGAAGTTCTGAAAGCGAGCACGAATGGTCCGATGCCGCATGCGGGGAAACGATGACTTGTACTGTATGCGGAGCTGTCTCCGAAGAAGTGGCGGAGCATGATTTCGGCCAATGGAAACGGACCCAAATTTCTCTCACCGAAAAAAGCAGGGTGGAAGAGCGCGTGTGCGCAGAATGCGGCAAAACGGAGCAGCGGGAAATGGAGAAGCCGGACAAGAAGCATTCTGATTCTTCCGATGACGAAGAGTATGAAGACAGCGACACCACCACGATGATCATTGTATTTGCAGTAGCAGCGGCGGTTATTGTTGGCGGCTGTGTGGCAGCAGGGGTGTCCCTGTTAAGAAAGAAGAAGGAGAACTAAACAATGAGAAAAATAATTGCCATCCTCCTTGCAACAGGAATGTGCCTCTCTCTGGCTGGCTGCGGAAGCGCAGACGCGGAAGAGCTGATAGAGGAGTACGAAGAGGAGATCAGCGAACTCAAAGAGCAGATCAAGGAGCAGAAAAAGGAACTGGAAGAGAAGGAAAATGCACTGGCAGAGCGGGATCAGACCATACGGGATTACGAAGAACTGCTTTACGGTTCCGAGGAGGCACCGGATACAGAGGGTGCACCGGATACAGAGGATGCCGGGAACTCATCCGAAAAACAGGACGAGACAGCGGACAACAACAGCACGGCTTCCAATACGGACCATCCGCTTTTACAGTTTTTCTACGGCGAATGGGAATATCAGCAGCATAAACAGGACGATCTGCCTTTTATGAAATTGGTCGCTGAAAGGGATGGAACCTGCGTTGTGGATGAAAAGGCGGGAACATGGAAAGTTTTAGGTTCCGATGAGGAATGGATGCGTGTCGAGATATCCGTGGATGATCAGGTGATCGGTATCGCTCAGGTAGAAATCAATGACTACGGACAGTACGAATTTGAGGCATTTCCTCCGGGTGCCAATTTCAGTTTTTATGACGATTGGAAAAACAATGTCGAAATCGTTGCAGACGAAAACGATGTGACGCTGACCACCGAGAACTGGCGTGAGTACTTTGAGATTTTTCTGGATGATGCAGCTTACAATGAAAACAGCTTCGGCGAGGTTACCCATATGCAGCTGGAGCAATATATCGTTTTGAAGGAAGAATATGCCGATAAGGTTCTGGCGCAGGATGTGGTATATGAAATGAAGATCAATGCCCATCATTATGAGATTGAAGTTGACGGAGAAGAAAGAACCTATAAGATAGGAGAAATAAAGTTTCCCAGAGAGATTTCGTACATGGGAGAACTTGTGCGTAGGTATTTCTTTGACGGTACCAGAAAATATTCTTTGTGTATGATTAACATGAATCAGGTTGCTGTTGCGGAAGAGAAGAAGGCTTTTTTGGGCACGACTGCCGCCTTGATCAACGATCTGGACAGTGTTGAAATGATCCGTATGAAAGGCACACTTTATTTCAAAAATGAGTAAAAATTGTGCTTGACAGATAGATATGTCTATGCTAAGATAATATCTGTCTTGCAGAGATGGCGGAATTGGCAGACGCGCACGGTTCAGGTCCGTGTGGTAGCAATACCATGAGGGTTCAAGTCCCTTTCTCTGCACTGTACAGGGCTCCTGATGAATGTCAGGAGCTTTTTTGTACAATAAGAAATACCTCCCGACTTTTTATTACACAAAAAGCGCTGCGTGAGGATGCGTACTGCGGCGGAGCAAAATATGTGTTAAAAAATTGCTTGACATATGTCGATCTATGTGTTAAAGTGATTCTTGTCTTGCAGAGATGGCGGAAT
This sequence comes from Acetatifactor sp., assembly GCA_045659805.1. GTDB lineage: Bacteria > Bacillota > Clostridia > Lachnospirales > Lachnospiraceae > Acetatifactor. The sequence goes on from JAZRCR010000058.1 coordinate 7,006, forward strand.
TGGCAGACGCGCACGGTTCAGGTCCGTGTGGTAGCAATACCATGAGGGTTCAAGTCCCTTTCTCTGCACTGTACAG
>JAZRCR010000059.1:0-20980 GCA_045659805.1 Acetatifactor sp.
TTTTGTCGGAATCAAAACTTCCGACTCCGGGTTATGCATCAATACCGACACTCATAACCGCTTGTCTGGCTCTCCAGTTCTCTGTAGCCGTCAACATCTCCGTAGTGTATGCAGCTGACACGGTAGGTTTCACCCACCACAGCACCGGTGTATGTCATAGTACAATACGCCGTGGTAGCATTATATACCTCACCCCCATCGGCCCCTGCCCCAACCTGCCAGCCAAACCAGTCTGTTTTTCTCTCGACTACAATATTTTTTACTCCCACCACAGAAGCGATACCATTCATACCTGTGCATATTGTAATGTGCATACCTGCACTACTGAAACTTACCGTAATAGATGCATCCGCAAATACTGTTGCATACGGAACCACCTCCGGCAACTGGGTAGAAGAAACCACCTGCGCATCCATTACTTCCACTTCTGCCGCAGTTGTCTCCTGCGGTGTTGCTGCAAATATTTCCATGCTATAACTACTCAGCATCAGTACAGATAACAATGCAGCACAAATTGCTTTTTTCACTCTTCGTTTCATCTTTTGTCCTCCTGAAAGTGCTTTTTTATTTGTCCTTTCACTTATATATGTTCTCAGGCGACAAAAGGTTACAAAATAATTCTAAAAAATTTTTACACTTATTTTCAATTTATTATTAATTTGAGATAAGCAAAATTTAAAACAATCAATTATTGATATGTTCACAGTATTCCATTGCCAATGTTTCCATTTCCTCTAACGTTAAGTTTCCCATAACAATATACTGTACACATCCATTTACAAAGTAAACCATATAATTTGTATCGTCATCACTGACTTTTTCGTAAAACTCTAATACAATTCCATCCAGCTCACTGTCATACAAAAAATCATATGAATCACTCCGTTGTAAATGATACTCTACTTCATCTCCGAAAATTCTACTTATATACTCTACTCTTAGTTCCTCTTCATCATCCATATACAAACTTAATACTCTGTCCCACTGTGTCGAATTAAATACTTCATAATGCACAAATTTCATTTCTTTTGAAATCAGTTTTGGATTCCATGTATACTCTTGGTACTCCACCGGCACCTCTTCAAGCGCATGATAGTACTTAGCCATGTTTACACTATCATCCATACTCTCCGGCGCTACAAGCATTTCCTCACCGTGCTTGTCCTTCTTAAACCAATAAAACGCTCCGCTCTTCTGAGCATATGCGCCTATCGTTCCGCCCAGAAATAACGTAACCACCAATGCGGCGGCAACAATGCCTTTGTGCACACCAATACGACGCCTGAACCTGTCGGCCTGTTTCCTTACCAGTATTTTGTTTTCTCTCTCCTTAGCCATTTCTTCATCCCTTTCTTCACACAAGTAATCTGTACGACCAGCTTCCCCAAACTGAAGTCTGTACTTTTGCATACGAATTGTTTTGCGGGTCACGATTGTTCTCCAGAATCCCAGGAGGCTTTTCTCGGTCTTGTCCTTTTCATCGGCTTCCTGCCGGGTCAGAACATCCAGGAGTTGTCTGATAGCTTCCACTTCCGCCTCATTGTACTCTGCTGGGGAAGCTTCGTTGGCAAACCAATCCAGACGGTTGCTCAAATCGCTTATCATTTGTTTGTTATCCGTTGTTCTGCCTTTTTTCATATATTTTACCCCTGCAAAAACAAATCATTCAAACTGCCGTCAGACAGCCCGAAAAACACATATCACTACATTATCATTTTACATTTTGTATAGTATGATTGTCAATTACATAGTGCATGATATATCTTTTTTTGTGCAATAAGAAATTCGGTGCAATTTCTTATTGCACAAAAACGCTCCCCGGGAATCGTACTGCAACGAAGAGGAATCTGTCTGGTTTGCAGCACCTCCGCGGGCGGAGAATTTCGCTTCGCGAAATTCTTTTTACTTGCATACTTTAAAAACATGTACTATAATAAAGTACGTTAAAACTGACAGCCGAAAGGACTTGTGACATCATGAGTTTCGAATTTATCAAGAAGTTACCTACACCTGCAGAGATCAAAGAGCAATACCCTCTCCCCCCTGCACTGGTAGAATTGAAAAAAGTGCGTGACCGGGAGATCCGGGACGTTATTACCGGGGCCTGCAATAAGCTTCTGGTGATCATCGGTCCCTGCTCCGCGGATAACGAAGATTCTGTCTGTGATTATGTGAACAGACTGGCAAAAGTGAGCGTGAAAGTTAAGGATAAACTGATCCTGATACCAAGAATCTATACTAACAAGCCCCGCACCACCGGCGAAGGATATAAAGGGATCGTGCATCAGCCCGATCCGGAGAAAAAGCCTGATTTCCTGGCCGGACTGATCGCCATGCGCAAAATGCACATCCGTGCCATAGAGGAGACAGGATTGACTGCGGCAGATGAGATGCTTTACCCGGAGAACTGGCGCTATGTAGACGATATTCTCTCTTATGTGGCAATCGGCGCCCGTTCCGTGGAGGACCAGCAGCACCGTCTGACTGTCAGCGGCTTTGACATTCCTGCCGGCATGAAGAACCCTACCAGCGGTGACTTTGCCGTTATGCTTAACTCCGTGTTCGCCGCACAACACCCCCACTCATTTATTTACAGGGGCTGGGAGGTTAAAACCAACGGAAACGATATGGCTCATACAGTTCTGCGAGGCGCTACCAACAAGCATGGACAAAGCCAGCCCAACTATCATTACGAAGACCTGAACCGCCTGTTGGATATGTACAACCATCTGGATTTAAAGAATCCCGCCTGCATTATCGATGCCAATCATTCCAACTCCAACAAGCAGTTTGAGCAGCAGATCCGCATCACCAAGGAAGTTCTGCACAGCCGCAAGTTGAACGCAGATATCCACAAGCTGGTAAAGGGCTTTATGATTGAAAGTTATATCGAGGAAGGCTGCCAGAAGGTCGGCGGCGGTATCTACGGCAAATCCATTACCGATCCCTGTCTCGGATGGGAAGCCTCCGAACAGCTCATCTACGACATCGCAGAGTACGCGTAATATAAAAAGTTCCGGAATCAATCTTTGTCTGCCTGATTTGCAGTTTCAAAAGTGTACGGAACACTAAGAACGGTCCAAAGAAGTAAAAAACAACGCCCCATACATCACGAACTCGCAGCTTAAGCTGCTCAAACATGTGATGCCTGGGGCGTTAATACTTCCTTGAAACGTTCTAAGTGTTGCTAACACTTTCTCAAAATGACAAATCAGGCAGACAAAAGATTGATTCCGGAACCGTTTCCTTCTTCTATTACTGCCATCTTCTGGCTCTATCCTCTCGGATGCGATTTGGCGTATACTTCCCGCAGGCGGTTCTGCGTCAGGGTGGCATACATCTGCGTTGTGGAAATATCAGAATGACCCAGCATTTCCTGCACACTGCGCAGATCTGCGCCATTCTCCACGAGATGCACCGCAAAGGAGTGTCTCATGGTGTGTGGGGTGATCTCTGTCTGAATACCTGCCTGTCTGGCGTATGATTTGATCAGCTTCCAGAACCCCTGCCGGCTCATAGGCTGCCCGGAGCAATTTACAAACAGCACCTCCGTATGGTCATCCTGTAAAAGTACATGACGACCGCTTTTCAGATAAAGAGCCAGTGCCTGTTTGGCCTGATTGCCAAAAGGGATCGTTCTCTCCCTGCTGCCGTCACGACACACGATATAACCCAGTTTTTGATTGACATCAGCCAGTTTCAGTGCGATCAACTCGCTGACACGGATTCCTGTGGCGTACAAAAGCTCCAACATGGCTTTATCACGCATACCCTTGGGCGTGTCCACGGTAGGCTGTTCCAAAAGACTGTCCGCTTCACTTACTGTCATGATCTCAGGAACATGCTTTTCCACCTTCGGTGCGTGCAATTTCTCCGATATATCTTCCGTAACCATGTGTTTACTGTACAGATAGTGGTAAAAGGCCTTCACGGAAGCAATATGTCTGGAAATGGTAGCCGCTTTAAACTGCTTGCGCTCCAGTTCCCGTACAAAACCCAACAAATCCTCTTCACGGATCTGCTCCACATCCTCTATTCCCCGAAGTGCAAGGTAAGAGCGCAGCTTGTTCAGGTCTCTTTGATAGGACAACTCCGTATTACTGGAAGTCCTCCTGATGTTATGTAAATATGATATAAACCCATCTATTACCTTCTCCATAACCTTTCTTGCCTTTCCCACTCCCCAACGACCCATTTTCAGAGCCGTAGAACTCTATTATAATCACATTTTTCAGGAAAAGCAATGCTCAATTTCACCATTTTTTCCCGATTTTTGCACGTTTTTGACGAACACACAAAATATCGGAATTGCGCTCGAATCTGAACACAAGATGTTGTAATTTCGTACTAAAAAATTTTTAAAAGTTTTTTTACAATTATTGGATTTACATAACTCTCCAACACGGTTCCCGTTATCGTAACCGCCACGATCCCCAAAAGCTGCAGAAGTTTTACCAAAAGCGCATTTTTCCCGGCAAGGCGGAGATTTTTTTCAAAATAAATTCCCCTGCAGATCTGCTCGCACCATTTCAGCAAAAAGAAAAGGGCCGGCACATAAAGCAGGAATTGCGGAAAAACAGAAGTGATCACCAAAAGGAGTCCCTTAGCTCCATACTGCAGAAACGCCGCTGACAGAAACATTCCGACAGTCACACCCCAGCCTGCTGTCATAACACAAACTGCCACGAGCCCCAAATAGGTCGTAGAAAAAACAGCAAGGACCATCACTTTTTTCAGACGCATGCCTGCTACATACCAGAAAAGCGCATTTTTGTCAATTGTCATATATTTCATATGGTACAGAGACTCCTGGCTCAATAGACCGGCTCCCTCTAACAATGTTCCCTTCCCTATATTCATAAAAATAATCCCCAAAGCAACACCCGCTGCAAAAAGGTACAGAAGGGGAAGTCTTCCTTCTACCCGGATTTTTTTTTTGCCAATTTGCATTTTATCACCTGCCCTATACAAATGCGGCAACTTTTCACAGCCGCTGTATATGTATATGCAAAAACGGGACTGCCCAGAAGCAGTCCCGCTATCATTTTACGTCCGTATTCTCTTATTTACCGCACTTGCGTGCATAAGCCAGTATGGCAGCTATGGTCTTTGCATCCTGCAGCTTCCCCTGATAGATCATATCTGTCAGTTCTTCTACGGTATATGCTTCCACGTCAACAAACTCATCCTCATCCGGATGGCTGACGCCGGGGATCAGCTTCTTTGTGAGATAAATATCTATTTTCTCATCACAGAATGCCACCGTAGTTCTGAGTGACAGGAGAAATTCCGCCTCCTCACAACGATACCCTGTCTCCTCCTCCAGTTCTCTGACCGCAGCCGTCAAGGTAGGCTCATCCGGACTGTTCAGTCCTCCGGCCGGGATCTCCAGCGTCTGCCGCTCCAGCGCATTGCGGTACTGCCGTACCATCAAAAGCTTGCCGTCATCCCTCACGGCAACCATGGCCGCCGCCCCTTTGTGCTTGATAAAATCCCAGACTGCCACATTCCCGTTGGGAATCTGCATGGTATCGTGATAGTAATCTATAATATGTCCTTTGGCGACCAGCTCCCGTTTGATCCTGCGAAATTCTTCACCCATTACAGATTCTCCAAAAGCTTGTCAACACTTACCAGTTTCACACAAAGGACAAACAGAGCAGCTGCCTGCTTCATCTCCTCCGCGCTGGGGAAAGAAGGTGCGATACGGATATTGCTGTCTTTGGGATCCACACCGTAGGGATAGGTCGCTCCCGCTTTCGTCAGCACCATACCTGCGTCCTTACACTTCTGAACAATCGCTTTTGCACAGCCTTCCATAGCTTCAAAGGAAACAAAATAGCCTCCGTTGGGATTGGTCCATGTGCCGATCTCCAGCCCGGAAAGACCCTTTTCCAATGTATCCAACACTGCCTCAAACTTAGGGCGCATCAAATCTGCATGCTTCTTCATATGTGCATTCAGGCCGTTGATGTCCTTGAAATAACGCACATGTCGGAGCTGGTTCACTTTGTCATAGCCAATAGTCTGAATGGTCATGGACTTTCTGATCTCATCCAGATTCGCCGCAGAGGAAGCCACCGCCGAAATACCGGCACCGGCAAAGCTCACCTTGGAGGTCGAGCTGAACTCATATACCATATCAGGATTGCCTGCTTTCTCGCACTCCGACAAAATATCCAGAAGTTCATCCTGCCTGTCCTCATACAGGTGATGAATCACATAGGCATTGTCCCAGAAAATGCGGAAATCTTTTGCAGCGGGCTTTAAAGCCGCAAATCTTCTGACGGTCTCGTCAGAGTAAGTATATCCCTGAGGATTGGAGTACTTGGGCACACACCAGATACCCTTGATGGAATCGTCCTCTGCCACAAGGCGCTCTACTATATCCATATCAGGCCCCTGAGGAGTCATGGGAACGGTGATCATATCAATTCCAAAATGCCGGGTAATGGCAAAGTGTCTGTCATATCCCGGAGCAGGGCACAGGAACTTCACGCGTTCAAGCTTGCACCAGGGAGTACTGCCCATTACACCATGCGTCATGGAACGGGAAACAGTATCATACATGATAGTAAGGCTGGCATTGCCGCAGACGATCACATTCTCTGCTTTAACACCCATTAATTCTGCCATCAGCTGCTTTGCTTCGGGAATACCGTCCAAGCCGCCGTAGTTGCGCACGTCCATTCCGTCAGATGCCTTCATACCGCTTGCGGAATCCAAGGTATCCATAATATCCATCCCCATATCCAGCTGTTCAACACCGGGCTTTCCTCTTGACATATCAAGCTTCAGGCCCTTTCCTTTTGTGTCTTCATAAGCCGCCTGTAATTCAGCGCGCAGTGCCAATAATTCTTCCTTGTTCAAATCCTTGTACGCTTTCATGTTTCCTCCATTGTTTCCACAGCTATTCTTATATTATTCTCGACGTTAATCATACTATAAGTTTTGTCAGAACACAAGTTTTTTTTTGCTATTTGAGACACTTATGTGATTTTCCATGATTCCCCCAGCCAAGCCAAATGCAAAACTGCACATACTAATTGTGCCGCAGGCAAAAAACAAGAAAGGAGATCTTATTATGAATGAAATAGCCATTGCCAGCGTACCCATGCAGACTTGGGAACAGCCCTGGGACCCCGAGAGGGCACTGCAGGAAGGTACTGTTTTTCCCAGTTTATATAAACCCTTCTATATTACAGAGAGCATGTCCGGGCCACAGGCTATGCCCCAAAGTGAGCAGGAAGCACAGCTGACCCGAATTCAGCAGATCAGTTTCGCTCTCACCGATATACAGCTTTATCTGCATACCCATCCGGAGGACAAGGATGCATGCACTGAGCTTAGTCACCTGAAATTCGTGAGAAAAGAACTGCTGCAGAAATTTGCGACAGAGCATTATCCGCTGACGCCCGACTGCAAAGGCTGTGTGACAGACGGTCCCATCCCTTGGGACAACCCTGATAAGAAAGGAGAATTATTATAATGTGGTATTACGAAAAACGCTTACAGTTTCCGGTGAAGATCACAAAGACCTGTCCCAAGACGGCACAGCTGATCATCAGCCAATACGGCGGACCGGACGGTGAACTGTCCGCTTCCATGCGTTATCTCGCCCAACGCTATACCATGCCCGTAAAAGAAGTAGGCGGACTTCTGACCGATGTGGGCACGGAGGAGCTTGCCCACATGGAGATCATCTGTGCCATGGTCTACCAGCTGACCAAAAATCTCACACTGGAAGAAGCCAGAACAGCCGGCTTTGATGCCTATTATATCGATCACACCACCGCTCTCTGGCCTCAGGCAGCATCCGCGCTCCCCTTTACTTCCATTGAATTTCAATCAAAAGGGGATGCCATTACCGATCTGACGGAAGATTTGGCTGCAGAGCAAAAAGCCAGAACCGTATATGACAATCTGCTCCGGATGATTGAAGAACCCGAAGTAAGAGAACCCCTGAAGTTTCTTCGATCCCGCGAGATCGTTCATTTTCAGAGATTCGGCGAAGCCCTGGAGCGCACGAAGGAAAAACTGGACAGCCGGAATTTCTATTATTTTAACCCGGAATTTGATAAAAAATTCCTGAAATAGTAGCTGTTTACCATCACAAAGGAATTTCTTATCACAAAAAAAGACCGTACCTCTTTGATACGGTCTTTTGTCGTTATTCAATTTTCATGTCATTCAAACTGTCTATGGAAGTTTACTTCGCATAATCGATCACGCGGCTCTCCCTGATCACATTGATCTTAATCTGTCCGGGATATTCCAGTTCAGCTTCTATCTGCTTGGAAATATCGCGTGCCATCAATACCATATCGGCATCTGAGATCTGCTCCGGCACTACCATAACACGAACTTCACGACCTGCCTGAATAGCAAAAGATTTTTCTACACCTTTGAAATTGTTTGTAATATCTTCTAATTGTTTTAATCTGCTAGTATAGGTTTCTAATGTTTCCCTTCTAGCTCCCGGTCTTGCAGCAGAGATTGTATCAGCAGCTTGTACAATACATGCAATCAGGGATGTGGGCTCTACCTCACCGTGGTGAGATTCTACAGCGTTGATGACTGTAGCATTCTCCTTGTATTTTTTACAAAGTTCAACACCCAGCTGGATATGGGAACCTTCCATCTCATGGTCTACCGCCTTACCGATATCATGCAGTAATCCTGCACGCTTCGCCAGTCTGGTATCCAAGCCCATCTCAGCAGCCAACAGGCCTGACAGCTGTGCCACTTCGATAGAGTGTTTTAAAGCATTCTGACCGTAGCTGGTCCTGAACTTCATCTTTCCAAGTAACTTCACAAGCTCCGGATGAATGCCGTGTACACCAACCTCCAGTGTGGCAGCCTCACCCTCTTCCTTAATCATTACTTCTACTTCACGCTGTGCCTTCTCCACCGTCTCCTCAATCCTTGCGGGATGGATACGTCCGTCAACGATCAGCTTCTCCAGGGCAATCCTTGCCACCTCACGGCGGATAGGATCAAAACCTGACAGAATCACTGCTTCCGGTGTATCGTCAATGATCAGGTCTACGCCTGTCATTGTTTCGAGAGTACGGATATTACGTCCTTCTCTACCGATAATTCTTCCCTTCATCTCGTCGCTGGGAAGTTGCACAACGGAAATGGTTGTTTCAGAGACATGGTCTGCAGCACATCTCTGAATCGCAGACACCACATACTCCTTGGCTTTCTTGTCTGCTTCTTCTTTGGCGCGACTTTCAAGTTCCTTGATCATCACAGCCGTTTCATGCTTCACTTCATCTTCAACAATTTTCAATAAGTAGTCTTTTGCCTGTTCAGAGGTTAATCCGGAAATTCGCTCCAGTTCCTGTAACCTTTGCTCGTTCAGCTTAGAGATCTCCACCTTCATCTTGTTCAGGGATTCTTCTCTGGCTGCGAGTCCTGCTTCGCGCTTCTCAAGTGCATCAGCCTTCTTATCGATATTCTCTTCCTTCTGCTGAACCCTGCGTTCATAACGCTGCGCTTCTGCTCTTCTTTCCTTGATCTCTTTGTCCAGTTCATTCTTGGTGCGAATGGACTCTTCCTTTACTTCAAGCAAAGCCTCACGCTTCTTCGTCTCTGCAGTCTTAAGAGCTTCATCGATAATTTCTCTCGCCTTGTCCTCTGCATTGCCGATGGTCTTCGCCGTAACCTTCTTCTGGTACGTAACAGTAACAACGGCAGTAATAACAGAGCTTACAACGAGGGTGACCAATGCGGTGATAACATAACCAATCATCGCTACAGGAGCACCTCCTTATAAAATTATCATTGTACAAACATATCATCTTGGAATGTATGTACTGTCCTGGCTTGCGACAGAACATAGTATAACATTCTAACAAGCAATTCACAACACTTAAATTTTAAACTCATTTCGTCGATATGTCAAGCAAAAGTATGGATTTCTATATAAATTTGGTAATATTTTTAGCCGTTTTCAATAATCAGCCCGCAACGCATGTCGTATCTGTTCTGAAGAATACCCTCTCCTCATTAAATATGCATATATTCTTTTTTTTTCCTTATAATCAGCCGTGTCGGGATGAAAGTGCTTTTTCTCCAGAAGGCTCTGTATCATGGCATCCTCATCCTGCATGCCGCCCTTGGCTTCCCAATTGCCCCATGCCTGTTCTATGGTCTCTCTGGCAACTCCTTTGCCCAGCAGATCACACTCTATCCTGAACCGGCTCTTAACCTCCTCACGAGCCCTAATATAATCTTCTGCATACCGCAAATCGTCGATATAGCGGAAGGATGCCACATATGCCAGAGCCTGATCCTCAATCTCCCGTGGATATAAGCCTTGGCGCAGCTTCTCCCGCAGCTGTGCCTCTGTATATTCCCGCTTTTGCAGCAGATTCATACAGCGAAGCTTTGCACGTTTCGGCAAAACCTCCTGCATAATTTCCAGATAAGCTTCTTCTGTAATCTCTTCCCCTTCCCGCACATGATATTGACACAATTCGCCTTTGTATAACACAAAGGCGAATTCATGATCGATCTCTATTTTACAGCGGGACTTAGATATTTCTGTGATCCCCGTCACTATCATAACCGTATTCTCCGACTATTCCAGGCTCTTCTGGTCCTGTACACCGTTTAAACCAACATGCTCCCTGACCTTCTGCTCCCCTTCTTCCATCACTGCGCGGTTGTCCTTCAGATATTGCTTGGCATTCCCTCGTCCCTGACCAATCTTGTTGCCTTGATATGCATACCAGGAACCGGACTTGCTCACCACGTCAACACTTGCTGCCAGATCCAGCACATCACCGACTGTAGAGATTCCTTCGCCAAACATAATATCAAATTCTGCCTCCTTAAAAGGAGGTGCAATCTTATTCTTCACTACTTTAACGCGGGTACGGTTACCAATCACCTCACCACCCTGCTTAAGTGCTTCAATTCTTCTGACATCCATGCGCACAGACGCATAAAACTTCAATGCACGGCCTCCGGTAGTCGTCTCGGGATTGCCGAACATGATACCCACCTTCTCACGGAGCTGATTGATAAAGATAACCGTGCAGTTAGACTTACTGATGATAGCTGTCAGCTTACGCAGTGCCTGAGACATCAGACGCGCCTGCAATCCCACATGGCTGTCGCCCATATCACCGTCAATTTCAGCCTTGGGAACCAGTGCAGCCACAGAGTCAACCACGATAATATCGATAGCACCGGAACGCACCATGGTCTCTGTGATCTCCAGAGCCTGCTCACCGTTATCCGGCTGAGAAATATACAGATTGTCTATATCCACGCCGATATTCTTGGCATATACGGGATCAAGCGCATGCTCTGCGTCAATAAATCCTGCAATACCGCCTCTCTTCTGTACTTCTGCAATCATATGTAAGGTAACCGTCGTCTTACCGCTGGATTCCGGGCCGTAGATCTCCACGATACGCCCCTTGGGAATACCGCCCAGTCCCAGAGCGATATCAAGACTCAGGGAACCGGTGGGAATTGTCTCCACATTCATCTGTGCGGAGGGGTCTCCCAGCTTCATCACTGCGCCTTTTCCGTACTGTTTCTCAATGTGGCTGAGCGCCGCATCAAGTGCCTTTAATTTCTCATTGTTATCCATAATAAATCTCCTTCTCTCCAAGGAACAAACGTTCTGTTCTATTAAGAATAAAACATTTGTTCGCATTTGTCAATCCCTTTTCATAATAATTCAGCCAGTTTTACTGTCAGCTTTCCTGGACTGATACCATAGTAACATCCTTTCAGACCATTAAACCACCCGCAAAAGCATCCCCCCTATTATTTTATACTCTCTTCTGAAACGTGGCGAAATGCCGGAACTGTTTAAGACTGGATATCACTTTATATCCACAGACTCAGTTATCAGATGATTATACTCTATCATATTCCACACAAAAGGGCAAGCTCCCAAAACAAAAACACATGTCAGACATTCCCTGCACGCCGTCCGCGTTCAGGTCATCTGACATGTGCTTTATTTTTTCTTTTCGGGAAGTTTATTCCCCTCTTTCATCTCCCCAGAAAAACAACGCAACCGTTCCGGGGCCGGTATGGCTGCCAATGGTAGTCCCTACGTAATTGATCTCAACCTTGCCGTTAAGCTTCGGGAATCTCTCTTCTACCAGATCGGCTACAGCTCTTGCATCTTCATAGCAGTCCGACTGGGAAATATAGCATTTTCCGGAATAGTCCAATCCGTTCTCAGCATGCTCCTCCATTTTATCCACGATAGCTTTGATTACCTTCTTCTTGGTCCTGATCTTATGTCTGGGAATCAGACGCCCCTGATTATCCATATTCAACAAAGGACAGATACTCAGCAAAGTTCCCACAAAGCCCGACGTCTTGGAAACTCTGCCCCCTTTGACAAAGAATGTCAGGTCCGAAGAAAAGAACCAGTGATGCAGTTTCAGCTTATTCTCATTAGCCCATGTATATAACTCGTCTATCCCCATTCCCTGATCTCTCAGATCCGCCAACCGATCCATGAGCAGCCCAAATCCGGAAGATGCTCCCAGAGAATCCACTACATAAATCTTTCTGTCCGGATATCTCTCTTCCAATTCTGATTTGGCGATCATGGCAGAATTCAGCGATCCTGAGATCCCACTTGACAGGCACACATGTAAAATATCCTTGCCCGCATCCAAAAACGGAATAAAATACGCCTCATATTCCTCTGCATTCACTTGAGAGGTCTTTGTCTCCGCCCCCAACGTCATGGCCTTATAAAAATCATGAAAACTGATGGCTTCCCCCAAGTCATCTTTATACTGCTTCCCGTCCAGTTCAAAATGGAAACAAACATAATGAATGTCTCTCTGCTCAAAATGCTCTTTCGTTAAATCTGCAGTCGAACAACAACTGATAATATAATCTGCCACGTTAATTCTCCCTTTTCTTTTCAACAGCCGGCACTCTGTCACTGTACCCAATCTGTACTCTTTTTTTATTATACCACAAAGTTTTCATTGACACAATATGTGGTTTTATAAACCACATACAAATCACCTGCCGTCTTGCTCACAAAAATCAAGATCAAACTTCAAAAAAACAATTGCAGAAAGAGCAAGAAACAGCGTCCAGGAAACCTGCGCCTTTCCTGTTTCTATTTCAGAAATTCGCCTTTGTGTCGTCCCAAGCACTTCTGCCAATTCATCCTGGCTCATCCCCAGCCCTTACGGATCTCCCTGAAATGTTCCGTACAGTGCCGGCAAACGCTAAGTTTCTCCATTCCGGAAATCTGAAAAACGTCTACCACGAAAGCTACCACCTTTCTTTTCTTTCGCAGAGTGGGTAACTCTGCGAAATTCAAATGGCTGTTGCATAAAAATACAACAGCCATCCAAAACACACTATTCTCTTTTTATTCTTCAATCTCTTCCATGAGTCTCATGCCCGCAGTATCTGTCACAGGCAGTGAAAAAACAATGGATCTTGCCTTGGATTCCAGACCGGCCTTGTCCATAATCGCACGCATGATGTCATTTTTCTGATCTTTGCGAACTACGATAAAGACAATCTCCTTCTCCGGCACCAGTGTCACACCCAGAAATTTCTCTGCATGCTCAGTTCCGGTTCCCTTGGCATGGATCACCGTTCCGCCCGCAGCATGGACCTCTCTGGCCGCATCCATAATCAACTCCGTATATCCCTGATTGGCAATCACTACCAGCAATTCATATTTTGTGTCTCTCAATGATGATTCCTCTCCTTTTATAAATTCCTGTCCGCTTATCAGATAATTCAATGCCTTTTTCCCTCCCATACTGCTGATGGGTATCAAAAAAGCGATTCCTATTCCCGGTATGTCTATCTGCATTTTCTTCTGCAGACCGTATTTCAGTTCTTTCCACTTGTCACCTGTCACCACCTGGAACATAACACTCTTTTCCGTGCCGTCCAGGCCAAAGTAGTCCAGGATCTCACTGGCCGCAGTTCCTTTTCCAACGGTGATGACCGAAACATCCGAACCCGACTCTTTGTAATAATTTGCGAATTTCCTGGTCAGATTTCGGTTTGTGATAGTCACCAACATATATAATTCACTCATTTATTACCTCTTTCCGGCTATACTCTGCCACCCTACAATATCACAATTTACAGTTCGATGATCGCATCATCATCCAGTGCAGCAAATGCATATTCTGCCTCGCTGAGTCTGCTGCGGCTCTGTTTCAGCTGGTAAACCATGCCGAGAATCTGTATGGTGATAAGCGGCGTCATCGCTACCATTGCAACAACACCGAAAGCGTCCGCCGCCAGGTCACCGCCCACTGCCATGCACGCACCCTGCGCCAGGGGGAGCAGGAACGTGGCTGTCATGGGACCTGAGGCAACTCCGCCGGAGTCGAAGGCAATGGCCGTAAAAATCTTGGGAACAAAGAAGGATAGTCCAAGGGCAATGGCATAACCCGGAATCAAAAACCACAGGATGGGGATGCCCGTAAGGACTCTCGTTATGGCCAGCGCCACTGATGCCGCCACACCCACTGAAAGGCTGATACCCATTGCTTTGGCAGATATAGCTCCGTCTGTGATATCTTCCACCTGATGATTCAGCACGTAAACTGCCGGTTCTGCTTTTACTATAAAAAATCCGATCAGCGCGCCAATAGGCACCAGCAGGAAGCGGAATTCCATGGAAGCCATAACCTTACCCAGATAATTGCCGGCAGGCATAAATCCTACGTTCGCACCTGTCAGGAAAAGCACCAGACCAATATAAGTATAAACCAGACCCACCAGGATCCTTGCAAGATTTCTGCCTGACAGACGCAGTGCAAAGATCTGGAACAGTCCAAAGAACACAACAATCGGCAGAAGGGAAACCGCAATCTCCTCTATGTACTGAGGCAATCCGTGGGAAAACAGCTGCCACAGTTCTACCGAATCCTCAATCTGAGGTACCTGCATCACGCTGACGCTGCTCTCCGTGGGCCGATAGATCATACCTAGGATCATAACCGCCAGGATAGGGCCTATGGAACACAACGCTACCAGACCGAAACTGTCGTCTGCTGCATGGCGGTCTGTACGGATCGCCGATACACCGACGGCCAGCGCCATGATGAACGGCACCGTCATCGGACCGGTGGTCACGCCACCGGAGTCAAAGGCAACTGCCCTGAAGTCAGACGGCACAAAAAATACCAAAGCAAATACGATCAGATAAAGAATCACCAACAAAGGCGGCAGCGCCACACCCACCAGCATACGCAGCAATGCGATCACAAGGAAGATACCGACGCCCAGCGCCACAGCCAATATCAGGACCATATTAGGCACCGAAGGCACCTGAGTGGCAAGCACCTGAAGATCCGGCTCTGATATGGTAATGATGACACCCAGCACAAAGGACAACACCACGATAAAAGGAAGGTTCTTGGTCTGAGTCATCCGGGCACCCACTTTTTCACCCATGGGCGTCATGGACATCTCCGCACCCAGGGTAAAAAACATCATTCCTATCATTACCATTACGGCTCCCACCAGGAAACACAGCAGGATACTGGGCGTAATGGGTGCTATGGTAAAACTGAGCACCAGCACAATCGCCATGACCGGGAGCACCGCTTTCAGCGACTCCGCAAATTTACTTTTTAATTTCGCGTTAAAAAATTTCAAGTCTTCACCTCGTTGTCATTCTTATTTCTGTCAATTCTGTTCGTTTCAAATCTTTCTATAAAGACAGGCCGATGAGACGGACCTCAGCATCCTTGTATAGTCTTAATACAGCATCCTTTACGGTGGTACCCGCATGACTTCATCATTATAGCATGGATTGCGGCCTATTTCAAACACAACCATAGCACACGGAAAAAAATTGTTCCAGCCATCCACTGACAGCCGGAACAATTTTAACACTCTCTTAACTTTTCAGGATAATCTCCGCCTTAAAGAAGTCTCCATCCACCGTAATCTCCAGCCTTCCGCCCTGAAGCTCCGTGAGACTACGGGCGATGGAGAGCCCCAGTCCGTTGCCTTCCGTGTGGCGCGATCTGTCTCCCCGCACAAAACGCTCCTGAAGTTCTTCGGGCGAAATATCAAGCGGATATTTGGATGTATTTTTAAAGGCAATAACAGCCTCTCCTGCCTTTTCCTGAACAGAAAGATAAACCCTTGTTCCCGGCATGGCATATTTGCAGATATTATTCAGCAAATTGTCAAACACTCTCCACAGAAGCTTCCCGTCCGCCATGACAGTCACCGGTTTACCGGGCTGCCGGATGATCAGCTCCAGATCCAACTCGGCCAGGCGCTGGGTATATTCACCCGCAGTCTGGGTCAGAAATACGTCCAGCTCGCAAGGCACCATATGTACCTCCATATTACCGGTGGAAGCTTTGGACGCCTCCATCAGATCCTCTATCAGCTTCTTCAGTCTCGCTGACTGCCTCTTCAGCACCTCTGCATATTCGGTGATCTTCCCGTTCTCCGTAGGTTCCTCCACAATCAGATCTGCATAGTTGATGATAGAAGTCAACGGTGTCTTGATGTCATGCGACACGTTGGTGATCAGTTCTGTCTTCATCCGCTCGCTCTTCATCCGCTCTTCCACGATCACATTCAGCGCCTGAGCAAGCCTGTTCAGATTCTCCCCCTGTTCTTTAAAACTGCCGATCATAAATCTTGTATCTATTTTAGCAGACAAATTACCCTCTACCAGCGCCGCACTGCCCTTGTGAAGCCTACCCGATGCCAGAGCAAGATACAACACTGCCGGAATCAACAGCACCTGTTCCATCATCCACAGGCTCGCAAAATCCTGCAAGTCTCCTCCCCACAGGATCAGTAAAAGCAGTTCTGCCAGATAAAATGCCGCCAGCCCTATACCCGCCGTAACCAGACGCGGCAGATTGCGAAACACTGCTCTGCCGCCTACGGCAAAGAATTTCACAGCCTTTGACACCGCTGACAGAACCCGGCAGATGACTGTGTTCTTCCACCAGATACCGGCTTTGCACTGAATCGCCCAAATGAGGCAAAATCCCAGAAACAAGCAGAAAAACACAATGATACATGTGATTAACGTTACCGCATAGGTCCAATAAACATAGGTAAGTCTGTTTATAACTGTCAGGAAAACAACCACCATGGCCACAAGAAATCCCGCGGCCAGGTCAAAAGGCATCGCAGCAATCCCTTTCGCCTCCACATGCTCCCGGGGATATACCCTTCCTGCACTGCACATCTGAAAGATAAAGCTGAGAATGCACAGCAATACGCACACAATCCCCAGAAATATCAAGGTGTAGCGATTCGCATACAGCCACTCGGTATATATCCCTTCTTCTACTGCGAAGGCAATCCCTACGGAGCCGATAACCAAAGTGCAAAAACTCAGGACTGTCACCAAAAACGCCAGCACTTTCAACCCGAATCTTTCTGTCGCTTTCTTCTTTCTCATGTTCACTTCCCTTTCTCCATCTTGTAGCCCTGTCCCCAGACTACCTTGATATAGCGTGGCTCTGCAGGGTTAATCTCCAGCTTTTCCCGAAGATGGCGGATATGTACCGCAACCGTGTTCTCGCTTCCGTAGGGAAGATCATTCCAGATAAGCTGATAGATTTCTCTGGGCGAAAAAACCCGGCCGGCGTGTTCCATCAGCAGCTTCAATATCTCATATTCCGTAGGCGTCAGAGCCACCGGCTCCCCGTCCAAGCACACGCTCTTGGCGCGGTCATCCAGCTCAATGCCGCCGATGGTCAGCAGTTCATGGCGCACATTGCCTCCACCCAGCTGCATATATCTGCGCAGCTGACTCTTGACTCTGGCAGCTACCTCCACCGGATGAAAAGGCTTGGTAATATAGTCATCCGCACCCACATTGAGACCCAGAATTTTATCGCTGTCTTCACTCTTGGCTGTCAAAAGGATCACCGGTACATTGCTCTTTTCACGGATCTTTATCATAGCGGAGATCCCGTCCATTTCCGGCATCATGATATCCATAAGTACCAGATGGATCTCCTCTCTTCCGATCAGTTCCAGCGCTTCCCTTCCCGTATAAGCCTCAAACAACTGATAATTCGCATCCGCCAGATAAATCTTCAACGCATTTACAATGTCCTTTTCATCGTCACAAATCAGTATATTGTACATAACCGTCCTCCTCAGGTCTATTGTACTGCAGTTTCTCTTTAAAAATAAATCAGGGAAACGATTAAGAATTGTTTAAGAGAATATAAGAAGGAGTTCCGCTTACCGGTACACTGCCGCCTGAATGCTCAATTTCCCCTTGCGGGTCTCGCCTTTCACTCCAAGATAGACAAATTTGCCAAAGCCCCTCACATTGACAGTTTCTTCCTCCTTCAGCACTCGGGAATTATTTTCACACAGCCGTCCTCCCACATACACCTTTCCGGTGCGGAACAGCTCCAACACATCATTTCTGGACTTGTTATATACTTTGGCGATCACCCCGTCGATCCTGGCGGAAGCCACCTGGACCGAAAGTGTCTCCGGTTCTTCTTTAGGCACCTGACCTGCTTCCTCCACCAATCTGCAACGCACATTGGTATGCTTTACCTGCGTCAGATTCTCACAGATAAAGGGTGCGAAACTTTCCAGGCAAAAAAGGTAAGCCTCCTTGTGGCCTACCCTGATATCACCCAAAGTACTTCTCTCTATCCCAAGATTCATAAGCGCCCCCAGAAAGTCCCGGTGGGTCAGATCATCTGCAAATTTTTCCAATAAAGGAGCGATGTGGACACAGACGATCGCAAAAGGTTCTTCATAACCGAAATCCTCAGGAGAACCGAATCGCAGTACAAGGCGGTCACACCCGCTGTCGCCGCCAAAAAAACGGTAGCCCGCATACCGCAGCTCCTGTTCTGCCTGCCAGAATACATCCTGCTCACTCAATCCCAGAAAACCGGTAAAAGTATACATATTCTGCTCGTAAGATTTCCGTGCCAGATCATACAGTCTGCTCTTTTGCTGTTGGATCTCTTTATCTGATGCAAAGGCCATATTTCCTCCTATCCCAGCGCCACATCAAGCACCATCATCAGGGCAAAACCCACCGCAAAAGCGATAGTCCCTATATTAGAGTGGCTTCCTTCACTGGCTTGGGGGATTAATTCTTCCACTACCACATAAATCATGGCGCCTGCCGCAAATGCCAGCAGATAGGGCAGGATGGGTGTCACTACAGAGGCAAGAGCGATGGCCACAAGAGCGCCTAACGGCTCAACAATACCAGACAGGGCACCCATACCGAAAGATTTGAATTTGCTCTTACCTTCACTTTTCAAAGGAAGAGAGATAATGGCTCCCTCAGGGAAATTCTGAATGGCAATACCAATAGACAATGCCACGGCTCCCGCCAGCGTCACAGTGCCCTCTCCTGTCAGGATACCCGCAAAGATCGCACCGCAGGCAGCTCCTTCCGGCAGATTATGTATGGTCACTGCCAGCATCAGCATAGTAGTGCGCTTCAGTTTACTGGGAACACCCTCCGGCTTATTGTTACCCACATGCAAATGAGGCACGATACTGTCCATAAGCAGTAAAAAGCTGATTCCCAGAAGGAAACCCACCAGGGCAGGCACAAATGCAAATTTTCCCATGGGTTCACTCATATTCATGGCAGGAATCAGAAGGGACCACACAGATGCCGCCACCATAACGCCTGCCGCAAACCCCAGAAAAATTCTCTGCAGGTTGGGGCTAATCTCTTTTTTTAAAAAGAACACGCAGGCAGCTCCCGCAGCCGTTCCGATAAACGGAATCAATATACCCACCAATACTTCCATAACCTACCTCCTCCGGTTCATTCTTTCTTATCAGGTAAAGCTGATAATCTCTTCCTTAGGAGCTTTGGCCTTCACTACACTGATGGCATGCAGCATAGGGCCTTCCCCGCTATAATCCTTCCAATACTCCCTGGAAACAGTGGCAGTCACACGAACCCACTCCTTCTGTTTCAGGCTGCGTGCTCCGTCATACTGACAGGCATAGCCCAAAAACGCCATATCGTCAGCACAGCAGGTCATAGCCAGTCTTCCGGGGACAAAATAGCCGTCGGGACATCCTTCCGGAATCAGCACCTGACCGACAAAACTGATCTTCTTGCCTGTGTACCTTTCCGAATGATCCATACAATCCAGATACCAGATACCGTAACCTTCATTATCCAGCTCTATGATCTCTCTGTTCAGATCATAGGGAAGGTCCTCCTCAAAGAACTCCTCTATCTCGCCGTTACTGTCCTCAAAGATCACTTCGGCATTGGGATTCACTGCCTTGATATTGCGCCTGTAAGTACTCAGGTCGCTGATACCGTCACAGCGGTTAAAGATGATCATCTCAGACTTACGCACCATCTCTGCCAGCAGTGAGCGCATATTGGTATAGTACATGGGGAATGTGGAACCGTCTATGGTAGTGATCTGCTGCTCTATCTTCCAGTGCCAGGGCAGCTTCATATTTTTGTAGTTCCACATACCGTTATATTCTATGATGATACGCTCCGGTTTGTGCTTCTTCTCAAGTTCCATCAGATTGGCCGGGGTAAAATCTTCTTCCTCTTCAATCACCTCAACCACACTGCGGCTTCTTGCCAGCAGCTTCTCATCATATTCCACTTCCCCTTCCTCGCAGAGGAGGATCAGTGTCTTTCCTCTCATCCTGAAATACGGCTGATCCAGAGTATAGGTAATGAACTCCGTCTTGCCGCTCTCCAAAAAACCGTTTATCACATATACTGGCTTCATAATATTGTCTTCCCCGATCTTTTATTTGGCAAACAGCGCTGAAAGCTTCTCTTCGTTCAGCTCTGAACCGATCACGCATATCTTGCCGGTCACAGCGGGCTTGCCGTCCCTGATTTCGTATTCACCGGGCACATAATCGTAATAAATCCAACTGCCGTCCCCGGAAGAAACCATTCCTTTGGCGCGAAGAATCACCCCATATTCTCCGCTGTCAAGAGCTTCCAGGATCGTCTCCATCTCAGCAGACG
>JAZRCR010000060.1:0-13286 GCA_045659805.1 Acetatifactor sp.
CGGTAAGCATCCGGAGAAGTTAAAGCTGTTTGAAGCGTTTGCGGAGACTTCCACAGAATGGGCGCCGGAGCAGTATGAGGTGATGGTGGAAGCCGCAGGCTCTCCTTCCGGGTTAAAACAGGCTCTGCAGATGGTGCGCAAAAAAGGAACAGTCGTGCTGAAGAGCACTTATGCGGGGGAGACTTCCCTGCCCATGAGCATGGTGGCTGTGAATGAGATCACCATTGTGGGAAGCCGCTGCGGCCCCTTTGTACCGGCGATCAGAGCGCTGGCAGAGGGGAGAGTGACTTTTCCGAAGATAAGTCTTTATTCTCTGCGGGACTATGAAAAGGCATTTACGGATACAGGCTTTAAGGCCGGATTTTTGATTTAGCGGAGACGAAAATAATGAAAGATATAATGCTTGTAAAATTTCGAGAGGTATTTGGGGCCGGTGAAGGTGTGCAGGTGTATTTTGCACCGGGGCGGGTGAATCTGATCGGCGGCGGTCCCTGTAAGTTGACGGAGGCTTAACGTGTTTACCAGGGAAGAATTAAAGGAACAGATCAGAGCCATGGGGATCACTCCTTCCGATACGGTCCTGATACATACATCCATGAAGGCTATAGGTGAGGTGGAGAACGGTGCGGACGGTGTGATCGATGCCTTTTGCGAATATCTCAGTGACGGGCTGTTTTTGGTGCCCACGCATACCTGGGGATCTGTATGGCAAGAGCATCCGGTGTATGATGCGAGGACTGAAGTCCCCTGTATCGGGGCAATCCCCAAAGTGGCTGCATTCCGGCAGGATGGCGTGCGCTCCCTGCATCCCACCCATTCCATGTGGGCTCACGGAAAAGGAGCGGCAGAGTTTGTGGCGGGTGAGGAAAATGCATTGACACCTGCACCACCGGGATCGGCCTGTGCGAGACTGGCTGACGTACATGCCAAAATATTGCTTATCGGCGTGGGAAATGATAAAAATACGTATATTCATGCGGTGGAAGAGCTGGCCGATGTTCCCGACAGGATTGAGGAGCAGCCCTATGAAGTGACGATCTATAATCAGAAGGGACAGGCTTACCGGCATAAATATGCGTGCTATTACTGCAGCAAGTCGGAAGACGTGTCGTGCCAGTTCGTCAACTTTGAAAAAGCGCTGACGGAGATGGGTGCTCAGGCATTTGGAGAATTGGGGAATGCCCGGGTACGGATCGTTGACGCTGAAAAGTGCCGCGATATCCTGCTGAGAGTTTACGCCAGAGCAGATAGGGACCCCTGTATTGAACAAATGGATATCCCTGAAGAATGGTATCGGTAGAGGGTAAAAATGAATTACGTTCTTGACAAACATGGAAATATATAGTAACTTATAAAATGACATGTAGTTTTCGAAACTACATTAATGAAAACATGTTGTCAGGAAGGAAATATAATCAATGAAAGTTAAGATAGTGACGGACTCTGCTTCTAATATGTATTCCATGGAGGATGTGGATTTTGCATCTGTTCCCTTAAAGATCATTACCAATGAGAAGGAATACGTAGATGATGCAGGACTGAATGTGCAGACTATGGTAGAGGAGTTGAGTGTGTATAAGGGCCGTTCGGGAACAGCATGTCCGGGCGTGGGAGACTGGCTTGCAGCGTTCGAAGGGTATGACGTGATCTACTGCGTCACTATCATCAGCACACTTTCAGGAAGCTACAACGCGGCTGTGACTGCGGGAAGGCAGTATGAGGAGGAGAATCCGGGCAAGAAGGTGTTTGTGCTGGACTCTTACAGCGCCGGTCCGGAGATGAAGCTGCAGGTAGAGAAGCTGAGAGAGCTGGTTCTGGCGGGTAAAGACTTTGAGACCGTCTGCAGAGAGATTGTTGAATATAAAGAGAAGCATACTTCTCTGGTGTTTTCCCTGGAGTCATTACACAATCTCGCCAATAACGGCCGTGTAAGCCCTGCCATTGCCAAGATTGCAAGCCTGGTAGGACTCCGCATGGTAGGAGATGTCAGCCCTGAGGGACAGTTGCATCCCACTGATAAATGCCGGGGAGGAAAGCGGAGCATTGCAGCGATCTTCCGCAACATGAAGCGGCTTGGATATCAGGGCCGGAAGCTTTTGATCGACCACTGTTACAACGAGAAGGCAGCGGCTGCATTGAGGGATATTGTTTTGACAGAGTTTCCCGGTGCCCAGATTATCATCAGCAGAACAGGTGCGCTGTGCAGCTTTTATGCAGAAAAAGGCGGCCTCATGATCGGATTTGAAGTGTAGCGGTAAAATGTACCCCCCGGACATCACGAACTCGCAGCATAAGCTGCGTAAGAGTGTGATGTCCGGGGGTTTTAGCTGTTGTGTTCTTAGGGGAAAAGCAATATAATAGAGGATGACTGATGGAATTTGTTTGATGAGGTGTATTTATGAAACTGGCGATTATCAGTGATGTGCATGGCAATTACAAAGCCCTGGAAGCATTTCTCGCATATATAGGGGTTCACCCGGTGGACGGTATCATTTGTCTGGGAGATTATGATGTGGACAGCTTTTTAAAGGACTTATTTTTTCTACAGTGTGAGAGAAGTGCTGCAGATGACCGGCGAAGAGGTTCCTTTGGGGCAGATCGGCGAAGCGGTGTGGCAGGCAGCGGCAGAAAAGCTGAATGTGTGACCGCGGGAGGATGAGACCATGAAATTTTTGTTGTGTGCGGTAAACGCCAAATATATTCACTCCAATCCCGCGGTATACAGTCTGCGTGCGTATGCCGGGGAGAGACTGCGCCCTTATGTGGAGATCGCGGAATATACCATCAATCAGCAAAAGGACGAGATATTGGCCGATCTCTACAGACGCAAGCCTGCCGCGATCGGTTTTTCCTGTTATATCTGGAACTGGACAGTGATCCGGGAACTTGTCTGTGAGGTGAGGAAGATCCTGCCGGACACAGATATCTGGCTGGGCGGCCCGGAAGTCAGCTACGATGCGGCAGAGATTCTGACACTGTATCCATGGCTGAAAGGTGTTATGATAGGGGAAGGAGAAGCGACTTTCCGGGAGCTTTTGCAGTATTATGCAGACAAGGCTGACGGTCTTATCCCGGAGTCAGAGGAAGCAGAGGAAACAGAGAGGCTGAAAGCCATTGCCGGTCTGTGCTTGCCGGATGGTTATACGGCTCCCAGGGGACTGACGGACATCAATGAGATCCCTTTTCTCTATGAGGAATTGGAATCCTTTGAAAACAGGATCATTTACTATGAGTCGGGCAGAGGCTGTCCATATCGGTGCAGCTATTGCCTTTCCTCGCTGGATAAAAAAGTAAGGCTCCGTGACCTTGCACTGGTACAGAAGGAACTGCAGTTTTTCCTGGACCGTAAGGTACCTCAGGTAAAATTTGTGGACAGAACCTTCAACTGCGATCACAAGCATGCCATGGGTATCTGGACTTACCTTCTGGAGCATGACAACGGTGTCACCAATTTTCATTTTGAGATTTCGGGAGATCTTTTAAGGGCGGAGGAGATTGCCCTGCTTGGAAAGATGCGGCCGGGTCTGGTGCAGCTGGAGATCGGCGTGCAGTCGGTGAATCCCCGGACCATCGGGGCCATTAACCGTGTCATGGATGTTGAACGGTTGGAGAAGAATACGGCAGCGATCCGGGAAAACCATAATATTCACCAGCATCTGGATCTGATCGCAGGACTGCCCTTTGAAGATTATGAGAGTTTTGGAAGGAGTTACGACCGTGTATACAGTATGAGGCCGCAGCAGCTGCAATTGGGCTTTCTCAAGGTATTGAAGGGTTCCCCCATGCAGGAAAAGGCAGAGGAGTACGGCATCTCTTTCCATAGCAGTCCGCCTTATGAGATTCTTTCTTCCGGGTGGCTCACCTACGGGGATGTGCTCAGACTGAAAAAAATAGAAGAAATGACGGAAGTGTATTACAACAGCGGTCAGTTTGCTTATACCCTTCCTTTTTTGGAGAAGGCATTTTCCTCTCCCTTTGCCATGTTTGAGGCGCTGGCGGATTTCTATGAAGCCGGAGGCTACCTGACAAACAGCTCTGCCAGAGTCTGCCGTTATCTGACTTTGCTGGATTTTGCGGTGGAGAAGGATCCGGCCCACAAAGCTGTTTATCGGGAACTTCTGACTTTTGACCTGTATCTTCGGGAAAAGCTCAAGAGCAGACCGGACTTCGCGGCGGACCTTACCCCTTACAAGGAAAGTATACGGGAATTTTACAGGGAAGAGGAGCAGGAGAGACGGTATCTGCCGGATTATGAAGGCTACGATTCCAGACAGCTTGCAAAGATGACCCATCTGGAGCCCTTTTTATATCCTGTGTGGGACCGTGAGCTTCTGCTGAAAGAAAGAGAAGGCTTCGGTGAAAGGAAATTGACTTACGTATTGTTTGATTATCGCCATCGGGATCCTCTGACCTATGAGGCGAAGATACAGATGATTGGGAAAGAAAGAGGAAGTTGCAATGACGGATTCTTATGTCAGTATTGATCTGGAGACAACCGGACTGAATCCCAGGACAGACCGGATCATAGAGATTGGTGCCGTGAAGGTGGAGAACGGTGTGATTGTTGATACTTTTTCTACTTTTATCAATCCCGGCAGGAAGCTGGAGGAGCGGATCGTGGAACTGACAGGCATTGACGATACCATGTTGGAGGGAGCCCCCACATTGGATGAAGTGTTGCCGGCACTCCTTGACTTTGTGGAAGATCTGCCGCTTCTGGGCCACCGGATCCTGTTTGATTATTCTTTTTTGAAAAAGGCTGCGGTGGACCGCAAGCGGACATTTGAAAAGGGCGGCATGGATACTCTGAAGATTGCCAGACGCTATCTTCCCACGCTGGAGCGCAGGACCCTGGAATATCTGTGCGGGCATTATGGGATCGGGCACACAGCCCACCGTGCCCTGAATGATGCAATGGCAACTCATGAGCTGTATCAAATCCTGGCAAAGGAATACTGCAGAGAGGATCAGGAGCTGTTTATGCCAAAGAAACTGATCTGGCAGGTAAAAAGGGACACTCCCGTGACCAATTCCCAGAAGGAAAGGTTATATCGTCTGCTTTCCAGGCATAAAATAGAAATGGATCTTTCTGTGGAGAGTCTGACCAGAAGCGAAGCCGATCGGATCATTGACCGGATCCTTGGAAGCCACGGGCGCTGAAGCTTACGCGGGCGTCGGTTGACAAGGTTCCGGCAAACAAGTTATAATAAAAGGCAGGGGATTTCGGGGAGTGTAGTTGGAGGTTACATGTTTTACCAGAAGATAAAGCGGCATAAGGTGCGTATTATCATCATATGTCTGTCGATGTTGTTTTTGAGTGCTTTTGTAGTGCAGAAGAAAGGATTTTATGTGGATGAGGTCCTTTCTTTTCAACTGGCAAACTCTGAGTTTACGCCGTGGATCATGCCCAATCAGCCCCAGGGGCGTCTGGCGAAGTTTGTGGACGAGCATATTGAAGGGGACAATCCCTTTGAGACGGTAAAGAATCTTGCATATATCGCAAAGGATACTCTGACAAACCGGGGAAACAGTGTTGTGGCCGCGTACAAGGCAGACGTGTATGAAGCGCCGGTGTGGATACCGAGGGAACATTTCAGGGAATATACGGAGTGTAACGGTACGGATGCCTTTAATCTTCTAAGCGTATACTATAATTCCAAGGACGATATCCATCCGCCTCTGTACTATATGACCGTGCATCTGGTGAGCTCCGTTTTTCAGGGAGAGATTACGGTGTGGCACGGCTGTATCATCAATCTGATCTGTATTGCCGTTGCGTTATGGTTACTGGGGCGTATCGGTGATCTGATCTTTAAAAGAAAAAGCAGTACCGTTGCACTTATGCTCCTGTACGGATTTTCCACGGGAGTCATTGCGACTGCTTTGTGGGTGCGCATGTACGCCGTACTCACGCTCTGGCTGGTGTGGCTTCTGTACCTCCATATCCGGAAGTACAAGGGTTGTGAGGAGGACAGTTTTCTGCGGATCAGCCGAAAGAAGAGTAAGCCTAAGTGGATTGGCAGCTACGGGCTTTTCTTCCTGGCGATAGCTACTTTCCTGACCCAGTATTTCGGTCTGTTTTTCCTGGTCCCGCTGGCGGCATGTACACTGGTGCTTTTGGTGAAAGAGAAGCGTATCAGAGAATTTTGGTCGTATGTGAGGACCATGGCTACTGCGGCTGTGGTTGGCATAGGGGTATTTCCCTTTGCACTGGGCGACGTATTTGAATCGGCCTTCGGGCAGGTTGTGGCTTCTCAGGCAGGGAGCGGATTAGGAGAGTATTTTGCAAATCTGGTATCCTGGTTTGGTATGCTTGCCAATAATGTGGCGGGCAGTGTGATTGCGCTGGTACTGTCTTTCCTTGTGCCTGTTGCAGCATGGATTTACATAAGATTCAAGAAGGGCAGAAACCCGGAGGGAGAATGCAGGATATTGTTTCTGTGTGCCATCCCTGCCGTCGCTTATTTCCTTTTGACCGTGAAGATGTCTCCTTTCTTTGTGGAGAGATATCTGATGCCGGTGTTCCCTTTTGTGATCCTGCTGATCGTGTTGGTTTGGGAAAAGGGATTTTCGCCCCTGGTTTCGCAGAAAAAATATGATATCCTGTGTGCAGGTCTTGCACTGCTTATTTTGTTGATTCAGATTCCGGGCAGAAGCTGGGAACAGGATTATTTTCACAGCGATTATGAAGAGCAGCTTGCTGTTGCAGAGGAATATTCCGAATATCCCATGGTGCTTCTCTACACCGGTTTTACCATGTACGATAATGTGTGGGAGATGCAGAAGTACAAAGAGTCTATCATGGTGTATGAGTACGAGCTGGAGATGATGCAGGACTCTCATAAGGAAAAGACAAAGTACGGTTATGTGACCGTGATCAAGTATCCCGATGACAGTAACGGCGAACGGAAACTGAAGGAGGTCATGAAGGCCTTCGGCGGCAAGAATGCGAAGCTTCTGGGAAAGTGGGAAGCCCACGGAGATGTGGCATATCTTGTAACACCGTAGTGTGCCGGATATCAGGGGAACATCTTGCAAAAACAAAAGAATTCGGATATAATGATTATCCGGAGCGCAAAACAGTCAAATGTCAGAATTCACAGTCTGACGGTTAGGAGTTAGTATGTCTCGTAAGAATAAAAAGAAAACCCAGAGGATCGTATCGGCAGTGATCATTATCTTCGTGATCCTGGCTATGGTACTTCCTATGTTCGCTTATATGTTTTAAGTTTTTGGAGGAGTAGTATGAAGAATTGGAAGATAACAGCGGCCTTGCTGGGGGCATTGGCGGCCGTTGGTTTGTGGTCTTTTGCGGGAGTGCCGGCACAGGCGGCTTCTGCAGATACCATGAAGAAGGGAATTTATGCAGATGAGATCGAGTTGTCCGGCATGACTTCCGGGGAGGCCGTGCAGGCCATCGAAGCGTATGTGGAGGAGCTGAAAGGTGTGAAGCTCACCCTGCTGGCTGCCGGAGACAATAAAGTGGAGACCACTGCGGGAGATCTTGGCATCACATGGGCCAACCCTGAACTGGTACAGGAGGCTTTGCACATCGGAACCACCGGCAATGTGATAGAGCGTTATAAGATCATGAAGGATCTGGAGCATGAGAATCTGGTCTATTCTGTTGCTTTTGATTTTGATGAGGCTGCCATCCGTGACCTGCTGGCAACCGAGGGTGTCAGGTACGATCAGGACGCAGTGAACATGTCCCTTGCAAGAGAGGACGGACAGTTTCAGATCATAGAAGGTCAGACCGGCTACAAGCTGGATGTGGAGACTTCCGCAGCATTAGTGTATGATTATCTCATCGCACAGTGGAACGGCAGCCCGGCTGATATTGCTTTGGATATTGAAGAAGAGGCATATGAGGGAACGGAAGAAGAACTTCTTCTGGTGAAAGATGTGTTGGGAACCTTTACCACTTCCTTTACCACATCGGGAGCTTCAAGAACTGCCAATGTGGTCACAGGCTGCGAAAAGATTGACGGCACCACCCTGTATCCCGGGGAGGAATTTTCCATGCTTGCGGTTGTCACTCCTTTTACCAGTGAAAACGGCTATCATATGGCCGGTTCCTATTTGAATGGCAAGGTGGTAGACAGTTACGGCGGAGGTATCTGCCAGGTATCCACCACTCTTTACAATGCCCTGTTATTGGCGGAGATTGATGTGACAGAGCGCTACAACCATTCTATGACCGTAAGCTATTCAGAGCTTTCGGCCGATGCGGCCATTGCAGAGAGTGCGGGCAAGGATTTCAGGTTTGTGAACAATACAGATGCACCCATCTATATTGAGGGTACCGTTAAGAACAAGCATATTACTTTCAATGTTTACGGTGTGGAGACGAGAGATGAAGGCCGTCAGGTAAGCTATGTGAGTGAGGTGCTTCAGACTATTGAACCCCAGACGGATACAATCTATCAGGATGCAGCGCAGCCTATCGGTTATGTATTGGAAGGACAGAGCGCCCACATTGGTTACAAGGCAAAACTGTGGAAGATCGTGACGGAAAACGGTGTGGAGGTAAGCCGTGAGGTGGTAAATACCAGCAGCTACAGGGCGACACCCAGAAGCGCTACCGTGGGTGTGGCAACGGAAGATCCCTACGCTTATAATGAAATGCAGGCGGCAATCGGCACCGGAAAAATTGATCATGTGAAGAATGTGATCGCCCTTCTGACCGGTCAGCCCATGCCGGATCAGAATAACGGAGAAGTGATTGACAATGAGGCTCCTGCCGAATAGAAAGAGGCAACAGTAAATGAAAATCGGAAAGGTGACCGGTAACGCTTTAAAACGTTCCGTGTTGAAACCAATCACCTATAAAAGAAAAGAAGTGATCAAAGGCGCAGACTTAGGGGTAGACTGCGCCCTTTTTGATGTGCCGGACGGGTATACTGTGGCATCCTGTGTGCAATCAGCGACGGTTACCGGAGAAGCGGATCTGCAGATGCTGATCGGAAGATGCGAGAACAGTCTTGCGGCCGCCGGCGCGGAGCCGGTAGGGTTAATGCCCGGTATCCTTCTGCCTTTGGAGACAGAAGAGGCGGTGCTTAAGGATCTTATGGTACAGATGCATGAAATCTGCCGCACGTATGGGATGCAGATCGCCGGAGGACATACAGCAGTCAGCGATGCAGTGAGCCGGATCACAGTGACAGTCACAGGCTACGGCCTTTGTAAAAAAGGCCTGTGTGACAAAGGACGAGTGTTAAAAGGTGCGGCTCCCGGACAGGATATCGTGCTGAGCAAGTGGATCGGTCTGGAAGGTACTGCGTTTCTTGCCGGGAAATATGAACAGGGTCTTAAGACCAGATATCCCGCATATCTGGTGGAGGAGGCAGCGGCATTTGGAAAATATCTGTCAGTACGTAAAGAGGCGGCTGTTGCCGTGAAAAACGGAGTCTGCAGCATGCACGATGCTTCTGAGGGCGGTATTCTGGCAGCGCTCTGGGAACTGGCGGAAAGCGCCGGATTGGGTCTTACCGTAGATCTGAAGAAGCTGCCCATCCGCCAGGAGACGGTGGAAGTCTGCGAGTATGTGGGAGCCAATCCTTACGAGCTTCGCTCCGGAGGATGCCTCATCATGACGGCAGAGGATGGAGAACAGTTGGTCCGTGCACTGGAGGAAGAGAATATTCCAGCAGTGGTTGCAGGGCAGCTTACCGGCGGAAAGGAACGGCTGATCCTGAACGAGGATGAGGTGCGTTACATGGACCGGCCTCAGGTAGACGAGATTTATAGGTTTTAGTGTAAGGAGCGACAGACAATGCATATTATACTTCATCAGCCGGAGATACCGGCAAATACCGGCAATATCGGCCGCACCTGTGTGGCAACGGGAACCTCATTACATCTGATCGAGCCCTTGGGATTTCGTCTGAATGAAAAAGAGATCAGGCGCGCAGGAATGGACTACTGGCAGCAGCTGGACGTGAGCAGGTATGTGAATTTTGAGGAATTCAAAGAAAAACATCCGGGAGCAAAGATCTGGATGGCGACCACGAAAGCAAAGCATGTGTACACCGATGTGACCTTTGGCCCGGATGATTATATTATGTTTGGCAAGGAAAGCGCGGGGATTCCAGAGGAGATTCTGGTGGATTATGAGGAGACCTGTATCCGCATCCCCATGCTGCCGGCTATCCGTTCCCTGAACCTGTCCAATTCCGTGGCAGTGGTATTGTATGAAGCTCTGCGTCAGACCGGTTTTCGGGATATGCAGATGGAAGGCGAACTTCACAGGCTTCAGTGGAAGGAATAACCTGCCGGCGGAGAGAATCCTATCTTACAGGTACGATCTCCAGCCAGTAACCGTCGGGATCCGTGATAAAGTAGATTCCCATTTTGGGATTTTCGTAGCAGATGCAACCCATTTCCTCGTGAAGTTTATGGGCCGCTTCATAATCGTCGGTGCGGAAGGCCAGATGGAATTCGCACTCGCCCAGGTCATAAGGCTGGGGATGGTCCTTGAGCCATGTTAATTCCAGTTCAAAGGTACTTTCGTCATTGCCGATAAAGACAATCGTAAAATCATCTTTCACATTGCGCCTTTTTTCTTTGAGTCCCAGAGCTTCTTCGTAGAACTTCAGGGACTTTTCCAAATCTGATACATTGTAATTCTCGTGATACATTTCAAATTTCATGGCAAAATCCTTTCTTTGTTAAGTTGTTATCCATTCTATCACATTTTTGCGGCAGAATAAACATTTTTTACAATGATTCGGGAAATGGGGAATTGCAGGAACACTGTAGACTGTGATATATTATGATTGATATTGTATTGGGAGGTTTTGTGTATGGATTTCACACGGCTGAAAGAATTTATGGATTTTATGGCGGCAGAGCGCGTACCGGGCAATGCCATTGAAGTATATCTGAACGGCAGGCAGGTATTCCGCTATTTCAGCGGCTGCTCAGATCTCATCACCAAGGTGCCGCTCACAGGCGATGAAATGTATAATATCTATTCCTGCTCCAAGATCACAACAGTGACGGCAGCCATGCAGCTTATGGAACGGGGAAAGTTTCTCCTGAGCGATCCGCTTTATGAATACATACCGGAATTTAAGGAAATGTATATTAAAAATAAGGACGGCAGCCTGGTAAAGGCCAAGAACCCCATTACCGTTGGCAATCTGTTCACTATGACTGCCGGATTTGTCTATAATTTTGATACCGAGGGCTTTCGCAGAGCAAGAGAACTGACCGGAGGAAAAATGGATACCATCACAACCATTAAGTGTGCAGCAGCGGATCCGCTGGCATATGACCCGGGTACCCATTGGGGATACAGTATTGGTCACGATGTGTTGGGAGCTCTGGTGAGTGTGACCTCCGGGCAGAAGTTCAGGGATTATGTGAAGCAGAATATTTTTGATCCTTTGGATATGAAAGAGGCAGTGTACCACCACACGGAGGAGACCTTGAAGCGCATGCCGACACAGTATTATTTTGTGCCTGATGGCAGTGAGGAAGGGGACATTGTAGAAGCCCAGAAGCACGGAAAAGGCAATAACGGCGTGTTCAAGGATGTGGGAAAGGATGTGAGCCATATCCTGGGTGAGGAATTTGACAGCGGCGGAGCCGGCATCATAACCACAGTGGCTGATTATGCCAAGCTGATGGCAGCTTTGGCAAATTACGGTACCGGTCTTACCGGAGAACGCATTCTGTCAAAATATTCCGTAGATCTGATGAGAACGAACCGGCTGAATAAGGAGCAACTCGCAGACTTTGCACAGTGGCCCCATATGATAGGCAGCGGTTACGGTCTTGGCGTCCGCACTCATATGGATCCTGCCAGAAGCGACGCCATTGCCAACGTGGGAGAGTTCGGCTGGGGCGGCGCGGCAGGAGCCACTGCATTTGCGGATCCGTCCATTAACCTGGGAGTATTTTACGCCCAGCATGTTTTGAATCCCAGAGAGGGTTATTATCAGCCCAGACTTCGCAATATTGTATATTCCTGTCTGTAAGACTTGTCAGGCGCTATAGATACAGATAAAAGATCCGACGAAAAGGCGGGAACTATGAAAACAAAGATTATATACGAAGACACAAACATCTTGGTTTGTTATAAGCCGGCAGGGCTTGCCGCCCAGACCTCCAGGATCGGGCAGCAGGATATGGTCAGTGAGCTGAAGAATTACCTTGCTTCACCCTATCTTGGTATCATTCACCGGCTGGATCAGCCGGTAGAGGGCCTTCTGGTATTTGCAAAAGACAAAAAGTCGGCTGCGAAGCTTACCGCTTCCCTGGCAGACGGCGGTTTGAATAAGAAGTATTATGCGGTGGTCTGCGGAACGCCGGACCGGGAGGAAGCAGAGCTTGTTGATTATCTGGCAAAGGATGAAATATCAGGAAGCGCCGTGATCCGTGCTGCATCGGCAGGCGGCAAAAAAGCAGTTCTGCGGTATTCGGTGGTGGAAAAATCATCCACACCGTCACCCATTGCTCTTTTGGATATTCACATTAAAACCGGGCGTTTCCACCAGATCCGGGCACAGATGGCCCACGCCGGACTGCCGCTGTTGGGAGACGCAAGATACGGAAATGATGCTTCCAAAGAGTTGAGCCGGGAACTGGGTGTACGCAATGTGGCATTATGTGCTTATCATATTGCTTTCCGGCATCCTGCGACCGGTAAGCCCATGGAATTTACGGTGGAGCCTTCCGGAATAAGAAATATTGAAATCAGCCATACTACCCGTAACGAAGAAATCAGGGGGAAAGGGTATGGCAGAAAAAATCATTCATCATAAAGTGTTCACACTGCTCGCTATCATAGGGGCAGTGTATTTTTTTCTGAAATATCTGACGCCGTTGCTGGCGCCTGTCCTTGTGGCAATGCTGTTTGTGACGATTTTTGGCCCCACGCTGAAGAAAATGCAGAAAAAACTTCATGTACACAGGCAGGTGGGAGCAGTAATCCTGCTTCTGATCGCCTGTACCGTGGCGGTTCTTCTTTTATGGGTTCTGTTTTCCTGGATTGTGGGAAGTCTGCCGCAGCTGATGGAAAGGCTGGACTCCCTGGAGTTACAGATGGAGGAAGTGATCCGTGACGTCTGCACCACGGTGGGGAAGACCATAGGGATTGACAGCGGTTATCTGGAGGAAACGCTGCTGGGTCATCTGGAAAATGGAATTGACCATATCAGACAGGATGCATTCCCCGGCATGCTCTCTCAGTCTCTGACATATGTGAAGACCTTTGCTTCCGCCGGCGCCTTTGTGGTGACCTTTCTGATCGCAGCCGTGTTGCTGGCCAAGGATTATGA
>JAZRCR010000061.1:0-11886 GCA_045659805.1 Acetatifactor sp.
TCCAACTGCATCCCCATCACTCCTTCTTTTGTTATTAGCACTCGACTAATTTGAGTGCTAACACCTTCTGTACATAAAATATCACTTAGGTTATCTATTGTCAACAACTTTTCACAAAATTAATTATAAAAGAATTATAAAGTAAAAAAGAATTTCGCTCCGCATAAGTGCGGACGGGTTCCGGCTGCCGGGGCTATTTGACATTTTGAGAAAGTATAAGCAACACTAAGAACTCTCCAATGAAGCAAAATACAACATCCCGGGCATCACAAACTCGCAGCTGCGCTGCTCAAACACGTGATGCCCGGGACGTTAATACTTCATTGAAAAGTTCTAAGAGTTGCTAACACTTTCTCAAAATGTCAAATAGCCCCGGCAGCCGGAACCCGTCCGTTCTTATGCAACAGAAAATGCTTTTTCTTCTTAAATGTTGAACCGGCCGTCTTCTTTTCCGTTAAATACGTAGTATACCGCGCTCTCTTCCGGCTTTACATAAAGCTCCAGACTCTGTAAATCCTTCACCTCTCTGTTCAGATCATATTGCCATACGTCCCTGGCAATGTTGATCAGTTCCTCATTTGTATAAGATTTGCCGGCAAACTGTACACTGATGCTGCTTTTCAAAACAGGCTTCTTTGCCGCGGGCTTTCTTGTGGTTTTCTTTGCTTCTGCCATGAATATGTTCTCCCTTTCCTGAGGTTCGGTTTGCACCTCACCTTATTTACGGGCAAAGCCCGCAAGGGTTATTCTAATTTACAATCGTTATACTGTCAATATACAAACGCAAATACCACAATTTTCCAGTGCGCCATCTTCACCGTTCTTTTTAGTATGGGTAGCTTCCGCACCCTGTTCCCGGAGTGCTTTGACATTTTGAAAAAGTGTTAGGGACACTTGGTGTGCTTTCATGGAGTATTAATGCCTCAGACATCACATGTTTGAGCAACGTTAGTTGCGAGTTCGTGATGCCTGAGGCATTGCCTTTTACTTCATGGAAGCATACTTAGAGTTCCTTACACTTTAGAAAAGTCAAAGAACTCCGGAACAGGGCACGGAAGCCCCTCCCTTAAAAGAATCTGAAAAGTGACAGTGCCAATACCACAATACCAAGTGCGATACGGTACCAGCCAAATACTTTAAAGTCATGCTTTTTAATATATCCCATCAGGAATTTCAGCACAAACAGGGATACCACGAAGGATACCACCGTACCGGTTGCCAGTGCCGTCACTTCCGTGGAAGAGTAGTCGAAGCCGAACTTCATCATCTTCAGAAGGCTTGCACCGAACATTACAGGGATGGCAAGGAAAAAGGTATATTCCGCAGCCACGGTCCTTGATACACCGATCAGAAGTGCGCCCACGATGGTTGCACCGGACCGGGAGGTTCCCGGGAACACAGCCGCGATCACCTGAAAGACACCGATCAAAAGCGCGGTCTTGTATGTGATCTGCGACAGGGCAGTAATCTTGGGCGATCTTCCCTTGTTCCAGGTCTCAATAACAATAAATGCCACACCGAATACGATCAGCGCAATCGCTATGCTCTGCGGATTGTAAAACAGTCTTTCAAACTCTTCATCAAACAGGATACCGATCACCGCAGCAGGGACGCAGGAAACCAGGATCTTGAACCAGAGATTCATGGTGTCCCAATTAATATAGGAAAGAAGTCCTTTTTTACTGCTGCTGCCTCTTTTCTGAAAAGGCCAGATCTGAGGGAAAAACAGCACCACAACTGCCAGAATGGCACCCAGCTGGATGACCACGTCAAACATGTCAAAGAATCCTTCTGACACTCCCTTAAAAGGGATCAGCTGCTCTGCAAGGATCAGGTGTCCCGTGCTGCTGATGGGCAGCCACTCGGTAATACCCTCTACGATGCCGTAGATCACGGCTTTTATCATTTCTAACATATCAATTCTCCATTAAAATTTTTCTTACTTTACTTCCTTATTCGCCGCACGGTCAGGATATTCCTCAGCCACAAATCTGCGCAGCGCCTCCAGGGAACGCTCCACCTTCTCCGTGTCAATGCAATATGCCATGCGGAAATAACCGGGCGCGCCGAAAGAATCTCCGGGCACCAGGATCAGATCATATTTTAATGCCTTCTGACAGAATACCTTTGCGTCCTCTTCCAATGCTTTGGGGAAGATATAGAAGGTTCCGCCGGGTTTTACACAGGTAAAGCCCAGTGCTGTCAGTTCATTATACAAAAGATTCATGTTGGTCTCATAGACACTCAGATCTGCCGTCTTATCCAGTACCTTTGCCACTGCCAGCTGAATGATGGAAGGCGGGCAGTTGTGGCCGATACCTCTGGAGATCTGTCCACACATGTTCACCAAGGTTTCAGCCTCCTTGCAGGCGGGGTTCACGGCCACATAGCCGATACGCTCACCGGGCAGGGACAGGGACTTGGAGAAGGAATAGCACATAAGCGTATTGTCATAGAAGGAAGACACGCAGGGCGCCTCCACTCCGTCAAATACGATCTCTCTGTAAGGCTCATCTGAAATCAGGAAAATATCATGACCGTACTCTGCGGACTTTTCGGTCAGCACCTTTGCCAGCTTCTCAAGAGTCTCTCTGGAATATACCACGCCGGTAGGGTTGTTGGGGGTATTTACCATGACAGCCATGGTCTTCTCGGAGATCATCTCCTCAAAGGCCTCAAAATTGATCTGGAACGTATCTGTCTGGGGCGGCACCACCTTGAGTACAGCTCCCGTCAGATCCACATAAGGATGATATTCCGGGAAAAAGGGCGCAAACGTCAGGATCTCGTCACCGGGCTCTGTCACCAGACGGAATGCATGGGCAAGGGCACCTGCCGCTCCGGAGGTCATAAAAATGTGCTCCGCCTTATAGGGAATGCCAAAGCGCTCTTTCAAAGAAGCGGCAACTGCCTCCTTCACGGAGGGAATTCCCAGACTGGGACTGTAACCGTGCAGCTCCTGTGTGCTTCTTGTGGTCAGCATCTCTATCATGGTATCCGTAAACTCCTGAGGAACCGGAACGGACGGATTGCCAAGGCTGAAATCAAACACATTTTCATAACCGATTTCTGCGCCTCTGGCCGTTGCAAACTCCGACAGCTGACGGATCACGGATTTTCCGAATAACATATCTTTATACTTCTGTACAATCATAACTTTTCCTCACTTCCTGTTACATTCATTTATCTTACATTTTAACATAACTTTTCCTGTTTACAACCAAAACTTGAAGGAATTGTATCATTCCTCGTCTTCTGCCCAGGCGAGGGCACACCGCACAGCGCATTTCCACCCCTTCAGCAGGGATTTTCTCTTCTCCTCATCCATTGCGGGCTCAAAAATATGCCCGATCTGCCAGTTTTCTTTGATCTCTTCCCGGCTCTTCCAATATCCTGTGGCAAGCCCTGCCAGATAAGCCGCTCCCAAGGCTGTGGTCTCAATGCACTGAGGCTTTAATACTTTGGCATCTATGATGTCTGACTGGAACTGCATCAGGAAGTCATTGGCGCTGGCGCCGCCGTCCACCTTAAGTTCCTTTAAATTGGTTCCGCAATCCCACTCCATGGCCCGAAGCACATCGGCTGTCTGATAAGCCACCGATTCCAAAGTGGCGCGGATAAAGTGCTCCTTCGTGGTTCCTCTGGTAAGACCCACTACCGTACCTCTCGCATACTGGTTCCAGTAGGGCGCTCCCATGCCGGTGAACGCCGGCACGATATACATATCTGCCGTGTCCTCCACACTCTCGGCATATTCCTGAGACTGCGGCGCGGACTTGATCATGCGCATACTGTCACGGAGCCACTGCAGAGATGCACCCGCCACAAACACGCTTCCCTCCAGAGCATATTCCACCTGATTGCCCACGCTTGCCGCGATGGTCGTCAAAAGTCCCGCCTGAGACGTAACTGCATGATGTCCCGTGTTCATCAACAAAAAGCATCCTGTACCGTAGGTATTCTTGGCCTCGCCTTCCTCAAAACACCATTGCCCGACCAGCGCCGCCTGCTGGTCTCCTGCCACGCCGGCGATGGGCACGGGTTTTCCGAAGATCAAAGGATCCGTATTTCCAAAAATACAGCTGGAAGGTTTTACCTGGGGCAGCATGGAAGCCGGAATCCCAAAACGTCTTAAGATCTCCTCATCCCAGCACAGACTGTGAATGTCAAACAGCATGGTGCGGGAGGCATTGGTATAATCCGTCACATGCACCGCGCCCTTGGTCAGGTTGAAGATCAGCCAGGAATCCACGGTTCCGAAGATCAGGTCTCCCCTCTGCGCCTTTTCCTTTGCGCCGGGCACGTTTTCCAGGATCCACGCAATCTTGGAGGCGCTGAAGTATGCATCCGGCACCAGACCGGTCTTCTCCCGTATCACCTTGTCAAAGCCATCCTCTTTCAGGGCATCTATCATATCGGAAGTGCGTCGGCACTGCCACACAATGGCATTATAAACAGGCTCTCCCGTATACCTGTCCCAGCAGATGGTGGTCTCACGCTGATTGGTGATGCCGATGCCGCACAGATCCTCCGCGTCGATGCCCAAAAGCGCCATGCTCTCCGTGGCCACTGCCAGCTGCGAGGACCATATCTCCTTGGGATTGTGCTCCACCCAGCCCGGCCTGGGATAAATCTGCGTAAACTCCTTCTGCGCCATGGAGCAGATATTTCCCTGCCTGTCAAAAATGATACACCGGGAGCTGGTGGTTCCCTGATCCAATGCCATTACATATTTCCGCATGCTTCCTTCTCCTGTCCGTACGGTTTGGGACCGGTTTTACCGGCCGTTTCTTTTATCATATCATATCGGCGTGCGGGTGGGCAACTGATATTCCTTCGCTGCGGGGAAAAAAGGGCTGCGTCCTGCGGGATCATAGGTTTGCGGCTTCGGAGCCCAAGATGCCCTAAAAGAATTGTCAACTTTGCTAAGAACGTTTCCCAAAATTCTACAACTCGCTTCGCTCAAACAAACGAATTTTGGGAAATAACGCATATTTGACAATTCTTAGGGCAACTAGGGCCCCTGCAGAGGACAAACCTATGATCCCGCAGGACGCAGCCCTATTTACACCGACAGAAAGAAATGTCTGCAAAAACTTTCTATTCTAAGCATATAATAACAGTGCCTCTGTCGAAAAATTCATTTGACTTTTATCGGTTTTTAATATATTGTTAGTAGTGGTTGTGCTGTGGATGCTCGAGGGGCCCACGGCCGGAGGAGTCCATGCGTGGGCTCCTTTTTTACCCCTATAAACAACGAAAGTGAGGTCACTAAATGGCTCAGAAATTTATGACATACGAGCAACAGCTACATAAACTGCAAGCCGATAACTCTTGCAGGTTTTTCTGGCATTTGTCGATAAGCGGCTCAAGAGAACGATATGCTTCATTCTGATTTGTCATGATAGCGATGCGTTTCAGGTTATCCTTAAGGGGTCCCATTATTTGGGTAATTCCTTCGCTGTAGAAGGTTGCCGCCTGATTTGCAATAGATTTTGAACCATATGCATCGAAGCGCTTTTCGGCAATTTCATAAGCATTAGTCACAAGAGCTTTTATTTTTGCCGTACATTCTGATTTTGAAGTGTATTGTTTTATTGTAGCAGAAGCCTCACATGGCAGTCTGTAAATATCTGTCATTGGACGTGATTTGAGTGCTTTATGAATTGCTATAGCCAGAGGACAATGATTTTCGGCAAAATCATCATATCCGTTTGCCTTTGCTGCCTCTTTTGCAATCACAGATGTCTTAGGATCCGTTGTTTCCGGCAACGAAATCCCGGTGATGGTGATGCCGGCGTTATGATATTGTGTAAGGGTGTACGGTGTTTCAATCCTTGCATCTCCGATTACCGTATATGTAATACCGGGAACATGAATAGGGATGCTGAATGTCTCTTTACATAGATATATTTGCTTTTCCCCGCTGTTAATAAGAGCCGACAGTTCTTCCTGATTCAATGCAACTCTCCATGGCGCATTCAAAATAGCTTCATCAGCGGTAAACTGCGCGATAAGCGCTTTTCTGGAATCTAATTCTTCAAGCTCCTCGTCAGTCATCCTTTTTACGTCATTGTAATTAATCCCCAGGATTCTGCACAAATCCTTTAAGCAGTTTTTGTCTTCAATTTTTAAATGAGAAACCTGCTCCGCCTCGCTTTCGTAGTAATACTGTTCCAGCCAAATGTAAAGATTTTCATTTAACAGAGCAGTTAATAATTCCTCTGCATGAAAAT
This sequence comes from Acetatifactor sp., assembly GCA_045659805.1. Classification (GTDB taxonomy): domain Bacteria; phylum Bacillota; class Clostridia; order Lachnospirales; family Lachnospiraceae; genus Acetatifactor. Next base: position 6,237 of record JAZRCR010000061.1, read on the forward strand.
GTTCCCGTAATTCCGCCAGAGAATGGATTACGGTATTATTTAATTCTAATACCACAGGATCCATTTCCTGAGGTGTGCATTTTTTCGGTGTGACAGAAAAAATGCCTTGATCTTTTTTAATTTGATTCATAATGCTCTCCTTTTTGATAGGTATAGTTACTTGTATAAAGTTTTGTCCGGACAAATAAATGACTTGCCGCATTTATTTATTTTTATTCTACCGGTTATAAATGACAAATATTGTCATTATAATAAAAATTATGCAAAATCTTTTGCCCGTTATCAATCTCATCCTCCGCCAGCCCTAACTTTATGTATAATACCTAAATCTATTTTCATTCCTCGAACCTACATACAGCCCCTTTGCCTCCTATAACCAAAAAAGTGAGGTCTGGCCAGTCGAAATTTGCGGAAAAATGTGAAAAAAGAAGAAATTAGCACAGGAAAAATGTGTGAAAAGGTCATTAAATCGGCAGGAATTTTGTGATATGCTATATTTACAATAAATGAAGGTGGTGGTTTTTTATGTTACGGCTTCTCTCATTCCTGTTGAAGTCAAGGCAAACGATGCCTCAACGCCGTCACTTAATTCACTTATCGAAAAAGATACTTATGATGATATTAAATACGGGATCAAACTTGCTAATAAAAACATCGGTTTTAATGGGAAGTTTTATACCATTCCTTATTTTTTTCCTTCATGCTTAAAAGATTTTTGAGTGAAAAGAGTAGATAGCCCCCTTGTACGTTAACCATCTATATCGTGCATTTTTTATAATTATTTAATCATTTGAAGCACCTATCGTGCGCCTGTTGGGATTGCGAAAGCCCCTGAAACATAGTAATATTATAGTAACCAATCAATATCATGAAATTTATACATAAGAAGGGAGTATTAAACATGAATAGTGATTTTTTTGGCAGTAACAAGCTGGGAAAGATCCTGACCATCGGCGTGGTCGTTGTGGCGGCGCTGATTGTTATTTTCGGTTCCAGCTATCAGGTAAGGGAGCAGGAGCAGGCAGTGCTGATCACCTTCGGTAAGGCGAAAGCAGTGACTGACCCGGGTCTTCACTTCAAATTCCCCATCATTCAGAAAGTCCGCAAGGTCAACACCACCATCCAGGGCTTCAGCATCGGCTACAGCAGCGATCCCACCCAGTACGTGGATGCTACAGAATCTCTGATGATCACTTCCGATTATAACTTTGTAAATGTGGACTTTTTCGTGGAATACCGCTTTGCGGATCCTGTGAAGGCAGTCTACGCCTCCGAGGATCCCGTGGGCATCCTGAGGAACATTTGCCAGAGCTGCATCCGTACCGTGATCGGCAGCTACCCTGTTGACGAGGTTCTGACCACCGGTAAAAATGAGATCCAGGCCGCCATCAAGACTATGATCATGGACCGTCTCGACGACCAGGATATCGGTGTGCAGCTGGTGAACATTACCATCCAGGACTCTGAGCCTCCTACCACGGAAGTTATGGAAGCCTTCAAGGCCGTTGAGACCGCAAAGCAGGGCAAGGAAACTGCTCTGAACAACGCCAACAAATACCGCAACGAGCAGATCCCTCAGGCACAGGCAAAGGCCGACGGCATCATAAAGGATGCGGAAGCTAAGAAGACCGAACGTATCAATGAAGCGACTGCACAGGTGGCTCGTTTCAACGCCATGTATGAGGAATACATCAAGAATCCCACTGTGACCAGGCAGCGTATGTTTTTTGAAGCCATGGAAGACATCCTTCCCGAACTGAAGGTGATCATTGAAAGTCCCAGCGGACAGATGCAGACCTTTTATCCCGTAGAGTCCTTTGTGACCATCGGGGATAGTGACAACAGCACCTCCGGTACGGACAACTAAAGAGATCTCATCATTTAATAAGGAGAACAGACATGAAAATGATACGAAAAACAATATTGATCGTTGTGGCAGTGCTGGTCCTGATCCTTCTTCCCTCCTGCCTGGTAGTCACCAACGAAAATGAATACAGCCTGGTCCGCCAGTTCGGCAGAATCGATCACGTAGTCACCGAATCCGGCATCAGCTTCAAGATTCCTTTTATGCAGAGCGTAGATAAGCTGCCCAAGGAAACACAGCTTTACGACCTGTATCCCTCCGATGTCATCACCAGCGACAAAAAGACCATGATCTGCGACAGTTACATTCTGTGGAAGATCACTGATCCGCTGAAATTTGCCCAGACCCTGAATTCTTCCGTTTCCAACGCGGAGAGCCGTCTGGACACCATCGTATATAACTCTACCAAAAACATCATCAGTAGTATTACTCAGGACGATGTGATCTCCGGAAGAGACGGCGAACTGTCTCAGGCGATCATTGCAAATATCGGCGATTCCCTGGATCAGTACGGTATTGAACTTTTGAGTTTTGAGACCAAACAGCTCGACCTTCCCAGCGACAATAAATCGGCCGTTTACGAGCGCATGATCTCCGAGCGAGCCAATATCGCGGCAACCTACACCGCGGAGGGAAGCTCCGAAGCCCAGATCATCAAAAACACCACGGATAAGGAAGTGACCATTATGCTCTCCGAATCCGAAAAACAGGCCGAGATCCTTATCGCAGAAGGTGAGGCAGAATACATGAGAATCCTTTCCGAGGCATATGCCGACGAATCCCGCCAGGAGTTCTACTCCTTCGTGAGAAGCCTGGATGCACTGAAGCTCTCCATGCAGGGAGACGACAAGACCGTGATCCTCTCTCCGGATTCTCCCATCGCACAGATCTTCTACGGAAAGTAAAAGCTTCTGAGGAGGTGGGCTCCGCAGGAAATGGCCCCGGCGCATTTCCTGCGAGCCCACCTTCTTCAGAAACCTTTATACTTTACTTATGAAGTGCTTCTGTTTTCTTGACATTCTGGTATAAGAGAAATATAATCAAATTACTAAAGTGTAATTTTGCTATTTTACAAAAAACACATAAAAAGAGAGGGAATAGTATGTTAGCGGTCATTAATGCGGAATTGGTTATGAAGGATCATTATGTTCCGGACGCATATATTCTTTCCAAGGACGGAAAGATTCAGGAATTCGGTCTGATGAAAAAGGTTCCGGACCTTGCAGACTATGAGGTGATTGATGCGAAGGGAGCCTATGTGGGTCCCGGTCTGATTGATATGCACGTTCATGCAGGCGGCGGCCGTTGGTTTTTTGAAGATCCCGTTTTTGCAGGAACTCACATGTTGAAGCACGGTTCCACCACCGTGTGCCCTACTTTATATTTTGATCAGAAGGCTGACGTACTGATGGAGCAGATGGACTTTGTCAGAAACGGCATGGCCACTCTTCCCCACTCCAACTTCGGCGGCTTTTATATGGAAGCGCCATATATGAATCCCAAATTCGGTGCCAACCGCGAGAACAATCCCTGGACCGGACCCATCCGCAGGGAAGATTATATGCCTCTCATAGAAAAAGGCGGCAAGGACGTGCGCGTATGGGTAACCGCTCCCGAGAGAGAGGGAATCCTTGAGTTTGTGCAGGATGCCAGAAAAGTGAACCCTACCGTCCGTTTTTCTGTAGGTCACAGTGAGGCAACGCCCCAGCAGATTGAAGAGCTGATGCCCTACGGTCTGTGCATCGGAACCCACCACACCAACGCTACCGGCACACTGGAGATTTATCCTGAATGTCGCGGCATCTGCGTTGATGAAGCAGTCAACTACAACAACGACATTTTTGCAGAGATCATCAGTGATACCGTGGGTATCCATGTAAATCCTTACAACCAGCGCCTGATCCGCAAGATCAAAGGTGACAACCGCATTGTCCTGATCTCCGATGCCTGTGTATTCGAGGGACCGGTACCTGACGGCGACCTGTATGACGGAGCCTTTGACATTCTCTTTGATTTCTCCGGAGAGATTGCCGGCTCCAAGCTGACACTGGATCAGGCCTGCCGCAACTTTATGAAGCACACCGGAGCCTCCCTTGTGGATCTCTTCAAGTTTGCTTCTGCCAACCCCGCAAAAGCACTGGGCCTGACTGACCGCGGCGAGATCAGAAAAGGACTGAAAGCCGACCTGATCATCGTTGACCACAAAATGAACGTTCAGAAAGTTATCGTGGATGGCGAGCTGGCTGTTGAGAATTGATCTCAAACATATCAAAAGGAAAAGAAATTTTTATGAATAAGTGTGTATTCCCGTTAATATTGGCTACTGTTCTTTTTGCGGCAGGATGCGGTAACAAAGAAGATGTTTCGCCGCAGCTCCACCCGATACCAATAGAGACAACTGCTGAAGCTCAGACCACGCAGAGTGATTCTTCGGACTTCGATACCAAAAGCTCTTTAAAGGACTACCTGGCTTTCGTCAAGGAACAGTCTGATAGCATCAATGCATCTCTGGAAAACGACCCCTTGACACAGGCTGACATGAACGAAAAATCACAGGCACTGTACACCCTTTGGGATGATGCGTTAAATAACTTATGGGGTGAACTAAAAAGCAACCTTCCGGAGAAAGAATTCGAAAAGTTGCTGAATGAGCAGCGCACCTGGATTACACAAAAGGAAAACGCGGTAAAAGAAGCCGGCAAAGAATTTGAAGGCGGCTCCCTTTACCCCTTGATCGTGAATGGAGAGGCGGCAAGGATTACAGAAGAACGTGTTTACGAATTATATGAACTCCTGCTGACACTTTAAAAAACCTCTGAATATACGGCGTCCTTTCTCAGGCAGGACATAACGGCCCTCAAATCCGAGCCTCCCTGCCAGCTTTAAGGAGGCTGTATTTTCAGCATCTATTTTCACCTGTACGGCTGTAAATCCCAGTTCCTCCCTTGCAAAGGAAAGAACCGCGTCACAGACCTCTCTTGCAAGTCCTTTCCCCTGCCAGGGAAGCGCGATCATGTAGCCAAGTACCGGCGTATCACTGTCTTCTCCTTCCTCAGAGGCAACCGGCTGTTCAAACCCGACTCTCCCGATCACTTCTCCGGTTTCTTTCCACTCAACAGTCCACACTCCGTACCCGAAAAATTCATAGACTTTCTCTATGTAATCCTTCACATACTGTCTCTCACCGTCCGCCTCCCCGCAAAAGGGATCTGTGTATCTGGTGATCTCCGGCTCCCGGTAAATCCTGATAAAGTCATCCACATCATGCACAGTGGTCTCCCGGATAATACACCTTTCTGTTTCGGCAATTTCCCACGGAATCCCCGCAAATCTGCGATAAATGTTATCGTAAAATCCCCCGTCCGCCTCCTCCGGATCCTCTATCGCATACCGGATATTTGCAAAACAACATTTCCGGTTTCCTTCATGCAGCCAGGCCATCACCGCATGTCCACTCCCTGCTAATGCCTCAGCCAGATCTGCACTATCCGTCAGCCACAGGATTCCGCCCAAAGCAGCTTCCTTTTTTTTGCTATGCTCAACGTCATTTTTCATCCGATCTGACTGCTCCAACATCCGACCGGTCTGCTGCACGGTCATTACTTCCACTCTCAGCTCTCCCCGGAACTTTTCAGCAATTCTATGCGACTGCTCCCGAATTGCATCTTCAGGATCCCTTAATAAGACCCTCAGAATCTTCAGATATTTTTTCCCCATATTATCTTCTCCCGTATGCGCAAACTTTTCTTGCGGATATGTAAGGATGCCGCCGGGCCGACCGCTGCG
>JAZRCR010000062.1:0-5070 GCA_045659805.1 Acetatifactor sp.
ACCGCTTGGCCTCCGACTTTGATTTTTCCGGCAAGGAGATAGAGGTTACTGTGCAGACAGTAAATAATAAAAAGGAATTTGAAGACAACTATGTGGATTTGGCAAAAGTGATTCACATGGAGATTGAGGAAGAAGAATAGACTTGCGGGCGGAGACGCCTTGGTGTATAGTTAAGAAAGTGTGCAGTAACCTACTGCAGAGATATCATTTGGAGGTAAAGATATGGCAAAACGTGGAGGATTTCCCGGTGGAGCAATGCCCGGCAATATGAACAATCTGATGAAACAGGCACAAAGGATGCAGCGTCAGATGGAGGAAGGACAGAAGGAACTGGAGACAAAGGAGTTTACTGCAGCTGCAGGCGGCGGTGCAGTGGAGGTGACTGTCACCGGTAAGAAAGAGGTTGTACGTGTCAAGCTGTCAGAGGAAGTTGTGGATCCCGATGATATCGTGATGCTGCAGGATCTGATCGTGGCTGCTACCAATGAGGCTCTCAGACAGGCTGAGGAAGCAAATACGGCATTGATGGGCAAAATGACAGGCGGTCTGGGAGGAGGCTTTGGCTTCTGATGGAGCTTTACAGCGGACATATTAACAAATTGATAGAAGAATTGGCGGCCCTTCCGGGTATCGGCAGCAAGTCTGCCCAGCGCCTTGCGTTTCACCTGATCAATATGCCAAGGGATAAGGTGAACAGACTGGCCAACGCCATTATGGAGGCTAAGTCCAATGTGCGCTACTGCAGTCAGTGCTTTACCCTGACAGACAAGGATGTTTGTCCGGTCTGCGCCAATGAGAACCGCAACCACAGGATGATCATGGTGGTTGAGAATACCAGAGATCTGACAGCATATGAGAAGACCGGCAAATACGAAGGTGTCTATCATGTGCTGCACGGCGCAATATCCCCCATGCTGGGGATCGGCCCGGGTGATATCAAGCTGAAGGAGCTGATCGCGCGCCTGAAGGATGATGTGGAGGAAGTGATCATTGCCACCAACTCCAGTCTGGAGGGTGAGACCACAGCAATGTACATCAGCAAGCTGATCAAGCCGACCGGAGTCAAAGTGACCAGGATCGCCAGCGGTGTTCCCGTAGGGGGCGACCTTGAGTACATTGATGAAGTTACCCTGCTCCGTGCTTTGGACGGCAGAGTAGAATTATAGTAAGATATTTTCCGCAAGTAAATTTCAACTGCGTGAATGGATGTAAATGTTCTTCGTATAAAAGGCCCTTGAAAAACGTCGGCGCTTAACGAAAGGGGAAGCGAGGCTTCCGCCTTGAGTTTAGCGTCCGCTACGCTTTTTCACGGAGCGGGAGCGTGCCTTGATACGAAGAACATTTACATCCATTCACGCAGCTGATACATCCCTTGCGGAAAATGTCGAAAGGTTCTCTATATATCACGACAAAGAATGATAAAATACCTGCCGCACCGGTGTTATATTGAAAGAAACGGTGTGGGAGGTGTTTTTATATGGAATTACCGAAAAATATTACACAGATAGGAGAAGCGGACAGGCACTGTAAGGTTTATGCAGAGGATTATGTGATCTCATACATAAAACAAATGAACAGACAGGCTGAGAATCACAATATCGCGGTGGCGCTGTACGGAATACGCAAGGAAGAGGACCAGGTATCTTACCTGTTTTTGTACGGGGCGGGAAAAGTCAATTCCATAGAAAAGGAGGTGCGCCATCTGTCACAGGCGCAGCTTCAGGAGATTGACAGGCTCCGTAAGAGATATTTTCCGGAGTACAAGTTTTTGGGATACCGCATCATGAACGGCGAAATGGTGGAGGGCTTCCATATTTGTGAACAGGGCAATTGCAGATATGTCAAAGGTTATGCCTGCTTTTACGAAAAAAATGACACAATGCTGGCCTATATGCTGGATTCCCGCAAGGAAGAAGCAGCGCCGGAGGTCGTGGATCAGGAAAAATACGAGAAAGTCAGACAACGGCAGGAGGAGCGGCGTGCACGGTATCGGAACGAACAGGAAGAGAGTGCTGAGGAAACGTATTCAGGCAATACGGTGAATGCTTCGTACGGGCGTGCCCAAAGGCGGACGGCAAGGGCGGTGCAGACCGGGAGAAAAGCAACAAGGGTCAAGGTGGTTAAGGGCAGCGAAAGTGCGTTGAAGAGAATGAAGCTGGCGGCTGTGGGAATGTTTTTGTTACTTTGCATTCTGGGAGTGGCAACACTGAGTGATTCTTATCAGTGGGAAAGCATCCAGACCGCTGCCGGACGGCTGATAGCAGAATTCAAAGAGCAGAAGATACCTGATTCAGAGCAGGAACAGGACGCAGTGGGGCAAAACAGCACTCTGGTGGCAGAAGATAAGTTGACGGAGGCGATCCGACAGGAGAATTCCGCAACGCAGGAGACCGAATCCATTGAGGAGACGAAAGAGACGGAAGAATCCACACAGGATTCTGCGGAAGAAGCAAACCAGCCGGAACAGCAGCCTATGGAGGAATCAGCGCAGCAACCCTCGCAGGAACCATCTCAAGAACCCTCACCAGAGTCTTCTCAGGAACCGGATGTACCTGCTTCGGCACCGGTTGCTTATACGATCCAAAAGGGAGATACACTTACGGGCATTTGCCTTAAGATCTACGGTACGGATGCCAAAGTACAGGAAATCTGTGAATATAACGGCATCAAAAATCCCGATTCCATTAAGTATGGTCAAAAAATTATGCTTCCTTAAATGCAAATTTGTGGTATAATGTGCGTACAGAACAGAGACAGGCAACATTTATCCAACACCCGACAAGAGGTAGATAATGGCGGAAATACGAAATTACAATAAAGAAAGGCAGAAGCGCCTGCAGAGTCACAGCCAATTCCGGCCGCAGAAGCGCACGCAGTCTGCTGAAGATTATCGCGACAAGATCAGGAAGCACCGGCTAAACGGTGCCCTGAAGATCGCTGTGGCAGTCCTGATTGTGGGTGTCCTGATTACATTGATCGCGGTACAGTATAACAATCATATTTATACTTCTTATGATATTGTGTCCTCACAGGAGCGGCAGACATCCAGGAATGCTGTGGACGTCAGGTTTGGCAACACTGTGCTTACATATAGCAAGGACGGTGCTCATTGTACTGATACAAAAGGAAATGTTCTGTGGAATCAGACCTACGAGATTCAGGACGTTTTGATCGATATCTGCCAGGATGTGGCTGTGATCGCTGCCTACAACGGGCGGGACGTATATGTGGTCAGCTCCAAGGAAATCCTGGGAAGCTTTTCCACCAATCTGCCTATCAGGAGTGTTTCGGCATCGGCAGAAGGCAGGGTGGTGGTTGTTATGGCCCAAACAGGTGTGACTCATTACAATACATACTCCGCCAAAGGAGAAGTGCTGTTTGAAGGACAGGCAACCATGTCCGGCAGCGGATATCCCATGTCTGTGAGCCTGTCACCCAACGGCGAGCTGATGCAGATATCTTATATGTATCTGGATGCGGGGGTTCAGAAAAATAATGTGGTTTTTTATAATTTAGGACCGGTCGGTGCCAACAGTACCGATTACATGGTGAGTGCGTATGAATATAAGGATGTTTTGATCCCTTATGTCCGTTTTATGAATGATCAGACGTCCTTTGCCGCAGGCGACAGCAGACTTATGATCTATAAAGGAAGTCAGAAGCCGGTATTGAAAGCTGAGTTTTCGTATGATGATAAAGTGAAAGCCATTTTTTATAATGAAGATTATGTGGGGCTGGTGTTTTATTCTGAAACGGGAACTTCCCTTTATGAGATGAATGTATATAGTGCAGAAGGGGAACAGGTGGGCACTTACCCGTTTGACATAGAATACACCGATGTGATCTTTGCAAAGGATTCCTTTATTGTACACAATGACGGAGAGTGTCAGATTATGGATCTGGACGGGGAAGAAAAGTACAGAGGAACCTTCAGCAAATCCGTGAGGAAGATAATACCGCTGAAAACAGCGTACAGATATCTGCTCGTAACGCCTGATTCTCTTGATACCATCCGGTTGAAATAACCTATACACAGGAGGAATAGAAATGAATATAATGGCAATCATAGTTCTTATCGTTTTGGTCTGGAAGATTTCTCAAGGATTTAAAAGAGGAATGGTCAAGGAAATCGTCTCCTTTGTCTCACTGATTATACTGTGTGCTGTTGCGACCCTCATTGTCAAGGGTCTGCAGAGCTACATGGAAAAGGAGATTCTGGGAGTGGTGATCGCAGTGCTCCTTGTGGTTGTGGTAGGTATTATTCATCATCTCCTTGGTATCGTCTTTTTTTCCGCAAAGATGATATCAAAGCTTCCTGTGATCAGTTGGGTCGATAAACTGCTTGGAATGGTAGCAGGTGTCCTGGAAGTTGTAGTGATTCTATGGATGTTATATCTGCTGATCATGAAAGCCGGTTTGGGCGGATTCGGACAGAAGGTTATGGAGTATACGGCGGAAAATCCCGTGTTATCATGGATTTATGAATATAATCCGCTGGCAATGTGGGTCGAGGGAATTCTTGGAAAAATTAATTTCTGATTATTTTCAAGTATTGCTTGACAGATAAAAAAACGTGGTGTTATAATAAAAATCCACCGCACGACAAATTGTTGTTTTTTGGTGGAAAAAAGATTTAAAAAGTTGTTGACAAAGCAAAAACTCTGTGATATTATAACAGAGTTGCTGCGAAAAACAGCAGCGCAAAGTACCTTGACAAATAAACAGTAATGCAACCCTGAAAATTCCAAGAGAACAACTCTGGAAGAATTCAGAGAGATGCGAAGAATCGTATCAAAGAGTGACTTTAAAAAGTCACAACCCAAACACAGTAAGTTCAGGATAGGATTGCAAGATCTTAAGAATGAACAAAAGCCAGAAGAAACTGGCAGGCAAACTTAAAACATGAGAGTTTGATCCTGGCTCAGGATGCACGCTGGCGGCGTGCCTAACACATGCAAGTCGAACGGACTTTTGATGAAACCTAGTGATTTAAAAGTTAGTGGCGGACGGGTGAGTAACGCGTGGGTAACCTGCCCTATACCGGGGGATAACACTTAGAAATAGGTGCTA